>JAJZTR010000200.1 GCA_021848775.1 Chloroflexota bacterium | reverse complement strand
ACACGGAGGTAGAAGGCCGGTTTTCCAGCCAGCGCCTTAAGAAGAATATCTTCTTTCTCACGGAACGATTGCTCAATGGGGATGATGCCTGAAGCGCCAAGGGTAGTCATGACCAGCCGGGAATAACGCGGCAGTTCCGAGAAGAAATTCCCGATGAGTTTGGTGGCCATCCAACGCGCATCTTTTTCGTAAAATTGTGGTTCAATGGAATCACCTTCAAACCGCTCGACGAACAACGATGCGGCCAGCGGAGCCCCGGTGGAAATTGGGGAGTCTGGGAAGGCTTGATCCGGATGCACCATCATGTGTTCGGGCGACCATTTTCGAACGAGCGAAGCCAGACGTGGGAAACGGATAATGTACGGATGAATACGGGTGGTGAGGCGCGAGATGGGCTTTGAAAGAGCCACCGGTACCAATGGTTTGTGCGCCTTGGTAAACAGGTGCGGGTAGAGCGTGCGATGGTATGGCTTGATGAACAATGGCTTTGCAAAGCCAAGTAAATCACTCTGGCGCGTAAGGAAAGTCCAGTCGTCACCCATAAAAGCAAAGCCCGGGGTCTTGACCAATTTCGACATGGTACTGGTCTTGCCGGTTCCGCCCCATGCGGGCATGAGAATGCCGTGACCTTTGTAATCCACCGTCATCGCATGCAGCATGGCAGCGCCGTGTTGCACCATTAGCCGGTCAATCAGCGGTACCGCCATCACCAGCAATTCGCCCTTGCCGTGCAAACGCATGCCAGCTTCATCCACAAAAATCTGGACATCCGGTTTTTCGATATAGACGCCATGGTCGTTGTAGTAAAAGTCGGATTCTCCGTGGGCCTCCCCGTAGGCCCCGTCGATCAATGGTTCAAAGGCTTCGTTTATGGTTAGATCGAAATGTTCCAACCCTTCTGCCAGGAAGGGACGAAACATATCCTTGAAGAGGGTCGCAATCCCCGATGAAGCTTCCACGCGAAATGTGCTGACCCCATGCAGATCAAATTCATACCATTTTGGCGTCAACCCGTTCGAATGGCCGTTCGATTTAACTGACATGTTGATTTCAACTTGGGTATCGTCGCTTGCTGTGATGGTCATGGAACTTGAAACTCCTAAAAAATAATTATGCCTGACCTAACGATAAATTCTGCGCAGCGATCGGTCTGTTTTTGTTTCGCAACAGCATCAACCGCCCGGCAAGATAGCCTGCGGTGGTAAATCCCAGACCGAGAATAATGGCTCCAGCCCGGCCAAAGCCGGACCGTTGCCCCCGCACGAATGCGTCTTTCAGCCCGCGCAGCACGCCGCGAGGGAGAGTATTGAAAGTGTAGGAACGCTCCGAAGAAAGCCCGTCTTGAGCGCCAACCAGACGCGAAACAAGGGCTTTGGATAACCCCTCGGCATAACAACGGTCGGTGAAATACCGTAATTTGGTGCGCGCTGCCGGCACCCGATGGTGAACCTGTGCCATTGGGTCGAAAAGGAAGAGACGGTCGGGTAAGATTTGGCTTGCCCGGATACACAATTCGGTCTCTTCACATCCGGCTGGAAAAGTACCAATCCGTCCGATCTCGCTGCGGAAACCGCCTGCCTGGCTAAAAACCTCGCTGCGGAAAGCCATGTTGCAGCCAATTAAATTACGAACCGGGCTGGCTATCTCTGGCATGCCGCGGTAAGTACAGCCAACTACCCAGTTGAATTCCTCGGGGAACCAGGTGGGTTGTTTTGCGATCCACCAGGGAATGATCGCGCCGCCGACTCCAATGACTTTTGGATCCAAAAATCCGGCGTCCAGATGTTCCAGCCATTCAGTATCCGCAACCGCATCTTCATCCATGAAGGCGATTATATCCCCGTGGGCCACAGCGATCCCGCTGTTGCGCGCACCGGACAGGCCGCGTTTTTCAGTGTTCGTCACCACGGTAAGGTCAGGAAACTGAGCCTGAGCGCGTTCATATAAAGCTGGATTATGGTCTATCACCAGAATGATTTCAGTAGCAGGATGCGTTTGTGCGTGCAAAGAGTCCACTGCGTTGAGCAAGTCATCCCACCGCAGTTCGGTGTACGCACAAACGATGACGGAAAATCGGCTTATAAAAGGATTCATGATCTCTGTCGATCCGTCTCAGATTACGCTGGCATTGCCAGGCTCTCCAGTAATTTAAGGTCATCCGAGGTAAACTGATTCTCCTGCAAGCGGACCAGTGTCAAAATCCCCAGACGGCTGTCGGTGAGCGCAACCGGCACTGCGACTGCAGAGCGCGGCATATCTTGTTCCCAGGTTCGCGGCAGCCAGCGGGGATCTTCGTTGGTGTTGGCAATGAGCGCAAGTTTGCGATTGCGCAAGACCCAGCCTGCCACGCCCTGGTCCAATAATTCGGACACGTTTTTTTCTGATGCGGATACTTTTTTATCGCCGTAAACCATGCAGACATCCGCCACCTGGCCATTTTCATCCAGGATGAGCAGACTGCCACTTACAGCGTTCATCGCCTGGAGCGAAAGGTGCAAAACCTGCGTCATGAGTTCATTCAGGCTGTAACCGGCCGATAAGATCATTCCAATCGTCCGGAGCAGTTGCAAATTAACTTCCGGGGCGGAAATAATATTCGGCGTCCCGGCGTATTCCAAAACCGGTTTGAGCCCGCGAAATCCCAGATAGCGGTTGGATTCCGGGGTAGGTCTTTTCTTCAAGCGCTCGCGCACAATCGTTTTCAAAACCCGCCAGCCATCAGGGATCGTCTGAAGCTTGCCGACGCCGAAAAAGCGGTAGCCCTCAAAGCTGGGCACCTCGGTTACATGCAACTGTTCGCGCGCAGCTCGCAGGTAAAGTGCGGTATCGATCTCGAAGCCAGGCGTGTCTGAGACATCCACCACTTCCAGGCAATGCCGCCAGAATGCATGGTATCCATAGCACAAATCTGTCCAATGGGTGCCAAACAGTACATTGCAGGTGATCGTGAAGAAACGATTGCCAAGCTGCCGTATAAAGGGCATGTCAGTAGTACCGGCCCCGTGTGCAAACCGGCTGCCTTTGACCATGTCAGCGCCCATCATCAAAGCTTGCACAAAGCGCGGAATCTCGCGGGGGTCATTGGACCCGTCAGCATCCACCACAATCAGAATTTCGCCGGTCGCAGCGCGGTAGCCGGCATTCATGGCAGCGCCTTTACCTTTCTTTTGCTCCATCACTACTTTGATGGTGGGGAGCAGCGTGTGGGCAACCTCTACAGTATTGTCGGTGGAGCGGCCGTCCACTAAAATCACCTCATCGATCCAGGCTATCGGCAGATACGGCAGCACCAGCGGTAGATTCCTGGCTTCATTTAATGTTGGAATGATGACAGAAACACGCGGCCGTTGGCGATAAATATTAAGAAGTCCGCTTTCAAGGGTTGCCCCATCGAGAAATGATGTACTATTGGATAAACTAGCCTTATGGGCTAATTGATTTTGAATATTAACCAAATGTTCCATGTCACCCTCCTTATGCAATCTCTATCCATGAATAACAATAAAAATCCAAATTACAAAAACCGAACCTCTAATCCATAAGTAGGCAATTTGCGTCTATTCTCGAGGATTTCACAGCTTGCATCACCGGTTTAGGTTGAAGCAGCAGTGGTTGATTGGGCAGCTTGCGAGGTTTCTTCTTGCATGGTCGAGAAAAACCTCGAAACGAAGTCTTCCATCTGGCTCATGGTAAGGAAATAGCAACCCTGGCGGCTTTGGATGTGTGTAATGTGGCCACGCCAATGACCGTGATCGTCATCATTCCACAATCGAATCACAAACGAACTTAACTCATGTTTCGATAAAAATTCCATAAGACACCCTCTCTACTGCCTTGTCGATGTAAGCATAAGCGGAGAAGTGCAAAAAGACTGCAAAAATCAGTAAAAAATTGACAAAATTGATTAATGAATGTAAATTAGCAAGATACTAATGTTACAATTTGATTAACAATTGGTAATAGTTGGGTCAGGAAAGTTAATTCGTGGGATCAAAAGGGTAATCCTGTGTTGCAGATCCGGTTGTTGGGAATATTACAAATATCCGTCGCCGGAAACATATTACCGGTCCTGCCGACCCAAAAAGCAGTGGGGCTATTGGGCTATCTGGCCGTTCATTCTGGAAAAGAATTGAGCCGGGAGCACCTGGCTGAGCTCTTCTGGCCTGACCGCCCGCGCGTCAATGCCCGCCGCAGTTTGCACACAGCCCTCTGGCAAATCCGATCCGTATTTAAGGAAACCGGTCTTAACCCGGACGATTTGCTGGTCACGACGAGCAGTACTGTCACCTGGGCACCGCAGGTGGAATGCTGGATGGATGTGCCGGAATTTGAAAAAGCAGCTACCCAGGGGGCGCCGCAGAAGTTGCAAAACGCGATTGACTTGTACCGCGGGAGTTTTCTTTCCAATGTATATGAGGATTGGTGTCTGGAAGAGCGCTATAGGCTGGAAGCTTACTATTTAAGAGCGCTGACTAAACTCATAACCCATTATTTGAGCAGCAACCGTTTCACCAGTGCCATGGAGACCAGCCGCTTGTTATTGAAGGCTGATCCGTTGAATGAGATCGCACACC
>JAJZTR010000199.1 GCA_021848775.1 Chloroflexota bacterium | reverse complement strand
GCAGTTCCCCCAGTGTGCGGTCTTTGCCAGCCGCAAAGTAGGCGCCGAACGGATAAGGTAGACCGCTGTTGTCAAGAGATTGATACACCAGCCGCAGCGTGTTAAAGGAAAGGTTGCCCAGCGCCTGCTCCGCATCGGTACCCCCCACCGCGGATTCCAGGGCTTCCTCTGATGCCAGGGGGTGTCCAAAATATGCCGTATTTTGAATATAGATAAAACTGCTGAGGACTGCAAAGCTGACCAGACTGGCGGCAGCCCAGGTCAGGATCATGCGGGAAACAGCGCCGCGGTACTTGAACCACACCAACCCGACCAGCAAAGCCAGGCCCGGCAGATAGAAGAACAAGGTTTGTTTGGTACCCATGCTCAATCCCAGCGCAATACCGGAGAGCACCAGCATGGATGTCTGGCGGCGTTCGATGCCCAGGTGGAAAAAATAGATGACCGGAAGAAAAAGCCCGGCGGCGATCAGGTCGTTTTGCGTCGTGCTGGATTGCATCCAGATTAGGGGGAAGGTGGCAAAAATCAATCCGGCGAACAAGGACTGCGCGCGGGTAAATTTCATCAGCCGGGCAATACCGATCACACACAGAATGGTGGTGATTGCGCCAAGGTACTGCACCATGAAAAATAATTTGTCAGAATGGAGAAATTGCGCCGACCACAGCATCTGTAATTGAGCATTGACCGGATAGCTTAATTGGGTATAACGCGGAGAGTTCCACGGAAGCAGGTTGCCGTGCTGCAGCCAGTACACCACCCGCACCGCATGGGTCGTGACCGAATCATAGGTGTTAGGCGCAACCTTCCAGCCCAGGAAGAAGGAATATCCGTACATGAAAATCGAAAATACCGATAACAGGATGTTTTCAACCCGGCCTTCCCAGGCGTCAGCCCAGCCGGCCAGGGTGTCATCAAAATTGTGCAGGAACAGGACACCGCCCAACCGCGGCTGCTTGAACAGTTTCCACAGCAGCCAACTGATTCCCAGAAACACGGTCTGGATAAGCAGGATGAGCCAGGGTTGGTTCAACCAGGAGAAAAAATGACCCACAAGTTCAACCAGCACCACCTGCGAAAAACCCAGCAGGTACCAGCCAATAACCGCGGCAATTTTACCGGTCGGCTTGAATAAAGAAATCAGAAAAAGGCTTGAGAATAAGAGGATGACAAGGGATAGCAGATACAAGAGCATGATGGTCCTCAGGGGAGAGGTTCAAAGCAGGCGGGTATAGGGCGATCCAATTCCCGACGAAATGAATTCCAATCCATGGTTCTCTCCCGCCCATTGAATGTGCTATTTTCCTGTATGAGTACCGCAATCAGCGCTGGCCGATATCAAAGCCAGCTAATTATAAAGCATACACCGCGGCAAGAATGCTTATTGGGGCGGGTACCGTAAATAAACTTTCAATTTAAACCTCTCAATTTCTATCCAATTGATAAAAAATAGTGGTACGAAAAGCAAAAGTGAGATATAAAATAACAGGATATTATTGTCATGTAAAAAAATTGAAAAGGAGGCATTGATGCATCAGGTCCGGCATATTTTGCAGCTCAAGGGTGATTTTATTTGGACAATCTCGCCCGATGAAACCGTTTTTGAAGCATTACGCTTGATGGCAACCAAGGGAGTTGGCGCGTTGTTGGTGACCAAGGATGAAAAAATGGTCGGCATCATCAGCGAACGGGATTACGCCCGCAAGGTCATCTTACAGGGCCGCACCTCGCGAGACACCCTGGTTCGTGAGATCATGACCTCCGAGGTCTTCACCATCCATCCTGATCAGACGATTGAAGAATGCATGGAATTGATGACCGAAAAACGCGTACGGCACCTGCCGGTTGTGGAAAACGAGAAGTTGATTGGGGTCATTTCTATTGGCGATGTGCTCAAAAACATCATTTACCGCCAGCGGCAGGTGATTAGCGAGATGGAGCAAAGGGTGCGTCCAAATGAACCTGAAGATGTATTCCCAGCCGTTCCGCGCTTTCCGGGTGTCGGCAGGCAGCCAGAAGGAAAATAGCACCACAATCAAATTGAATGGTATGAGCGGGTCGTGAGCGGGTAACCGCGCACGGCTCGTTTTTTATGCAACCCTGTCGCTGCGTTTCGACCCAGCTTAAACTGAAGTAAAATTATGAGACCAATCTACCACAATGCTTATTGGAGGCGGTTCAATGTCTGATCCTCGAACGGTTCGCTCCCCGCGTGGAACGCAGCTCACCTGCAAGTCCTGGTTGACGGAGGCCGCTTATCGCATGATCCAAAACAATCTGGATCCGGAGGTGGCTGAACGCCCGCTGGATCTGGTGGTTTATGGGGGGCGCGGTCAGGCTGCCCGCAGCTGGGAAGCCTTCGATGCCATACTCGAAACTTTGCGTGACCTGGAAGACGATGAGACCCTGCTGGTGCAATCGGGTAAACCGGTGGCGGTGTTCAAATCTCACCCCGACGCACCGCGGGTGCTCATTGCCAATTCGAATCTGGTGCCGCATTGGGCTACCCAGCAGCATTTCGATGACCTGGCAGCCCGCGGATTGATCATGTATGGCCAGATGACCGCTGGTTCCTGGATCTACATCGGCACCCAGGGCATCCTGCAGGGCACTTATGAAACCCTGGCTGCCCTGGCAGTTCAAAAAGGCTGGCCGTCGCTCAAAGGTAAATTCGTACTCACAGCCGGATTGGGCGGGATGGGCGGCGCCCAGCCGCTGGCCGTCACGATGAATGAAGGTGTCGCGCTGGTGGTGGAAGTGGACCCGGCGCGCGCCCGCCGCCGTCAGGAAATCGGCTACATCGACGATGTGGTGGACACCCTGGAAGAGGCCATGACACTGGTTGAAGAGTATACAAAGCGCGGCGTACCGCGTTCGATCGGGCTGGTGGCTAACGCCGCTGACATCTACCCGGAACTGGTGCTGCGCGGCGTCACCCCGGACGTGGTCACCGATCAAACCCCCGCCCACGACGTGCTTTTTTATGTGCCGAGCGGCCTAAGCGTATCGGAAGCAGATGATCTGCGTAAGCAGGATCCGCAGGAGTATGAGCGTCGCTCGCTGCAATCGATGGCGCGGCACGTGGAGGCTATGCTCGAGTTCCAACGCCGCGGCGCCGAGGTGTTCGATTACGGCAACAACCTGCGCCAGCGTGCTTATGACACCGGCGTCAAAGACGCCTTCAACTTTCCTGGATTCGTCCCGGCCTATATCCGGCCGCTTTTCTGCGAGGGCAAAGGTCCCTTCCGCTGGGTGGCGCTTTCCGGCGACCCCGAAGACATATACCGCACCGATGAGGCGGTGATGGAATTATTCCCGGATGATGTTCACCTGCAGCGCTGGCTAAAAATGGCCCGCGAAAAAGTCCCTTTCCAGGGGCTGCCGGCGCGGATCTGCTGGCTGGGGTATGGCGAGCGGGTCAAAGCCGGGCTGAAGTTCAACGAGCTGGTCGCCAAGGGGATCGTCAAAGCTCCCATCGTCATCGGACGCGACCACCTGGATGCCGGTTCCGTGGCTTCGCCAAACCGCGAGACCGAATCCATGCTGGACGGCACCGATGCCGTGTCTGACTGGCCGATATTGAACGCGCTGATCAACACCGCGGGCGGCGCCACCTGGGTTTCCTTCCATCACGGAGGAGGTGTGGGTATCGGGTTTTCGCAGCACGCCGGCATGGTCATCGTCGCCGACGGCACGCCGGCCGCTGCCCGCCGCCTGGAGCGCGTTCTCACCAGCGATCCCGGCATGGGCGTGGTGCGTCACGCCGACGCCGGCTACCCGGAAGCCATCAAAGCCGCCGAAGAACGCGGCATCCGCATCCCCATGCTCAAGAGCCGGTAATTCGTGCGCACACAGCGTATCCTCTGGTTTTCAATTGCCATTGCGTTCGGCGTGGGCGCCGGACTGCTGGCAGGCTGGGTGTTCTTTCCCCCGGCCGGCTCTGCGGCAGCGGAACCGGAAAGCCTGCGCGCCGACTTCCAGTCTGATTATGTGTTGATGGCGGCCGAAATCTACGCAAAGGACGGCAATGTCGCTGAGGCTGCGGTCCGTTTGCAATTCCTTGGCAGCCGCCCTGCGCTGGAGCATGTCCAGGTTGCCATTCTGACCGGGCAAGATCTGGGGTACACCCAGGCAGATATGCTGGCGCTGGCAAACCTTTTCACCGCGCTGCAATCCTATGCAACTGTCCAGCCGAGCGCCGCGCCATGAGCGATAACGATTATTACGAAACCGATGAAGGACCGCGCCAGTTCCCCTGGTATTTGCTGACCGGGTTGATCCTTGGTCTTGTTGTCGGGCTGCTCGTATCGCTGGTAATCAGCCCGGTCCGCTACACCGATAACCCCCCATCCGCACTGGCCGCAGAGAATAAAAGCCACTACCGCCTGACCATTGCCCAGGCGTATCAGGCCGATCAGGAGGCCGTGCGGGCTCGTCGGCGGCTGGCGCTGCTGGGTGACGCTTCCGCGCAGGCGAGTCTGGCTTCCCAGGCGCAACTTGCCTTGGCTGCCGGAGATGAAAACACTGCGCGCGTCCTGGCCGACCTGGCTGCGGCCTTGAGCAGCCTGTAGATC
>JAJZTR010000198.1 GCA_021848775.1 Chloroflexota bacterium | reverse complement strand
GCTGGCCAAATTACGGCGGGGGCTGTCAGCAGCGATTCGATAACGCTTACCGTCTATACATTGATCGATCTACCGATTAAAGTATTCCTGCCTACCATCGTACGGTAGAAGCATATAAACCTGCCAATCGATCGTCCTTCCGGGATTGAAACGGAAGTAGGTGAGCCAGTAAATAACCAAACCTCAGCGGCTTAAGGACCGGTATATTCGCATTGGACGACAGTTGTCAGCTGGAAAAAGCCGAACTTACCCAGGGTCGGGCGGCTCATTGGACTGGCATCTGTCACCAGATAGCGAATGCCCCGGTTGCGTGCTTCCTGGATTCGCGCAGCCAGAATTGCCGTGTACAAACCTTTATTACGCATCGTTGGGACCGTGCTGCCGCCCCATAAACTGGCAAATTCACTTCCTGGATGATAATAAATCCAACCTGCACAACCGGGCTGGCCATCGATATAAGCGGCGAAGATGCTTAAATAATCGGGAACTGCCAGGTGGGCTCCCAGACGTTGGTAGACCCAATTAAAATTTCCACCCCAGACATTTTCCAACACCTGCACGACATCTCCCAGATGTCTGGCTTCGATTTGACGCACAGCTCCTGCCGGTGGCGCAAGAAGCGTGGATGGCGTATCGACCATATCCAGCACCATGACATCATCAGGCGGATCTGGTGTAAACCCATGCCTGGCAAGTCGTTCCACCAGGTCAGAGGGGGTATCATAGCCGTATGCTTTCCAGGAAAATGGTAACTCCCTACCCGTGAAGGAATCAATTTGACTCTGGATTTCGGCATCTGCTGTATCTTCATCCAGCCTGGCGTAAAGAATCTGGCTCATACCGGGAGCCGGACGGGAAAAGCGAACGACCCTGGCAGAGACTTCTTTTTCCATATCTGGAAAAGACATCTCTATCCGCATCTGGCGCGTGAATTTTTCGAGAATTTTGTCAGTTTCCATTAATATAGCCTGGTAAATCGAATTCCTTAGGTTGGTCAATTTGTTGACTTTTAGGTGATGAGCCTCTTTGAGAACCAGTTTCAATGTTCAACAAAATTGAGAGATCGCTTTGCAAATACTATATCTAGAAAAAAGGATTTCCTCAAGAGGAAATCTGTTCGGCGAATTTTACACGGAAATTGACCTTTGAAATCCAGTTCCATTTAAGACAACGAGGATTTTTCGAGATTTATCTATTTAATTCCGTTACGGAAATTTGTTTAGAGAGGATTGGCATATATCGGTCCAAACTATTTTTTTGGGTGGGTTTCGCAAAATCTGCGCTTTTCGTTGGTGCCATGGTTGGCAGGAGGCTGTTTGTAGAAAATCTTACAAATTGCTTTGTTATTCATATTGCCTATTATTATTTTTTTCCGGTGGCAAATGCGTAATCTGTAAATCTATTAAGTTGACTAAATTCATCATATTTGTTAATATCTATTTGTGGAAGCAAGAAGCCGCGGGTTGACTTGGTCGCACAGCCTTGTTATTTTAAGGCAATCCGATGGGGAGCTAAAGCGAAACTGGCCACTCAGTTGGTTTCGCTTATTTTAATTTCTTTTGTTTGGTTTGACCTGGCAGCTGAACTTTCACACAATACAGGTCGAATAATGCAGTTTCATCGCAGCGATGTTACCTGTTATCAGGTTTAAACGTATCCAACAATTGATTCAATGAAAGGAATGGGTTATGGCTATAAATCGTAATGGTCGCGGATTTACGGTATTGGTTGTCGCGGCAATCGTTGGAGCATTGTTGCTTACAGCAGCGGCACCGTTGGCTGTAGCGTCTGCAGTCAATCAGCCAACAACGGATAAACTCGTTTTCTTTGCGGCTGACGGGTTGCGCCAGGATTTGGCAGAAAAGTATGCTGCCCAGGGATCAGTGCCTGTTTTTGAATCCATGTTCCGAACCGGCGTGCAGGCGGGTGGGTATGGCCTGCTAACCCAGGCTCCCCCCAATACCGGATCAGGCTGGTACAGCCTGTCGACCGGTGCCTGGCCAGGGGTGCATGGGTCAACCAACAACACTTTTCATAAAAACAACGCAAACTTCTCAAGCCGGACCGCGGCTTTTGATACAGGCGTGATCCAAGCTGAGACAATCGCACAATCTGCTGAAAGAGCCGGTAAAAAGGTGGCTCAAATCGAGTGGGCTGGCGGTCGAAATGCAGTGATTCAAGGGCCTACGGTTGACTACCGCAGGTTCTATTCCGGACGCGGAATTGCCACCAATTACATAAGCCCCTTCGATTTGGCTGGCTTTGTTGCTGCGTTCGGGCTGCAATATGATCACCCGGCCGGGTTTGCCGGACGAGCCCCATTCGCGGGTGCAGCACCTGTTCCAGCGTCGGGGTGGTCGAATGTTCCGACAAGTTACAGTCCAGCTATGGAGATGCGGCTGCGGGTCTTGGATTTCGGTGTGGATAAATATGGCTTGAATGCCTATATCTACGATTCTACCGATGACCTGGTTATGAATTACGACCTGGTTTTATTTTCCCCCACCAAAGATGGCGCTGATGGGGTTGCCACCTTGGAGAAAGGGGAGTGGGGCGATGTAAAAGTCAAAATCGTTGGCGGACCTAATAATGGGAAGACCGCCGGGTTCTTAATAAAGGTTGAGGAACTGACACCTGATTTATCGATGGTAAGGTTGTTCCACACTTCGGTCGCGCGTGCAAATGCTTCCTGGCCAGGTTGGCCTGGCGAACCCGGATTCACCGGCGATTTTGAAGAATTTGTCGCTGTAATGTTCCCGCCTTCCACCGCCGCTGATTACGCCATCCTCGAGGCAGGGATCGTTTCTGAAGACACTTATGTTGAACAGGGGCTTGCCTGGGAGAAGGCTTATCATCCCATCATCGAGTACATCATGCAAAAATACGAACCGGACTTTGTTCTGGGCGGGTATCCAATTACGGATGAATTTCAACACCAGTTCCTTTCTCTGGTGACCGAGTCTTTGCCAAACGGTGAGCCGAACCCTGCGTATGATGATGTGCAGGTCAATGGTACACCGGATGGATTGGTTGACAAGAGGGAAGGGTACCTGGTACGGGCATATACTGGTGCTGATTCAACTCTGGCGCTAATCCAATCCTTCATGCCCAACAAAGTAACCACCTTTGTTTCATCCGACCATGGTTTTGCCCCGCAGTTCCTGGCTATCGATGCCAGCAAAGTCCTGGTTGATATGGGTCTGCTTTCCAAACCTCAGACGTCCAACTGCAGCACGGCATCAGGCGAAACCATCGGCAAGGCAAAAGCCTGTTGGGCTGGCGGTACGGTCCAGATTTACTTAAACCTGGCTGGTCGTGATCCGGCAGGCGGGTTGCAGCAAGTGGCTGCCAATGACTATGCAGCGACCGTGGCAGCAATAAAAGCTGCATATTCTTCGCTGGCGGATCCAAACGATTGGACCGGCGATGGGATGCCTGAAAAATGGATGGTCATAGATCGTGTCTTCACAAAAGAAGAAGCACGCTACATCCCCAATGGGCCGGGAAGCACAGCTAATATGGCACACCCCACCCGTACTGGGGATATCGTGGCGTTCTCTTACCCGCCGTACCAGTTTGATGCAGCCACCCCAGGAACTATGGTGGCGCTCTCCGCCTTCTTTGGGCAGCACGGCTATATTCCAGATGTGCAAAATCTGGAAGCCAATGTTAACATGCGCGCGACTTTCCTCGCCGGTGGTCAGGCTATTGGCAAGGGTGCGTTTGACAACCTTCGAACCATCGACCTTGCCCCAACCATTGCATACCTGTTGAAGGTACCCATGCCGCAGCATTCTCAAGGGCGTGTCCTGACTGAAATATTTGACGGCGGCAGCCGATTGAAAACGGTCACTGTGATCGGGCTTAACGATTTCCATGGGCAGCTGGAACCGATGGCTAGGACCATGGATGGTGTCAATGTACGGATTGGCGGTGCTGCGATCCTTGGTACGCTGTTCAGCGAGGACGCAGCTGCCCTGCCGGGTCCGGCATTGTTGTTGGCGGCTGGTGATAATGTTGGAGCATCACCGTCCAATTCAGGCTTGCTGCAGGACGCCCCGGCAATTGATGTAGAAAATGCCTGGGGTTTGGATGCGACCTCCTACGGCAACCATGAATTCGATTACGGTTTGTCGAGATTGTTAGACCACCAGGCACGCGCAGACTTCCCCTTCCTGGCAGTGAATATTGTCGACGAAGTTACCGGCATGACACCGCCGTGGGTGAATACAAGCAAGATCTTTTCTGTGAACGGTGTCAATGTAGGTGTTATCGGTGCGGCCCTCGAAAGCACACCCGAGCTCGTCTCAGCTGGAGCGACTGCCGGTTTGAGTTTCCTCCCAGCGGTGGAACGCATCAAGGCGGAGTCGGAATGGATGTCGCGCATGGGTGTGCGAGTGCAAATTGTGGTCATCCACGAAGGTGTGGCCGTGGGGCGAAATACAGTCGATGCTGTGCCTGGCGTTGACTGGGATGGTCCGATTGTGACCATCGCCGAAGGATTGCAGGATACTTCTGTCGATATGATTATCGCCGGGCATACGCACAATGTTGCCAACCTGATGGTTGGGAATATTCTGGTTACCGAAGGACTCAAT
>JAJZTR010000197.1 GCA_021848775.1 Chloroflexota bacterium | reverse complement strand
AGGCTGAGGCGTACCGTTCGATAAGTGAACGTCTGGATCAGGCACGCGAATTGGAAAATACTGAAGACGCTGATCTGCGTGAATTGGCGCTGATGGATTTGGCAGATTTAAGTCCTCGTCTGGAAGAACTGGAACAGCAATTAAGATCCATGCTGGTTCCCAAGGATAAACGAGATGATCGCAACGTCATTGTTGAGATCCGGGCTGGCACCGGAGGGGATGAGGCGGCCCTGTTTGCTGCTGATTTGTTTCGTATGTATTCCCGATACGCGGAAAGGCGCAGCTGGCAGGTCGAAATCCTCTCGGAGAATGCAATAGGTATCGGCGGATATAAAGAAGTCATCTTTAATGTAAAGGGGAAAGGGGCTTATTCCCGCCTGAAGTACGAGTCTGGTGTGCACCGTGTCCAGCGGGTTCCCGCTACCGAGGCTTCAGGGCGGATTCATACCTCCACGGTTACCGTGGCGGTCCTGGCTGAGGTCGAAGAGTTGGACGTCCAAATCCCTGACAGCGATATTAAAATCGACATTTACCGTTCTGCCGGCGCTGGCGGGCAGAACGTCCAGAAAAATGCGACGGCGGTTCGTATTACCCACATCCCAACCGGCATTGTTGTAGCCTGTCAGGACGAGCGATCACAGCTTCAAAATCGATTGCGAGCCATGGGTATTTTACGAGCCCGTCTATTTGAAATGGAAGAAGCCAAGCGCCAGTCTGAATTGGATGAAACCCGCCGCTCGCAGGTAGGCACAGGCGAACGCTCCGAAAAAATCCGTACCTATAATTACCCACAGAACCGGGTGACCGACCACCGCATTAATGTCTCGTCTTTCAATTTACCGGCAGTTATGGACGGTGAGTTGGATTTATTTATCGACGAGATGTCGCTGAAGAGCGAGTCTGAACGACTATCCGCCCATGGAGAGAACGAAGACTGAGGTCAGGGACTGGCTCATCGTTGCCCGCCAGCGCCTTGAGCGGGTGGAGAATCCTGCCCTGGAGGCGCAATTAATCCTGGGTGCTGTTCTAGACCAGCCGCGGTCAAAAATATTGGCGCATCCTGAATGGGAATTGACCGCTGTTCAGTTGGATTCGCTGGGAGAATTGCTGGATCGTCGTTTGGCAGGCGAACCGCTGCCGTATATTCTGGGGCACTGGGAATTTTTTGGTCTTCAATTCAAGGTTTCTCCTGCCGTTTTAATTCCCCGTCCAGAGACAGAACTCCTGGTCGAACACGCGCTAAGCTGGTTAGCGAAAAATCCCACCCGCCGGAACGCAGCGGATGTTGGCATTGGTTCAGCGGCAATTTCCGCAACGCTGCTTACCCGGGTGCCGGATTTGCAGGTGACCGGTATCGATACCTCGTTTGCAGCTCTGGAGGTGGCGAAATTCAACCTGGCAGCCCAGGGAGTGTCCTCGCGGGCGCATCTGGTTCAGGCCGATTTGCTTTCAGCCTGCCGCGGTCCATATGACCTGGTTTGCGCCAACCTGCCTTACATCCCCACTGACACCCTTTCCGGACTCGAAGTCTTCCAGAAGGAACCAGCTCTGGCCTTGGATGGCGGTATGGATGGTTTGCGTTTGATCGAACGCCTTTTGGCGGACGCTCCGCGCTGGCTGGCTTCAGCTGGATTGATACTGCTTGAAATTGAGGTTGGGCAGGGGGAGACAGCCCCTGCCTTAGCCCGCTCCTATTTTCCGGAAGCTGATATTCAGTTGTCCACCGATCTTGCCGGGTTGCCCCGGCTTGTGTCGATCGAGTCAAAATAAGGTGCAATAGAAATCTGATTATGAATACCATTACCCTCCCCACAGATCACCCTCATGCTATTCGGACTGCTGTTAATGTTATCCAACAGGGAGGTCTGGTTGCTTTTCCAACCGATACCGTCTACGGACTGGCTGCTGACTACCGAAACGAAAAAGCGATCGCCAGCCTGTATGCCGCTAAAGGCAGAGAAATGACAAAGGCTATTGCTGTTTTGGTGGGAGCGGTGGAACAACTGGATGAGATAACGCCTGGTTTTTCACCTGCCGCGCAACGGTTGGCAGCCCGGTTATGGCCAGGAGCTTTGACCCTGGTAGTGTCGCGTCATCCGCAGCTTCCGGAACTCCTTTCTGCCATGCCGACCATTGGCGTGCGCATGCCCAATCACGCCTTCGCCTTGCGCCTGCTTCAGGCCAGCGGCCCGTTGGCGGTCACTTCTGCTAATCGCTCCGGAGCCGAAAACCCGCTTACCGCGGCTGAAGTGGTCGAACAATTGGGAGGGCGGATCGACCTGGTATTGGACGGTGGCAAGTGCCCGGGCGGCGTGCCGTCAACGGTGGTCGATTGCACCATCCCGGATATGAAAATTCTGCGTCAGGGGGCGATATCAGCCGAGGTCATTCGCGTGATCCTGGGCGATGAGTAGGAACCCGCTTCAAGGTTTTTACGCACAAAAATCCATGCTACAATTGGGACATGGATTCCCGATCTGCTGCACGTATAAAACCCGGCTTACGTCACAAACGCCAGGTTTTCTGGCAAATTCTTCTACCGGTTATACTGGCTGCCCTTGCGGGGATCGCACTGGTTGTGCTGTTGTCCATCTCCACGGCAAACGGTTCCACCGCTGCTTCGCAGTGGTCGAGTATCGCAACCATCTGGTTGATACTCCCATTAATGGTCTTCGGTGGTTTTTTTGCGCTGACGCTTACAGGGTTGATATACTTGATTTCCCGATTGCGGCGAAAACTGCCCACTTACACACACCTGGCCGACACCTATATTCAAATCTTTAATATTCGGGTTGGAATTCTTTTTGATCAGGCTGCACGGCCGCAAATTTCTGCCTTGGGCCGCTGGGCGGGGTGGAGAACTTTTTGGAAACGACTTTGGCATGTCGGGAAATGACGAAAACATTGTTCATCTTTACTGGAGGATTGCGCTGATATGAATACCCCCTATAAAAAATTCATCTTATTTGGAGCCCTTTTCGGCGCTGTTGCTGGTGTTATCGCGGCTGTGATTTTAGTGCAGCGGGCTGAAGAAGGGCAGCAGTCCCCAAAATTAACCGCGGGTGATGGCGTCAAGGTTGGTCTGGGTGTTTTAGGCGTGCTCAAACTCATTGCCGATATTGGCGGCAAGAAGTAGTGCCTGCGCAATCCTAACGAGATTAAGAGCACAAACTGATATTTGACAGGCGCTGTGAGAACAAGCTCCTGCTCTCAAAATTAACTTACTGGAGTTTTCCGTATCTGAGCAGGAAGTAGCGCACTTTGAATTATTCTTAATTTGGGGCGGAAACCTTACTCATGGAAGTAGCTTCATTTTTACGCTACATTATTGCTGGCAGACTTCAGCGGGATTATATCCTTCCCATTAAAGGACAACCGTCGTTGGATGTTCCCGGGGGCAGCCTGCTCTATGCGGCCTATGGTCTGCATTTATGGGAAAATCAGATCGGGTTGATCGGTAGAGTAGGCGAAGATTACCCTCAAGAATGGTTGGAAAAAGTTGGGCAGCACGGATTCGATCTGCGTGGTATCCATACGATTCCGAATTCAGTCGACCAGCGGTTTTTTGCGGCTTACCCGGATGCCGAGTCCCGCTCGTTTTCCAATCCGGTATCTCATTTTGCGCGTCTGGGGCTTCCTTTCCCCAAATCTTTGCTGGGTTACGTGGAATCAGGGTCGACGGGGGAGAGCCGTGTGCAGCCTGGTGACATCACCGTTCGTATCACCGACTTCCCCGAAGACTATTTGGATGCCACTTCTGCCCATATCGCCCCGCTTGATTTCCTCAGCCATAAACTTCTGCCGCCAGTGTTTCGCCAGGGGCGCATCTCAACCATCACATTAGACCCTGGCGCCGGCTATATGACCCCATTGTTCTGGGATGAGATTCCCGGCTTGCTGCGCGGAATAACGGTTTTTCACGTATCAGAAGATAAATTGCGCTCACTTTTTCAAGGTCGCAGCACCGACTTATGGGAAATGGCGGAGGCTATCGCCGGTTATGGATGTGAGGTGGTGGTCGTTAAACGCGGTGCTTTTGGACAATATGTGTATGATCATTTCCACCGCACCCGCTGGACAGTACCTGCCTACCCCTCCAATGTGGTTGATCCGACTGGCGCTGGTGATGCCTTTTGCGGCGGATTTTTAGCCGGGTTCCGTGAATCTTACGATCCTCTGGAAGCTGCCTTGCATGGCAATATATCGGCTTCAATTGTGATTGAAGGCTGTACCCCATTTTATATCACCGACACATTGCCGTCGCTGGTGCAGATGCGACTTGAATCCTTGCGTTCTCTGGTGCGCAAATCATGATCTCCCTCTCTCCAAGGAGTTTCGATGAAGTTCTGGATTGGATCTGTGCCATTCAACAGATTCCCGCCCCAACTTTTCAAGAACAAGAGCGCGCCGCTTATCTTTTCGAGGAATTTAAAAGGCTGGGTTACTCTCTTGTGGAACAGGATGCCGCTGGCAATATCCTGGCGCGCTGGGCAGGCGGGCCGGGTAAAGCCTTGCTGGTGAGTGCTCACCTGGACACGGTTCACCGCGACCTGAAAGTCCTTCCAATTGATCGTGCCGGGAACCGTATCACAGGCCCGGGTGTGGCAGACAATTCGACCGGCC
>JAJZTR010000026.1 GCA_021848775.1 Chloroflexota bacterium | reverse complement strand
GTCAGTTTGCTGCTGCCCTGTACCAGAACCCATCAGCGATGAAATCAATTCGACGGCATTTTCTGCGTTTAGCTGACGGCCCTGGAACTGGTTGGCCGCCCGGCTTAAACCCTCTGAATAGGCAACCGCAGAACCGCTGGTGCCTTTTTGGGCCAGAATCTGGCTGGCATATTCCAGCTGCTCAGCCGGGGCTGCGGTTTTCTTGGCATTCATTGCCCGGGTGACCGTGCCGAAAATTTCCACCATGTTGTCGCCATGGTTGTGGTTGTAATCATCAGCCTGGTTGAGCGATTCTTTATTTGCCGCAAGCGTTTTGGACGCTGCTCTAAACATTTTTACAAGATCCAAATTTGCGCTGCTCATGGTTTATTTCATGTCCTCGGGTAATTCCGGAATTCGAAGTACGGAACCAGCTTTTATCACGCCCGGATTGCTGCCAATCGCGGCTTTGTTGGCTTCGTAGATTAGCATCCAATAATCCCGCGCAGATTTGCCGTAGTACTTCAAGGCAAGGCCGCTGAGGGTCTCACCCGCTGCAACGGTATGTTCTGCTTTGGTCTTCGCGAGCGCCACTTTTCGGGCAAACTCCGCGAGTTTGTCAGCGGCCATTTTTTTATAGACCGAACCAAGGTCATCGCCTTCAGGTTTAGGCATAATATTCCTCCTTTGTGGAAATGAATAAGGATTCGAACGCTTATAAATATCTTATCACTTTATGATGATAATCCGAAGGTACACAAGTAAACTCAATCCATAACTGTCACACGCTGGTTAATCCAGGCATTGCAGGCATGGTTTATAATTCTGGCTAACAACCGCCAAGGGAGGCGCTCTATGTTTGAAACCGATGAAGAACAAAAACCGGCTGAAGAACAGCCTAAACTAAATTTTCAAGAAAAACTACTGGAAACACGCACTATTCTGATTTTTGGAGAAATCGATCAGAAAATGGCCGAACGGGTCACCCAGCAGTTGATACTGCTCTCGGCCATGTCCGATGAGGATATCAAGATCATCATCAACTCTCAAGGCGGGCATGTCGAATCGGGCGACACCATATTTGATATGATCCGTTTTGTCACTCCCAAAGTCAAAATCATTGGCACCGGCTGGGTCGCCAGCGCCGGGGCACTCATATATTCCGCACCTCCGGTGAAGCAGCGTTATTCGCTGCCCAACACCCGCTTCCTGCTGCACCAGCCGTTGGGCGGCATTCGCGGCAGCGCCCAGGACATGGCGATCGAGGCTCAGGAGATTTTGAAAATGCGCCGCCGGCTGAATGAAATATTTGCCCAGCAGACCGGGCAGCCGCTTGAGAAAGTCGAACGCGAGACGGACCGTAATCTGTGGATGAGCGCTGCGGAAGCCAAAGAATACGGGCTGGTCGGACATATCGTATCCAGCTTCAAAGAGGTCTAACTCCCGGCTCAGCCAGGAATGGAATTGTTAAACCGTGCCATCCTTAAAAGAAGATGGCACGGTTTTTGCGTACTGGCTTTCCACCCAAAGGATGGATATAATAATTAAACACGAACCAAACCTTATCTGTGAATAGTATGCTTTGACCCGTTCTCAGCAATATTGAACGCCTGGGAATTGGCGAGCAAACGGCACAACCGGCCGGTTTACCTCGAATTCATGTCATTTTCCATCTATAACGTTGAAGGATCAATTTTAAAAAGGAGGGAGCTACTGACCATAAAGACGGCAGGTATCTTGTTCAAATTTTTTAATCGAGACCTGGAGGGGTAAAACGATGAAACAAAGAATACTAAGCCTATTGGTGATCGCCAGCATGCTGATCCTCGCGTTCACAACGGTAGCCGCTTCGCCGAATAAGAATATCGGCATCAACGTGCTGCTCAATACTGAAATTACCGACCCAATTTTGGTCGACCTTGGCACGCACGGCAAAGTACGCGATTTGCTTCCCGAGATTAATGCCCTGGCGATGCAGGTCCGCGCGAGCGAGTTGGATGTCATCCGGGCACTGCCGTATGTAGAATATGCCAATCCGGATGCCACCCGCAATGGCGCCCCGGTGGATACCGTGATGGCAACCGACTTCATGAACGGCCTTAGCACCTGGGACCTGGATGCTATTAACGTGACCGATTTTGGCTTCAACAACCGTCAGGTAGAGTTTGACGGCACGGGTGTTTATGTGGCTGTGATTGACACCGGTCTGGTGGACACCTGGCGCCAGGTCTTTCCCGAAGAACGCATCGCTGAAGAATTTGCCAGGTCCTTCAGCGGCGGCGGCGGCGAGGTTGGCTTTGTGTCCGAACAGCCGAACAAGTGGGAACATGATCAGAACAGCCACGGCACGCACGTAGCCAGCACCATTATTGGCTACAACCTGCGCGGCACTCCGGTCAACGGCGTGGCGCCCATGGCTACCATCATCCCGGTCAAAGTACTCAACCAGAACGGCTCGGGCTGGTCATCGGTTGTAGCCCGCGGCATAACGTATATCGCCGATTTGAAAAAATCCGGCGCGCTGGGTGATTCACCGGTTGTGATCAATATGAGCCTGGGCGGACCATCGCTGGATGCCATGGAAAAAGCTGCCATCGATTATGCCATCGCGGAAGGCGTCATCGTCGTCGCCTCGGCTGGCAATGCTGGCACTCGCGGAATGGGCTACCCTGGCGCCTATGAACCGGTCATTTCGGTGGCCGCGTCCGGCTGGGTCGGTGAATGGACTGCTGGTGCATGGTGGTATGCACTCAATGTTGCGGATCCAACAGATCCCGAGGATTTCTACATCGCCAGCTTCTCCAGCCGGGAATTATCCGGGCAGGACCTGGATGTAGCAGCTCCTGGTTCGTGGGTGGTTGGGCCGTACAAGCTTAACAGCAGCAACTTTCCCACCTACTACTACCTGGGCGGCACTTCGATGGCAGCACCGCACGTGGCCGGTATCGCGGCGCTCATCATGCAGAAGAACGCTGTGCTGATGCAGCAGGATATCGACGGTCTTCTGGTGGAATCGGCCATCCCTTTACCTGCCGGCTGCCGGCTGGTAACACAATCCAATGGCCTGAAAAAGAATATTTGCTGGGACGATGATGCCACCGGTGCTGGGCTGGTGGATGCTGCGGCTGCCCTGGCTGCGGCTCCGTAATAACCTGCGACTACTAAGACAAATTCTATATAAACACCATTTTGAGGTGCAGCACGCGCTGCACCTCATCTATTATCCTGATGAAACCAATTCTTTCGGGGATAAATCCGTAGGTCTCCAGACGTTAATTAAGTACTGTTACGAATTAAAAACGGTTCACAAACCTGCTATACTGATTTTAATCCTGCGCGGGTGCAGCCCGCGTATGGTTTTATGGGTACATCCCGCAGGCGGGTGAACAGAATCAAATTATTGGTTAAGGATCATCGGCCAGGCGGCGGCAGGAATTCCGTGCATGACGGCGTGGAAGGAAGGCCAATCGATGCTCATTGAATATACAGATGCAATGCAGGCGGTCAAATCTCTTGCATTTCAATCCATCCCGCTTGCGGTGACCAGCACGTACAAAGGCATCTTTTTGGAAGAAAAAGTTGCCCCATTAAAAGTTAACCCCGACAGCGTAACCTTCCGGGCACCCAGGAAACAAATTTGCGCCACCATGCGCACGCCGGTGATCCTTCACAGCAAGGTCCTTCCCGAATCGGTAAGCGCTCAGGTGTTATATATCAACCCTAAAGCTGGCGAAGTCTGCCTGTCGAATTTTTCCTTTACCGGTTTTTATTGGCGCGACCGTTATGAACAACGCATCGAGCCGGATGCCCCGGTCTATGCCAGGCTGTCTGTACAGCAAAAGCACTATCGAGCCAATCTGGTCAACCTCTCAATTCATGGTGCCGGTTTGATGATCCATCTGGGGGATAGCATGGCGCGTGAATTGACGCCGAAAACCCGGGTCGATGTTAGCTTTAAATTAAGCCCGCAGAATGAGTTTAATATTTCAGGGGTAATCGCCAGTATCAAATTCCTCGGATATTGTTTAGCCCAGACGGGTTTGCGCCTGGAGCCGACAACCAGCCAGCAAATCTGGTTGGGAAATTATATTTCCAGGCGCAAAATCGAAATTCTCAACGAGTTGGACCACCAGGTCGTGGGGTCATACGCGTCATTGTAGTCCCCATCATTGCGAGGTCTGATGTACCAGCGAAAAAATTACCCTCCCCAGGTATACACACGCATGGGTGTCAGTTTAATGACCCGGTTATCCGGGTCCACAACCCATGAGGCGGGTTCGGGTGCGCGGGCACCGTCTACCCCCAGGTAACGCTCATAGATGGAGATCGAACGCGGGACAACCACACCCGGGTCGCTGACAACTTCAGCTGCCCCCTCAAGCACGATGCCGCGCGCATTTTCACCACCCTCCGCGATATCGATCACAACCGAGACCAGCGGATTGCCTTCAAGGTCGCGCATTTTGCGTGTGGAATTAAAAGAGCTGATCCACATCGCTTCACCATCCCACTCGAACCAGACCGGCACCACATGCGGTTGATTTGTTCTGGCGTTGGCGGTTGCCAGCCGTGCCAGCAGAGGCGCATCTAGCAGCGCCTGGACCCAGGGTTGTCCGAGGGCTTTATCCAGACCATTCATTTTTCTTCTCCCATTGGAAACCGTCAAGGAACATTTAGATTATAGCCAAAAGGTCGGTGCGGCAGCCTGGTTTGGCGGATTCAAATTCAACCGGCTCAATCCATAATAACCCGCTTATAATTCACCCGGTTCACATTTATGTACGCGATCCGCAGATTTTTTAGACCCACGCAGCCCGTTCCGCCGGAATACCGGCGAAACTTTCTACACCTCTACTTCGACATCGCCTGGTGGGGTTTGCTCAACGGCAGTGTTCTGGTGTTTCTCGCGATTTACGCATCGCGCTTAGGCGCCAGTACCTTTCAACTTGGCTTGCTGACCGCTTCGCCGGCGCTGGTTAACCTGCTCTTCACCTTTCCCGCCGGTTCGTTCACCAGTAAATGGACCACGGCCAAAGCAGTACGCTGGTCTGCGCTAGTGATGCGGCTGTTTTACCTCTTCCTGATACCGCTGCCAATCCTGCTGCCTGGGGATACGCAGATCTGGGTGATTATTTCACTGACGCTGCTCATGAACATCCCGGGCGTCATTATTGCGGTTCAGTTCAATGCCTTCTTTGCCGAGGTCACCCCGCCAGAATACCGCGGACATGTGGTGGGAATTCGCAATGCGCTGTTTGCCATCACGACCATGCTTGCTGCCCTGGCATCAGGTTTAGCGCTGGATAAGCTGCCCTTTGCCAATGGTTACCAGGTGGTTTTTGCCATAGGCTTCCTGGGCGCCATGATGAGCACCGTCCACCTTTTTCTCATCAAACCGCCAGCCGCCGAGACCTTGAGCGCACTGCCAGAGACTTCTGAAGCCGTTAAACGGGAAGTGGAAGCAGCCGACCGCGCCCCGGTGCGCGCCTCACGCTGGGGTGCGCTGCGAATGGATGTTTTGCGCGGGCCATTCGCGACGATCCTTTGGATCACGTTTCTTTTCCAGACCTCACTGTTTTTTATTGGCCCGGTGGTGCCGCGCTACCAGGTGGACGAGCTGCGCCTGACGGATGCCACCATCAGCCAGGGCAGCGCTGTTTTTTGGGTGATGTATTTTGTCGGATCGCTGCAGGTGCGGCGCCTGGCTCAGCGTTGGGGGTTCAAGCGCATGACAGCCTATGGGTTGTTAATCGCCAGCCTCACCCTGACCATCTTTACCTTCAGTTATGAAAAATGGATCTATTTAACGCACCAGTTTATCGGGGGATTTGGTTTTGCTTTGATGAGCGCCGGCATGATCAATTACATCCTGGAAAAGGTGCCGGTGGACGACCGGTTCTCGCACCTGGCCTGGTATAACCTGGCGCTCAATGCTTCCATTCTGCTTTCCGGACTGCTGGCGCCGCCAATAGCTGGAGTGATTGGGATCATGGCCACCCTGCTGGTGTCGGTCGGGCTGCGCGCAATCGTCGCCTTGTTCATGCTTAAGCGCGGGTGATTCGATTCGGCTATGATATTAGAATAATTGTGCTATAATTTGGGTTTTCCAATCCGAATCGAATGCGAGAATTCTGATGGCACCCAAAATCCCCTTCCCTACTCCCCAGATCAACCTGACCAATCAGCAAGCCCGGCGATTCATGCTGAGGCACCATGATCTGCTCCCGCCGCGGAGCCTGTCCGGCAAAGCCGGGGCAATCGAGATTGTAAAAAGGCTTGGCTGCATCCAGTTCGACCCGGTGAATGTGGTAGGTTGGAACCCGGATCTGGTGCTGCAAGCCCGGCTTAACGATTACACAGCTCCCATGCTGGATGAACTGCTGTATAACGACCGCGTGTTCTGGGATGGGTTCGACAAGGTGCAATCCATTTATCTTGCGGAGGACTGGCCGCACTTCACCCGCCGCCGCATTCACAACCGGGAAAACCAGCGCTTTACCGAGGAAGAACCGCAGCGTCTACAACCGTTGCTGCTGGAAAAAATCCGTGAAAATGGTCCCCTCTCTTCAGTGGACCTTGAAGACAAGACCCGGATTGGCGGTTTTTGGGGCTTTCCCATTCGGGTGGAGCGGGCAGCGCTGGAAGATCTTTACAACATGGGATATATCGGCATCCATCACCGCGTGGGCACCCGGCGCTATTTCGATGTGGTGGAAAACCTGTTGCCGCGGGAGTTGTTGAACGCTTCCGACCCGCATGCCAGCGATGAAGATTATCGCGACTGGCATGTGATGCGGCGTGTAGGCAGCCTTGGGCTGGCTCACCCTGGCGCCGGTGACCGCTGGCTGGGCATCCTGGGAGCTAAATCGGATGGCCGTACTTCAGCCATGCTGCGGTTGTTGGAACGCGGCGAATTGCTGCCTGTGACTGTTGAGGGGGTCAACAACCAAACCTTTGTGCTGCGAGCCTGCGATGCCGCCTTGCTGGATGATACCCTGCAATCGGACCTGCCTGACCCGGTGGTCACGTTCTTAGCACCGCTCGACAATTTCTTGTGGCACCGCGATATGCTGCGTTGGATTTTTAATTTTGATTACACCTGGGAAGTCTATATGCCCGCTGAAAAGCGCAAGTTTGGGCATTATGTCTTGCCTGTTTTGTACGGCGAGCAGTTTATTGCCCGGGCGGAACTGTTTTACCAGCGCAAGAACAAGGCGCTGGTGCTGCGGAATTGGTGGTGGGAATCCGGCGCACCGGCCGGTGCCGGGGTGGCAGCAGCACTGGCTGACGGCTTGAATCATTTTGCCCGTTACCTGGAGGTTCAGCAGTTTGTTTTGCAAAGCCCGGCCGCCGAAGATCCTGTGTTGCAGCGGGCGGCAGCCTTGGTTCAGATTGGTTAATTAATTCCTGTGAGGGCGTCCAGCTGGACACCCCCTCGGATTGTCATTTTTCGCCAAGGTGATGGCAACACCCTAACCGCCGCTTAGTGCCCCGATAATGCGAATCTCATCCGTGGGCTGCAGCGGATGCGTAATTCCGTCCGCCATTTCCTTGTTGATGAAAATATGAATATGCTGCCGGATGCGGTCCTGTTCGTCGATGATGCGGAAACGCAGCCCGGGATAGCGGCGCTCCAGTTCTGCCAGCACCTCCGCCAGGGTGTGCCCCTCGACCTGCACCTTTTTCACTTTGGTGTAGGCGTGCAATTGAGACGGAATGTGCACGTTCATCCCGTAAACACCACGGCCTCGAGCGAATACACTTCCGGCAGATAGTCCACCAGCTTGCGCCAGTGTTTGCCCTCATCGACGCTGCCCCACACCTCTCCGCCGCTGGTGCCAAAATAAATCCCGAGCGGGTCTTCGCGGTCGGAAACCATGGCATGGCGTTTGACCGTAAAATAGCCATGGCGCGGCGGCAGTCCTTTGCGGAAAACCTGCCAGGTCTGACCGCCGTCAGCGCTGCCGTAGACGGCGGGCTTTCCCCGGGGGCTGGTGCGCGGCCAAACATCGGTGCCGTCCATCGGGAAAACCCAGACTTTTTGCGGATCACGCGGATGCAAAACCACCGGAAAACCAATGTCCCCTACCCTGGGCGGCATATTGGCACCAACGCGGCTCCAGCGGCCGTCTTCGCGATCCATGCGGTAAATGCCGGTATGATTTTGCTGGTACAACACATCCGGATACAGGGGATGAATCCGCAGCGCGTGCGGATCGTGACCATATTCTGCGTCAGGATCGGGCATGAAGTCGGCACTGAGCCCTTTATTGAGCGGTGACCAGCTCTTGCCGCGGTCGAATGTTTCGAATACGCCCCCGGTCGAGAGAGCGATGTATATATGGTCGGGGTCGCGCGGATCAATTTGTAGCGAGTGCAGACCGCCGCCGCCGGGCGGTGCGTATTCCGGCGGGCCAATCCAGGTTCGGCGCATGGGATGGTCGTTGAAACCGGTAACACCCTCCCAGGTGTTGCCCCCGTCTTCGGTGCGGAACAAGCCGGCGGGTGAGGTGCCGGCATAAAAAATGCCGGGCTCGTCCACATGCCCAGACCACAACGAAAACGTGTAGCTCACCGCCTCGCCCTTCTCATTTTCAGCAGCCTTGGGAAAGGCAGGCGGCAGGCTGGCTTCTTTCCAGGTGACCCCCTGATCCGTCGAGCGGAAAATTGTGGGACCGAGATGCCCGGCGCTGGCTGCCATAAGCAGGGTATGCCCGTCTCGTGGATCGAGAATCATGTGGTGAATGATCGAACCGAGAAAAAAAGGTCCTTCCAGCTTCCATTTATCACGGGCGCGGCTGGTGCGCAAGAAAAAGCCGCCTTTTCGTGTTCCCACCAGCAGAGCCATTTTACCGGATCGGTCGGGTGATTTTTGTTTAGGCATTCAAAGCCTCCTTTGAGCAGGATTGATGAGCCCAAAAAATGTGTACTGAAATACTACACGATTCATCTCCCTCCGGCAAGGTTGATTTTTTCATCATCCCCCGGGATCTCCTTCGCGGCCCGGACCAGAATGGCGAAGGATAGTGCGATCAGTTCAGACAGACCTTCCGGGGGTTGGTTCCCGGTTTCGATCTCCGCCAGGGCGGTAACCAGGCTGCCTCGCAGCCCGGCAGCCTGGTGCGCCAGGGCCGAATCGACGGATAACCTTTCCAGGCGGGAAATGATTTGAGGCAGATTTTCAACTGTCGGATGAGGAGTCATCATACGGAACCTATCGCATCCCTGAACCGTCTTTGATTTGATACAATGGTATACAAGGTTGATGAATTTATAAAGGAGGAAACAATGACCTTTTTCCACAAATTCATCGTGATGACGGCGATACTGACCCTGGCAGCGGCTGGATGCGCGCCACAATCAGCAGCCCCTACCGATGAACCAACACCCGAATCTCCGATGGAAACCCCCATGACACAAGAAATCAATCTGAAATCTGATCTTCCGCGCGAAGAACCGTCTCAAACAGCGTTATCCAATATGGCGGCACTATCTGGCAGCAACATTGCCTTCGCACTCGACCTGTACCAGCAGCTGCGCTCCCAGGACGGCAACCTGTTCTACTCGCCTTTCAGCATCTCGCTGGCATTAGCCATGACCTACGCCGGAGCGCAAGGTGATACCGAATCGCAGATGGCATCCGCCATGCATTTTGACCTGCCCCAGGAAGATTTGCACCCGGCGTTCAATGCGCTTAACACGACCCTCAACGGCCGAGTTGGTGAGGAAGGTCAACCCGGGTTTAAGCTGAATATCGCGAATGCCCTGTGGGGACAGCAAGGTTTTGCTTTCAGCCCTGAATTTCTGGATCTGCTCGCAGTTAACTACGGCGCAGGCATGCAGGCGGTGGATTATGCTCAATCTGAAGCGGCGCGTAAGACAATTAATGACTGGGTAGAGGATCAGACTGAAGGTAAAATCAAAGACCTGATCCCCGCGAATGCGCTTAATGCGTTGACCCGTCTGGTGCTGACCAATGCAATTTACTTCAACGCCGCCTGGTTGAATCCCTTCGATGAAAAAGCGACCACGGAAGAGTCCTTTGATCTGCTTGATGGCAGTGAAGTAAAGGTCCCGATGATGCGTCAAACCGAAAGTTTTGGCTACATCAAGGCTGAGGATTACCAGGCGGTTGAACTGTTCTACGAGGGAAGGCAGTTGTCGATGGTTATCCTGCTGCCGGACGAGGAACAGTTTGCCGATTTCGAACAGAGCCTGGATGCCGCCCAACTGCAATCAACCCTGGATCAATTAGCCGTGCAGCGTTTGGACCTTTCGATGCCGAAGTTCAAGATTGACTCGTCATTCGGG
Source organism: Chloroflexota bacterium (assembly GCA_021848775.1). Lineage (GTDB taxonomy): Bacteria > Chloroflexota > Anaerolineae > Anaerolineales > Anaerolineaceae > Bellilinea. Next base: position 13,221 of record JAJZTR010000026.1, on the reverse strand, counting down.
CTGGCTGCAACACTGGCAGGCATGGGCATGCCGGATGCATTTGACGTGAATAAAGCCGATTTCTCCGGCATGACCGGAAAGCCGGATTTGTACATCACCGATGTTGTCCACAAGGCGTTTGTTAATGTCGATGAAGAGGGCACCGAAGCCGCCGCCGCGACCGGCGTGATCATGGGCTTGAAATCCATGCCCACCGGCGAGCCCATCCGGGTGGAAGTAGATCACCCCTTCCTGTTCCTTATCCGCGATGTGGAAACCGGCGTAGTGTTGTTCATGGGCCGCGTTGTGCAGCCATAAAATCAAAGAATAAATAATGCTTTACAGGGGCGGCCGGCTGGCCGCCCCCACACTATGCCACGCCAGTGGATGCGGTGTCATGCATCCGTTCAAATTTTTATTTCCCCGCTCCCGCCATTTGCCGGTACTCGGCTGAACCGGCAAATTCTCGCAACTTCTCGATCCGCCGAATCATCATTGGGTGCGTGGCAAGGCTTTCCGCCAGCACATTCACCGGCGAATCATCCTGAGCATCCAGCACCTGCAGCGCAAGGTCCAATTCAGCCTGGGTATTCACATCTCCAGCCACCAACTTCACCAGCGCCGAGATGGCTTTTTCGAGGCTGCCGCAAGCCAGCAGACCGGCGCGGTCGGATGAATATTCACAGGCGCGATTCCACCAGCGGAAAGCGAAGGTAAAAATCACTGCTCCGCCCAGCGATGGCGGCATACCAGCCATACCTCCAAGCAGCGTGTTGATCCAGGTATGGTTGAGAACGACATGTCCCAGTTCGTGCCCAAGGATGAAGCTCAATTCGCTGGCGTCCATAATCTTCAGCAGCGGTGAATACAGCACCACCACCCGCGGACTGGAAATGCCAAAGGTGTAGGCATTCAACTGCCGCGCCGGCAGGACATACAATTCAAAAGGGCCGGTATTGAGCGTTTGACCGCATTCGGCTGCCAGGCGGGCCAGGCTTGGCGCGGACTGGCTGGTGATTCGGGTTGCGCTGCGCATAATCTCACGATGGTGGGCCTGATTCATCTGGTAGGCTAACACAACAATCAGGACAGCACCCAGAGGAACCAGGCACAAGGAAGGTCCGGCTACCAGCACGAAGACCACCAGGATCACCAGCAGGGTGACGATCAGAATGGGCTGCTCGCTGGGGTCGCGCAACAGGCTGATCCGCATTCTTTACGATCCTTCCCGCCCGCGCGCTAAATCCAGGCTTTCCACGGCATGGCGCAGGTGAGGGATGACGATGCTGCCGCCGACCACCAGCGCCACATTAAATGTCTCGTAAAGTTCCTGGTCGCTCCACCCTTCCTTGACACATTGCAGGATGTGATAGTCGATGCAGTCATTGCAGCGCAGGACCATGGAGGTTGTCAGACCGAGCAGCTCTTTGGTTCGTCCAGGAAGCGCGCCGTCGTTGTAGGCGTTGGTGTCCAGGTTAAAGAAACGCTTGATGCCGAGGTGGTCGATCTCAAAGATGCGGTCGTTCATCTTCTTGCGGTAAGCTTCAAAATCGTCTAGCCGGTTGGTCATATGGTACTCCTTGGTCGCTTGAGAGGGGATGTCATTAATGCACTTCATTCGGATCAATGAGGTAGCTCCACCAGTTATAACGGATCCCGTCCGCTTGTCCTGCGACGTGCGGCAACAATTTCAGCCACCAGGTGTGGTGCGCGCGGATGTCGCCGTTTCCCCATTCAGCGCAGTTTAACTTCACCGGCGCGCCTTCCAGATTGGGAAAACCCACCCAGTTGCGGCTGCGGCACCAAACCGGCGTGAGATTGCCCCACTCGTAATCCCGGGTGCTGTTGGGCGCAAAATGTACCGTGCCGCATTCAGCCATGCCGGGGGAGGTCTGTTCGTAACGGATGAAACGAGCCCAAAGGTTATCGTCTCCCCTGGAGTTGCGGAAAACCTGGCGCAGTATCGACTCGGCGCGGTGACCGAAACTTTCCAGCATCTCGCCCACCCCGCGCTGGTAATTGAAGCCCATCACGATGAAGCGCCGGTTGGCGCTGGTGACAGTCAGCGGAGGTGCATTGCAAAAGAAGGCCCCCGGGCCGGCCATGATCGACTCGTAAAAGCCGGCGTACGGCATCGCCATCAGCCAGACCTCATCGATCTGGTTGGAGTTTACCTTCTCAACCAGGTCGAAATCCGCCAGAATCTGGTGATAATCCACCATGTCCGGCATGTGGAAGCCGCGGCCGTTCTGCCAAAAACGCACATAATCATCCGCATCGTACACAAACCCATCAGCCTTAACCGGAAAGGCCGGAGCATGGATGGTTTCTGCGATCTGGTAATTCACATACCCGTGGCTGCTGGCCTGCAGATCGGAGATATATCCACTGACAAGGATCTCTGAGTCACTCCAGCCCAGCACCTGGCTGAGCGGCCGCCCGCCCTGTGACGGCACCGGCGGATCGAAGATAATCAACGCCACTTTCAGGTAAACCGGCGCGGGGGTTCGCCCCGCCGGTTCTTCGGGTTCAGCCGCTCCTCCGAAAAGGGAACGCAGCCAGTTGGTAAAGTCTTCCCAGAAGCCCATCTCTTCCTCCGATCAGGGTTAAGGCAAAGTCATGTTTGATACGGACAAACCTTAATCATGAATTCTTTCCGACACTGGTGTCCTCAGAATGCTGACGCTGCCTGTCTCACCTTCACCCGCGCACAAACCAAGTATAGCGAATTTTATACCCGCTCGACAAATCAGCAAGGTTTAGAATTGATTCAGATCAGTCACTTTCCTGCAGCATGCAATTGGATTTTCTCGTGTACAATAAAATGACGATGTAAAACGTTTCAGACGATAGTGCAAACTAACAGGAGTTGCCATGTACCATACCATTATCATTGTCGGCAATCTGGGTAAAGACCCCGAAATGCGTTATACACCCAGCGGTCAGGCTGTGACCAGTTTCAACGTGGCTACCAGTCGTCAATATACAGGATCCAACGGACAAAAAGTGAAAGAGACCATCTGGTTCCGGGTTTCCGCCTGGGGCAAACAGGCCGAGACTTGCAATCAGTATTTGCGCAAAGGCAGTAAAGTATTGGTCGAAGGCCGCCTGGTACCCGATCAAGCCTCCGGCGGACCGCGTGTCTTCACCCGCCAGGATGGAACGACCGGCGCCTCCTTTGAAGTTTCTGCCAACACCGTGCGCTTTATGTCCACGCGCAGCGAAGGTGAAGGCGACGTGGGTGGCATGGATATTCCCGAGGGAGATGCCGGTGACGAGATCCCATTCTAGCGGGAGGGGATGAAATGAATGCTAAACCCAATCCTCCAGCCCCTGGTTTTGGCATGGAGTTGCCTGATGACCTGCAGGCTGTTTACAGCAATGTAGCCCGCATCAGCCATACCCCCTTTGATTTTGTGCTCGACTTCTCGCAAGCGCAGCCTGGCAGACCGCATGCCGAAATCTTGTCGCGCATTATCATGTCGCCGGCAGGTGCCAAACTGTTCATGCGGGCATTAACCGAAAATGTCGCCCGCTTCGAGGCAGTTTTTGGCGAAATCAGCCTCCCCAAAGGTGATTCCGGCCTGGCCGGTGACCTGTTTAAAAGGGTTCAGCCGCCCGAGTCTCCGCCCGCCGAGCCGCCCCCGGCTGACCCGAATCCACCGGAAGCATAACCCTTGGAAGATTTTTCGCAATTTACTGAAAAAGTCCATGCAGTTTTCGAAGCCCTGAATCAAGCCCGCGACCATGCGCTGATCCAGGCACGTCAGCTTACCCGTTTATCAGCCAACACCATTCGGGCCATTCACCGCAGTGAAACCGAACCTGCACACGATAACCTGAAACAGGCCGCTGAGATTGCCGCCGGCCTGAAGAAATCGCTGGCGGACTACCCGCAGTTGTTTTTCGCCGGTTACACCCAGGATGCGCTCAAGGAATATGTCGAGGCGTCCCTGACCTGTGCCATCATCGAAAATCAGCAATTGCCGACGCCGGAAGTGCTGGATGTCGAGGTCAGCACCTACCTTAACGGTCTGGCCGAGGTGACAGGCGAACTGCGCCGGCGCTGCCTGGATATTTTACGCCAGGGGTATTCACCCGAGGCTGAACGGCTCCTGGGTTGGATGGACGAGATCTACAACCTGCTGGTGACGGTAGATTATCCCGATGCGCTGACGAATGGGCTGCGCCGCCAGACGGATCTGGTGCGCGGCATTGTCGAACGCACCCGCGGCGATCTGACGATCAGCCTGCGCGAGGAACGCCTGCAGCAAGCCCTGGAACAGTCGCTCAAGCGCCTGCCAGAGTAGGATCGCTCCCGTGCGGGTCTTGCGCGCTTCAGAGATCGGGGCTTACTTGTACTGCCACCGCGCCTGGTGGTACCAGCTGCAGGGCATCGAGTCTGAAAACAGGGCTGAAATGGCTGCTGGCGGCAGCTTTCACCACACACACGGCAGACGCGTGCTAATAAGCACCCTGCTGCGAGCTGCTGGATGGGTCTTGTTATTAGCCGCCCTGGTTGTGGCAGCGGTAGAGATTACGCTGCAGCTGCTCCCCTGAGCCATGAACTGGATTCTGGCACTCGTACTGGTCGTGGCAGCGCTGGCGCTGCTGTGGTTTGGCAGCAGGCAGCGGCGTTCAGCCGGTCTGCCTCCCGGCCGCGTACTCTACAGCGACCCCAGAGTGATCGGCACTCCCGAGCACCCGCTGTTCGATCCGGATATCATGCTCACCGGCAAACCGGATTACCTGGTGGAGGACCACGGACGCATTATTCCGGTTGAAGTAAAAAGCGGCTGGGCGCCGCCGGAGCCGCACCCCGGACATGTTTATCAACTGCTGGCGTACTGTCTGCTGGTGGAGCACACCTACAGTAAGCGCCCGCCCTACGGCATCCTGCGCTACCGCAACCGCTCGTTTTCGATCGAATACACAGCTGAGGGGGAAAGGGAACTGCGGCTGCTGCTGGATGAAATGCATGACGCGGCCCGTAAAAAGGAGCTGGACTGCTCGCACAACGACCGCAACCGCTGTGCCCACTGCGGGTACCGCTCCGTCTGCGACCAGAAGTTGTGAGATCGGAAATCTTCTCCAACCCACACCCGGTCGTTACCAAATCCATTTTCCTCTCACTGGTATAATTAGCCAATATGGACTGTGCGTATAACCCCCCTCACCGAATCGCGATTGGCGTGCACCCGCAGCTGCCCCAGGCGGCTGTTGAAGCGAAGAAGATCGCAAGCTTCCTGCAAGAACGCGGGGTTGAGGTCTTTTGGGGAAAATTGTACGATACCAGCTTCCGCGAGCAGTTGGAAGATAACACCGACCTGTGCATCGCCCTGGGCGGTGACGGCACCATGCTGCGCGCGGGTCATTTATGCGCGCCGCTGCACATTCCTATCCTGGGGATTAATCTTGGCAATTTCGGTTTTCTGACGGAAGTCAAGCAGGGCGACTGGCCCAGCCTGCTGCCGCAGTTACTCGAGGGTAACTACTGGTTGGAAGGGCGCATGATGCTGCAGGCCACACACCTGCGGGGCAGCGAAGCGCTGGGCAGCTGGATTGTGCTCAACGAGGTGGTCATCTGCCGCGGGCAGTTCGTCCGCCCGGTGACCCTGCGCGCCCAGGTGGATGGATATCCCCTGGCAACCTATGTTGCCGACGGATTGATTGTCTCGACACCCACCGGTTCGACCGCTTACGCCCTGGCGGTTGGCGGTCCCATTATGCCGCCCGACCTGCGCAACATCCTGATCGTGGCCGTCGCACCGCACCTGTCGGTTGACCGGGCGATCATCCTCTCTGAGGGGTCGGTAGTCGTCGTTACCGTCCGCACCAGTCATCAAGCGGTCTTCAGCGTCGACGGGCAATCGCCGGTCACCATGTTGGACGGCGATTCAGTGCGCGTGGAAGCCAATCATAATACGGCCTGTTTTGTGCGCTTCCGCGACCGCGGCTATTTTTATCGCAACATTACCAACTATATGGAGCAAAATCCGACAGCCGGGGAAACTGAATGATCGAACAGACCACCACAACACAACAATTCTGCTACAACCATCCCACCCGCGAGACCCTGCTGCGCTGCAACCGCTGTGAACGCCCCATCTGCACCGACTGCGCGGTCCTTACCCCCACCGGCTACCGCTGCAAGGAATGCGTCCGCGGCCTGCAGAAGAATTACGATACCGCCCGCTGGTTTGATTACCCCATGGTAATCCTCATCGCCGGGGTTCTGGGTTATTTAGGCAGCCTGGTGGCTGGAATGCTGGGCTTTTTCACCATCTTCATCGCCCCGGTGGCGGGAGTCCTGATCGCCGAAGCTGTCCGTTGGGCAACACGCAAACGCCGCTCGCGCTTGTTATTCCGCATCGCTACCGCTGCTGCTGCCGTCGGAGGGATATGGCTGCCTCTGCTCAGCCTGGCGGGGCTGCTGATGGGATCCTTTTTCAATATTTGGGAACTGGTCTGGGGTGCGGTGTACGTTATCCTGGTAACCTCGACCGTCTATTATCGTTTGACGGGAATCCGGATTAATTAGTCAGGGAATCATGTTAACCGATCTGCGCATCGAGAACTTTGCCATTATCCAGGAGCTGGAGCTGTCCTTCCAGCCTGGTCTGACCACGTTCACCGGCGAGACCGGTGCGGGGAAGTCGATCATCCTGGACGCATTAATGGCATTGCTTGGTGGCAAAGCCGATGCGACTTTGATACGCCTGGGAGCAGACCGAGCCAGCGTGGAGGGAGAGTTCACCATCCCTTCGGCCAACCGCGAGGCAATTTGCGCCCTGCTCGAGGCCGAAGACCTGCTGGATGATCCGGACACTGTTTCAGCGGCGCGCGAGATGCGGCAGAACGGCCGCAGCGCAGCCCGCATCAATGGCCGCAGCGTAAGCCTGAGCCTGCTGCGCGACCTGGGACAGTATCTGGTGGATATTCACGGGCAGTCCGAGCACCTTTCACTGCTTAATGTGCGCCAGCACCTGCACCTGCTGGACCGCTTCGCGTCCTCCCACGAGGATTTGGACACCTACCGCACCACTTACCGCGAACTGCGGCGGGTGCAAAAGGAACTGGCAGCCCTGCGTCAGGCTGAAAAAGACGCCGTCAGCCGGACGGATCTGCTGGAATTCCAGGCTGGTGAAATCGAGGCTGCGAATCTCAGCCCGGCTGAAGAAGAAGAACTGCGCCAGGAGCGCACCCGTCTGGCCAACGCCGAGGGGCTGAACACCCTTTGCCAGCAAGCCGTGGCGTTGATCGACGAGGGCAGCCCGGAGACGCCTGCCATCAGCGATCTGGTCGGGGAGATGGTGCAGGCGGTCGATTCCCTGGCGCGCATCGATCCGGCGCTAAACGGTCTCATGGAGCAAGCGCAGACCTTGAGCGAAACGCTCTCTGACCTCGGCCGCGATCTGCGCGGTTATATGGAAGGCATCGAATTCAATCCTCACCGGTTGGAACAGGTGGAAGAGCGCATGGATTTGATCAACCGGCTCAAGCGCAAGTACGGCGGGAGCATCGAGGCCGTAATCGAGTTTGCCCGCAAGGCTCGTGCTGACCTGGATAATATCGCGCATGCCACAGAACGCATCGCCGAACTCGAACAACACGAAAGCGAGCTGCGCGCGGTGCTGGCAAAACAAGCCGAGCGCCTTTCCGAAGTACGGCGCCAGGCTGCCGGAAGGCTGGCCTCGGCCGTGGAAACCGAGCTGTACGATTTGAATATGGCGGGTGCGCAATTCGCGGTGGACATTCAACGGGTGCCTGTCTCGGACGGTTTGTCCCTGTCAGATACCAGTTCAGTGGCATTTGATGAAACGGGCATCGACAAGATTGAATTCCTGATTGCGCCCAACCCCGGCGAAGGTCTCAAGCCGCTGGTTAAGATCGCCTCGGGCGGCGAGACCTCGCGCTTGATGCTGGCGCTCAAACGGGTGCTCACCCAGGCTGATTCAATTCCGACGCTGGTGTTTGACGAAATCGACCAGGGCATCGGCGGGAGGGTCGGCTCAGTGGTTGGCGAGAAATTATGGCAGCTCGGGCGTAACCATCAGGTGCTGTGCGTCACCCATTTGCCGCAGCTGGCGGCTTTCGGCGACCAGCATTACAGCGTGCGCAAACAGGTGGACGGGGGACGCACCACCACACAGGTTGAAGTGCTTGATGGCGAAACGCGGCTGGTTGAACTGGCGCAGATGCTTGGCGCGGTGACCGAAGCTAACCTGAGCTCTGCCCGGGAAACGCTCGAAATGGCGCAACATCGCACCTCGGCGCTGGGGAAATAGAAACCAGTATTTTTTTTACGAGTTATATATATTCTTCGGAAGCAATATGTTATCGCTATTCCTTCGCCACGTGCGCTACGGTCACACCATCGCCGCCTTCCGAATCTCCACCCGATTCGAAGCGGGTGACAAACTCGGAGCGCGATAATTCCTCGCGGATCACCTGACGCAGGCGCCCGGTACCCTTGCCGTGAATGACGCGGACATAGGGCATTCCGGCCAGGTAGGCCGATTCAAGATAGCGTTCCAGGGCTTCAAGCGCATCCTCGGCACGCTGACCGCGCAAATCCAGCTCGACGCCCGGCGAGGGGCTGAACGGTGCCGGGGTGGGGGTGCGAGCAGGAGCAGGGACTGCCGCCTTTTTGACGCCGGGTAGCACTCCCTCCAGTTCCGGTTCGGGCTGCCCGGAACGGACCACATCGCTGACCCGGGCGCGAACCCGCAGGTTCCCGAGCAGCACCTCGATTTCTTCTTCACCCAGCGCGGAAACCACGCCGTCCATATTTAAAGTACGCAACCGGACCTTGTCCCCCAACTTCAACTTCCGCGGCGCTGTGCTCTGAACCACGCGGCGTGCCACCGGCTGCTCGACCTCGCTGCGCAGCTCTTCCACGCGTTCCTGCACCCCTTTGAGCGCGTCCAGCGGCTGGCGGGCGCGGGTTAGTGCCTTGCGCAGCGATTCAGCCTCGAGGCGTAATTCTTCGATTTCTTTTTCCTGCAAGGCGCGTGCCTTCTCCAAAATCGCCTGGCGTTCATCCTCGATTTTTTCCAGGCGCTGCGCTAATTCCTTGCGGATCTGGTCGGCCTCGAAACGCGAGCGGTCAGCCGCGCCGCGCGATTTGCGGGCAATGGTGCGCTGATTGTGAATCTCATCCAGCAGGTCTTCAGCCTGCAAATCGGTGGGGTCCAGCATCCCGCGCGCCGACTGGATGATGTCATTCGACAGTCCCAGCCGCTCGGCGATTGCCAGGGCATTCGAGCGCCCGGGGATGCCGATCACCAGGTTGTAGGTCGGTTTTAGCGTGCGCAGGTCGAATTCCATGCTGGCATTCACCACGCCCGGTGTGGCGTGCGCAAAAACCTTCAATTCGGGGTAGTGCGTGGCGACCAGGCTGGTGATGCGATTTTCGACCAGGTGCGCCAGTAAGGCGCGCGCCAGCGCCGAACCTTCCTGCGGGTCGGTGCCCGCGCCTAACTCGTCAAAAAGCACCAGCGCATGCGAATCGGCGCGATTGAGGATGCGCACGATGTTGGTAATGTGACCTGAGAAAGTGGAAAGCGACTGTTCGATGGACTGTTCGTCGCCGATATCCGCGTACACATTGTCAAAAATGCTTAACGATGAGCCTGATTGCGCCGGGATGTGCATTCCCGATTGTGCCATTAACACGAACAATCCCACGGTTTTAAGGGTTACCGTTTTGCCGCCGGTATTGGGTCCGGTGATCACCAGCGAATAGGTCTGTTCATCAAATAGGATATCCAGCGGCACCACGGCTGCGGGGTCGAGCAGCGGATGGCGCGCATGATACAGGGTAATGGTGCTGCCCGGATGTTTTTCAGCCCCAACTTTGCGAAAGGGTACCAGCACCGGCTCGGTGGCCTGGATTTCGACGGCGTATTTAGCGCACATCAATGCCAGGTCCATGCGCGCCAGTGCCTCCACCAGATCGCTGATGACGCCGGCAAAAACGCCCACCTGATCGGTCAGATCGGTAAGGATGCGGCGTTCTTCATCGCGTTCTGCCAGCTGGGCTTCATGCCACTGGTTGTTGAGTTCCACCACCACCAGAGGCTCGACGAACAGCGTCGCGCCGGAAGAGGATTGATCGTGCACGATCGAGCGGATGCGTCCGCGCGATTCAGCACGCACCGGCACCACATAGCGCCCGTTGCGCTGGGTGATGATGTTTTCCTGCAGGTGCGGCGCGTTACGCGGATCGTTGATCAAGCGAGTCAGCTTGGTCATCAAGCGTTCATGGGCGATTTTGATCTCAGCACGGATGGATGCCAGCTTCGGGGATGCCGAATCCAGAATTTCCGCCCGGTCCGAGATGGTGCGCGAGATGGTCTCGATCAATCCCGGCGGCGGCGGAAGTTTCTCGGCGATGAGCGCCAGCTGCGGGTACTCGGTCTGCTTGTGCTCGAATGTGCGGTGGAGGTCGCGCGCGGCGATCAGCGTCGATTTCACATCCAGCAGCTCTTGCGGGGTGAGCACCGCGCTGCGCCTGGCGCGTTCGATCAAAATACGCACGTCCAGAGCGCTGCCAACGCTGGTTTCAGATTTTACCGAAAGCAGGCGGGCTGCCTCACTGGTGACTGCCAGCCGGTCCAGCGCTTCATCCAGCCTGGAGGTGGGGCGCAGGTGGCGTGCCAGTTCAGCCGATGCCGAAAAATCGGCAAAGGCTGCCAGGCGTTCCAGCACCTTAAAATATTCCAGCGTTACCAGCGACTTCTCATCCATCTCCGCTGTGATTTTACCCTGTTTTCCTGAAACCATACATGTGATGAAGTCGCTGCCGCCTATTCGCGGTAAAATCATCCAGAGGATATCATGCCCATAGACCCAAATAAAATCATCTACACCATGATCGGCGTCAGCAAGTATTACGATAAAAAGCCGGTCCTGCAGGATATTTCCATTTCGTATTTTTACGGTGCCAAAATCGGCGTCATCGGTTTGAACGGTTCCGGGAAAACCAGCCTGCTGCACATCTTTGCCGGTGTGGATCAAGATTTCAACGGCGAGACTGTGCTCGCTCCCGGATACTCGGTGGGGATGCTGGAGCAGGAACCTCAGCTGGACAATGCCAAAACTGTACGCGAGATCGTCGAAGAAGGCGCGCAGGTAGCCATTGGACTGTTAGCCGAATTTAATGCCATCAGCGAGCGCTTTGGCGAGCCGCTGAGCGACGACGAAATGACTGCCCTCATCGAGAAGCAGGGTGAGGTGCAGGAAAAAATCGATCACCTGGATGCCTGGGACATCGACGCCCGCCTTGAGATGGCGATGGACGCCCTGCGCTGCCCGCCGCCCGAAACGCCGGTGAGAATCCTTTCCGGCGGCGAGCGCCGCCGGGTTGCGTTATGCCGTCTCCTTCTGCAAAAGCCGGACATTCTGCTGCTGGATGAGCCCACCAACCACCTTGACGCTGAGACCGTCGCCTGGCTGGAAAAGCATTTACAGCAGTATGCCGGCACGGTCATTGCCGTCACCCACGACCGCTACTTCCTCGATAACGTCGCCGGCTGGATTTTGGAACTCGACCGCGGGCGCGGCATACCTTATAAAGGGAATTATTCCTCCTGGCTGGAACAAAAGCGAATGCGACTGGCGCACGAGGAAAAAGCCGAAAGCGAGCGCGTCAAAACACTCGAACGCGAGTTGGAGTGGATTCGCATGGCGCCGCGCGCGCGGCATGCCAAATCGAAAGCGCGCATCAGCGCCTATGAGCGGCTGCTGGGGCAGGAAAACGAAAAGCTGGCGCGCGATCTGGAGATTTTTGTCCCGCCCGGTCCGCGGCTTGGCAATGTGGTCATCGAAGCCGATAGCGTTCGCAAGGGATATGGTGACAACCTGCTGGTGGACGATATGACCTTCGCGCTGCCGCCGGGCGGCATCATCGGCATCATCGGGCCGAACGGCGCGGGCAAAACCACCCTCTTCCGCATGATCACCGGGCAGGAGCAGCCCGATTCGGGCACGCTGCGGGTGGGTGAAACCGTCAAACTGGGCTATGTGGATCAAAGCCGCGATGTGCTCGACCCTGAGCAGTCCGTCTGGCAGATGATTTCAGGCGGCGAGGATCTGATTCAATTGGGCAGCCGCGAGGTCAATTCACGGGCGTATGTTTCGCGTTTCAACTTCACCGGCAGCGACCAGCAAAAACTGGTGGGCATGCTCTCAGGCGGCGAGCGCAACCGGGTGCACCTGGCGCGCATCCTCAAGGAAGGCGCCAACGTGCTGCTGCTGGATGAGCCCACCAACGACCTGGATGTGAACACGATGCGCGCCTTGGAAGAAGCGCTGGAAAACTTTGGCGGCTGCGCGCTGATCATCAGCCACGACCGCTGGTTCCTCGACCGCATTGCCACCCACATCCTGGCCTTCGAAGGCGACAGCAAGGTAATCTTTTATGATGGCAACTACACCCAGTACGAAACAGACCGCCGTGCCCGCCTGGGCATCGCCGCCGACCAGCCGCACCGGATTACGTATCGAAGGCTGACGCGGGATTAGTCAACCCTGGGAAATCTTGCCGCGCCAATAAATTGCTGCAGTTCGTCGGCTAATTTCTGCTTGCCATCGTATCCGGATGAAAAGTAAGATGTAAGCGGGATGGTGCTGTCGTCGCGCATGCGCAGGGCAATCCGGTAGGTACTGGATGAGGACTCGATATCCGCTTTCTGCAAATCGCTGAGAAGGTGCTCGCTGGTGCTGTTCTTAATCAAACTGCGTTTCTTGACCGTCAACAACCCGCTCGACCGGTCAAGGTCAATGGTGGTGTAGCTGGCAAGCAACCCCATCAATGCTCCGATACCGCCAAATATACCGGCTATGATCGAAAGCACTAAACGGTCATCTGTCTTCACCGATACTGTCTGTTGCGAGTTGGACTGAATGAAGCGGTTAATATCATCGGCAATTTCCTCTTTACCACTGCTGCCGCTGGAGTAATAACCGGTGAATGGCACCTCGCCATTAGTAGTCATCAACACTACGCGGTAGGTATCGCTGCTGTCCGCATCCCCATAACTCACATCAACCACCGCATGCTGCAAAGCACTGACAGAAAAATTCGTCTGGTGCCGGTTTATAAAACTGGTGGTCTCCAGGGTGCAAACCCCGGCGGGGGGCAGGTTCCGATCGCAATTCAGCGTGACTTTCCTGCCAAACACCAGCAGCATCAATACGCTGGCACCGAGAAAGGAGACTGCCAGGATTAACAATACC
>JAJZTR010000196.1 GCA_021848775.1 Chloroflexota bacterium | reverse complement strand
ATCCTCGATTTTTTTGTTCAATTGCGCAACCCAGTTGCTCGGAGTAGCTTTTTCTGGCTGGTTTTAAAGGGGATTTTGCTGGCAATCGTAATGCCGTTCGGGGTGGTGGTCGCGGGTCTGGTAGCCAGCGGGGCGCAATTGTGGGAGATCATTGTGGAAAAATCTCCGATTCGCTGGTGGATGCTCGGATTTCTTATACCGGGTGGCTTGTTCCTCATTTATCAATACAGCGTTATTCAATCCGATCCGGTTCTTGCCGGGTGGAACGCACAAAATTTTACCGATACCCCGCCTCTTTGGGACATTTTGATCAGTTTTTCCCCCGCACTCATCCTTGCTATTGGTTTTATTGCCCGGGCGATTAAATCTCGTGAAGTGGAGCACTACAAACTCCTGGTCGTTTGGTTGGCGGCTGGATTCATTCTTGCTTATGTTCCATTTCAACTCCAGCGGCGCTTCTTATTGGGCTATACCATCCCCATTGCCTGCCTGGCGGCGATTGCGCTTGATTGGCTTGTCGCCTCGGGAAAGAGGCTTTTGCGGGCCGGCGTTGCTGCAGCGGTTGCTGCTTCTCTGATCAGCAACCTTTTTATATGGATCGGAAGCGTGTCTGCTGCCGCCAGTCACCAACCCGAGTTGTATTATCCAAGGAGTATCCAGGGCGCATTTGATTGGATGTTAGCCCATCAACGCGATGACTACGTCGTATTAGCTGCCCCTGATACTGCTTCACTCATCCCGGGTGCGACCGGTTGGCGGGTAGTTTACGGCCACCCATATGAAACCCCCCATGCCGCTCAACGCAAGCAAGAGGTCGAGAATATTTTTTCAGGGAAGATGGGCCTGGCTGAAGTGCAGCAATATATCGAGTCGCTTGAGATCGATTACATTTTCGTTGGACCGTATGAAAGGGATCTGGGCGGAGATTTAGCCTGGAGCGACACTTTTGCTGTTGCCTTTGAAGCAGATAACGTTACGATCTTCAAAACCAGGGTGAACCCATGAAATATGCGATTTTGGGCGTACTCATTTTTTTGATTGCCCTCCCGTTAGTAATTGGGGTGGCAGCAGCCAGTGATACCATGGTTTTCAACGGGTTTTTAATAAACATACCGGACAACTATTCATACATCGGGAAAATGCGCGAAGGCTGGCTGGGATCCTGGCAATTTTCCATGCTCAGCGCCAGTATTCCGCCCGGAAAAAATTATCTCTATTTGTTCTATATCTTCCTGGGTCATGTTGCTCGTTGGCTTGGATTGCCGCTGATCCTCACCTTTCATGCAACGCGCGGACTTGCCCTGATTTTGCTCTGGTATCAATTATGCCGCTTCGTTGATGTTTATCTGGAAAGACATGACACAAAAACAAAAAATATCGCCTTATTGTTGCTCTGCTTTGGATCAGGCATGGGTTGGATGGCCGTGATATTGGGTGGGCAGACTGGAGATTTTTGGATCCCGGAAGCTTATCCCTTCCTGTCCATGTATACCAACCCGCATTTTCCACTGGGCATGGCGCTCATGGTTGATTTTTTCATTCAACTGCGAAAACCCTTCGTCGCGCGAGATATAGTCCCCCTGGCACTGAAGGGCATGTTTTTGGGGATCACCATGCAATTTGGGGTAGTGATTGCTGGCATCGTAGCAGGCGGGGCTCAGTTGTGGGAAATCATTAAAAAGCAGTATCCGATCCGCTGGTGGATGCTTTGGTTTCTTATTCCCGGTGGACTGGTCCTTGTCTATCAATTTATTGTGCTCAGGACAGACCCAGTATTGAGAGAATGGGATATTCAAAACATTACGCTGACCCCGCCAATTTGGAACATTTTGGTAAGTTTTTCCCCTGTGCTGCTGCTGGCGATCGGCATGATCATTTATTTAATTAGATCTGACCAGGTCGCGGAGCATAAATTATTGGTGGTTTGGTTTGTTGCCGGATTAATATTGGCATATTTCCCGTTTCAGTTACAGCGGCGCTTTCTGCTGGGTTATTACATTCCGGCTGCCAGTTTAGGCGCCATTGCCATCGGGTGGGCTTATCGACAGAAGAGGAAATTGTTTCACACTGCTGCAATGTTGGTCGTTACTGCTTCATTCATAACCAATCTGGTTATCATCAGCTCGACGGTCAAGGAAATTGGAAAACGCAACCCGGATTTGTTTTACCCGGTTTCCATGCAAACTGCCTTCGAATGGATGTTAAATAACCGCCCTGCGGAGAATGTTATCCTGTCCGCTCCGAGGACCGGAGCTTTCATTCCGGGTGAAACCGGATGGCGGGTAGTTTATGGCCATCATGTAGAAACTCCGGATGCCTATAATACCCAATTAACTCTTGAGCAAATATTTTATGGTATGAAAAGTACTGATGAAATCATGGAATATATCGAAACCATCGGAGCTGATTATGTTTTTATTGGCCCGCTCGAACGAAAGTTTGGGGGTGAGTTGACGTGGGTGAACAGATTCCCGGTAGTTTATGAAAACGCTGAGGTAACCATTTATAAGACTGGAGTGGATTCGTGAAACGCCGGGTGTTGGTCGTTCTGGTTCTGCTGCTGCCGCTCCTGCCGTGGATCGTCCAGTCTGGCAATTATTTCTATAACATCGACTCGGAATATTCAGATTTGGCTGTCAGCCATCTTCCAAATGCCACTTATCTGCTCCAGTCGCTGCGTGAGAGCGGCGAGATACCTCTGTGGTCAAACCTGATTCTCAGCGGGGCGCCGTTCGCTGCCGACCCACTTTCGGGATTGTGGTACTTGCCTGGCTGGCTGGCGTATGAACTGCCGCAGCCAGCCGGATTTAATCTCACCTTGCTGCTGCACATCCTGTGGGGCGGGCTAGGCATCGTTTGGCTGCTCAGCCGGCTGGGACTGCGCCGGGAAGCGGCCTTGCTGGGCGGGATTGCATTCGAATTGATGCCGAAATTGTTTGCACACGCCGCAGCCGGACATATCACGCTGGTTTATGCGGTAAGCTGGACGCCGTGGCTTTTCCTGGCGGAGCTCTGCCGGCAGCAGACGCGGAAATCAGTTTCCGCCGCTTCCTTTCTTCCCGGTCTGGTGATGGGCGCGATCTTTTTAGCTGATCCACGCTGGGCTGCTTATGCCGCTGGCTCCTGGGCAGTGTGGGGGTTGTGGCAGGCGCTCAGAGCGAATCATTTGCTGCGTTGGTTACCTGGCGGCAGTTTACAGGCACTGATTGCGTTGGGGGTATCTGCAGTTTTGTTGCTACCCATGGCGCAGTTTACTCAGCTTTCCACCCGATCAGGCTTGACTGCGAAAGACGTTTTAACCTTATCTCTGCCGCCTGTCCAATTGGCGGCGCTCATTTTTCCGAATATTGGCGGGTACGCGGAGTGGGTGGTCTATCCGGGGGCAGCGGTAGTGCTGCTGGCGATTTATGCCCTGGCTATAAAAAGAGTGCGTCAGCAAGTGGGGTTTTGGCTGGTAATGGCATTGACCGCGACGGTTATTTCACTTGGATCCATGTGGCCAGGCGCTGAGACGATTGCAAGGCTGCCGTTGATCGATTTATTGCGTGTTCCCAGTCGGGCATGGTTTCTCGTTGGTCTCTCGCTGGTGATTGTTGCCGCGTACGCTTTCGACGATATGATTGAAATGGCTACCCGGCAGCAAAGGAACAGGTGGATTTTGCCCATGGTCGCATTAGCGGCATTGGCGGTCTTTGTCCCGGTTGGGGTGGCCCTGATGGGTGCTACGTTGCCGGCGGGCATGGTCTGGGCAGCCGTGGCATTTCCCCTCGGGCTGGCGCTGATTGTGCTGGCCAACCAATTTTGGGCTGCCAAAAGTGGTTGGGCGGCGGGTCTGGTGGTGCTGGTCGTCGCTGATCTAAGCGGCGTCAATTTAGCCGGCGTGCAATTTCGCTCGAAGTGCGATGTGATGAGCGAAGGAGCGGGGGCTGCGCTTTATCTGGCCAACCAGGCCGGGGAATTTCGCGTTTACTCACCCTCATATTCCATCCCCCAGCAGACCGCTGCTGAGTTAGGGCTCGAATTGGCCGACGGCGTAAATCCAATGCAACTGGCAAGCACGGCGAAATTTATGGAAAAGGCCAGCAATGTGGCATCTAATGGTTATTCAGTTACCATTCCGGCATTTGCCAGCGGCGATCCGAAGGTCGATAATGCCGGCACAATGCCGGACACCGCGCTATTAGGTCTGCTGAATGTCAAATATGTGGTTTCTGAATTTGCGCTAACAGACGAGCGCCTGAGTGAAGTATGGCAAACGGGCGGCACTCACATTTATGAGAACCTTGACATAAAACCACGCGTGTGGGTCCAGCCGGCAGATGGCGCGACTGGGACTGGCAGCATATCGGCAGGCCGCATCATCCTGAACCAGCCGAATCAGCTAAAGGCTGAAGTGGAGGGGCCGGGGTTGGTGGTTTTTTCCATGATCGATTACCCTGGCTGGAGCCTGGCAGTGGACGGGAAGCCCGCGGAGAAAAAGCGTATAGCCAACATGCTTATCGGTGCTGAGATCGGTGAGGGTTTGCACGAAGTCAATTTGACCTTCACATCCCCGCTGCTGATCCTTGGCCAGATCATCTCTACGCTCACCTGGTTGATTGTCCTGGGCTTTGGCTTCAGATCATACCGA
>JAJZTR010000195.1 GCA_021848775.1 Chloroflexota bacterium | reverse complement strand
TGTTGTCGATTCCTGGCGCGGCGGCATGAATTCGGGGTAGAAGCGCTCGATTACGGCTGCCCCGATTTCTGCCCCGGCGATATTTGCGGTTGTTTCATTGATCGTCCGCATCTCTGGCGTCGAGAAATATAAAATGCCAAGGGGGCGCAGGGTCAAATAGTTGTGGATCCATTCGTGCGCGATGGTTTCTACCAGCCAGTTTAGGTTGGTGGTCTGAGCTACCATGGTCGGGTATACCCCCACCCCGCCGACTTCATCCACCAGCGCGGACACATTCAACCCGCTGGCAACCGATTCCTCCAGACGGGTGATTTCAGCCAATGTCAATTCCGGCATCACCGATATATCGGCGATCTGCTTGATTTCCTCGCGCGGCGAAACGATCAGCGCCATTGGCAGGGATGTGGAGTGATACAGAAGCGGCGGCATGGGCTGGTTGCCTAACCCCAGTCCAAAATCTCCCACCACCGCGCTGATCTGGTTTTGAATCACTGCCTCGACCAGAGGCTGCTGTAATTTAATTTGATTCTTGAGCCCTGCCTGTTCCTGCATCAGCCGCGCAGCGACCGAATCCGGATCCTGAATGTTCGGGTTGGCATAGATTGCAGCAATTTCATTATTCAATTGGTTTAACTCAGTTAATAATTCCAAATGGTTGAAAACAAGCTTCCGCTGTTCTTCCCCGTCGAGATAATTGGGGATATTCAACGTCCCCACCGAAAACTTCAGGGTTAAAGCGCTGCCCATCCAGGTGCCATAATCGAACTCTTGCCAGCGGGTGTACGCGCGTACTTTTTCGATGGGGTCGGTCATGTCATAGTCGCTGCGCTGCTGCGTCACTACCAGCACAAGCAGTATCAGGACGATGCCGGTTGTCTGTCGTATCTTTGAGAGAGTCATAAATAAACTTGTCAATGGTCTGCAAAGGATGTATAGATGTGGCGGCGACTGCGGGTAACCAAATTATACCGGAACACCGTCCTGTTAATTTCACGCTGACGGCTGGATAGTGTTACACTTGGGGGGAGTTGTTCCGCCTGGTGCTGAAGCATAAAATTGTCAAATTTTGGAAAATTGCCAGGTTATTTTGACACAGCATCTGGCAGGGAATTATTATTAGCCACAATGAAAGATTGAAAGCATGAAACGAAGAACAATTATTATTATTGTTATCGCAGCTCTGGCGGTTGGCGGATATTTTGGGTTCAAAGCCTGGAGAGATGCGCAAGCAGCAGCCGGCACAACCTACCAGACTGAGAAAATTGCCCGCGGTAGTCTGACGGCTTTGGTCGGGGCTACCGGAACGGTTCGCTCGAACCAAACCGCGGTTATGGCCTGGCAGACCACCGGGCAGGTGGGTGAGATCAACGTCGCCACGGGAGAACAGGTTAAAGAAGGAGATGTGCTTGCCAGCCTCAGGACAAGTTCTCTGCCACAGGCAGTTATTCTGGCTCAGGCTGATCTGGTATCAGCCCGGCGCGCCCTGGAAAACCTGCAAGAATCGGAAATTAACCAGGCACAGGCTCAGTTCAATTTAGCCCAGGCGGCGGAGGATTTGGAAGATGCTAAAGACAAACGCGCCAGCAAGGATTACACCCGCGCAAGCGATTTGACGCTGGAAGAAGCCCGGACCAATGTGGCGCTGGCGAAGGAAGATGTTAATAAATACGAAGAAATTTACGATCGGGTCAAAGGCCTGGACCAGGATAACACGTCCCGATTAAATGCGTATTCCGCGTTACTGGCTGCCCGCCGCACGCTGGCACGGGCCGAGGCGAATTTGGCCTATCTTGAGGGTGGCCCCGACCCTCTGGAAATTGTTCAGGCTGACGCAACCCTGGCGCTGGCTCAGGCCAAATACGACGACGCGGTTCGCGAATGGGAACGGGTAAAAGACGGTCCGGACTCTGACGACATCCGGGCTGCCGAGGCGCGAATCGCCGCCATCGAGGCCACCCTGGGGCTTTCCTCTTTAACCGCGCCGTTTAACGGCACCATTACCGAGGTAAACGCCAAAATTGGCGACCAGGTCAACCCTGGCACCATCAGCTTCCGTCTGGATGACCTCTCCCGACTGCTGGTGGATGTTCAGATCCCCGAAGCCGATATCAATAGAATATCCGTCGGACAGCCGGTCACCATGACCTTCGACGCGATCCTGGATACGGAATTCAACGGTGAGGTGATCGAAGTAGGCCGGGTTGGCACCGCCTTGACCGGGATTGTGAACTTCGAGGTGACCATCGAGCTGACCGATGCCGATGAACGCGTCCGCCCGGGGATGACCGCCGGTGTGAATATCGTGGTCAACCAGCTGGAAGACGTGCTGTTGGTGCCAAACCGTGCGGTAAGGCTGCGCGAAGGAAAACGGGTCGTGTATTTGCTTGAAAATGGTGTTCCCACACCTGTAGACATCGAAATCGGTGCTCAATCCGATATGGTCAGTGAACTCCTGGGTGGTGAGGTTAAGGAAGGGGATCTGGTTGTGCTCAACCCGCCCCTGCAGTTTGAATCCGGCCAGCCGCCATTTATGAGGTAATGACAATGGATGATTGGGTAATCGACGCCTCCGGTCTGACCAAAGTGTACCGGATGGGTGAAATGGAAGTCCACGCGCTGCGCGGTGCCAATGTTAAAATACGGCGCGGCGAAGTGGTTTCCATCATGGGTCCCTCTGGATCGGGTAAATCAACCCTTATGAACATACTTGGCTGTCTCGATCACCCGACTGACGGTCAATACCTTCTGGATGGTGAAATCGTGTCCAACCTCACCAGCGACCAGCTGGCGGGAATCCGCAATCGTAAGGTGGGATTTGTGTTTCAAAGTTTCAATCTGCTGCCGCGCGCCTCAGCGCTCTCGAATGTGGAACTGCCTATTCGGTATGCCGGTGTGGGAAAAGGTCGTTACCATAAAGCCCGAGAGGCGCTTGACGCAGTTGGCCTAAGCGACCGGGTAAACCACCGCCCGACCGAACTTTCTGGCGGGCAGCAGCAGCGTGTGGCCATCGCCCGGGCGCTTGTGAACGATCCGGCAATTATCATGGCGGATGAGCCCACCGGCAATCTGGATTCGAAATCCGGCAAGGAGATTATGGAATTGCTGCTGGGTTTGAACCGTGACCGGGGTACAACCGTGATCATCGTCACCCATGATAAAGCGATCGCTGACCAGACGCAAAGAATTATCAACCTTTACGATGGGTTTGTGGTGGAGGAGGGCGGATGAACCTCTGGCAGGCGACGCTTGAAGCACTTGAAAGTTTATCCGCCAACAAATTGCGCACCGGTCTGACCATGCTTGGCATCGTCATTGGGGTTGGGGCCGTCATCGCCATGCTGGCAGTTGGCAGAGGTGCCCAGGATACCATCACCGGGTCTATCAGCGGTCTTGGCAGTAATTTGCTGTTCGTATTCGGCGGTAATATGACCGAGGAAGTTCGCATCGAGCAGCCGCTGACCAAGGCGGACGCTGAAGCGCTGGCTGATCCTTTCCAGGCTCCTTCGGTTGAAGCAGTCGCTCCTACAATTCAGAGCAGCCGGATGATCACCTATGGCGGTGAACAAACTACCACTCAGATTACCGGCATAACCCCTGAATACTTTCAGGTGCGGAATTATGGATTATTGGAAGGCGAATTCATTAACGAGGGGCATCAACTCGGACGGGCATCGGTGGTTGTGTTGGGACCGGAAGTGGCGGATAAGCTGTTTGGCCGCCGCGATGGGATCACAGGTGAGACGGTCAGGATACAGGGTCAGCCCTTTCGTGTATTGGGCGTACTCGAACCCAAGGGAGGCAGCAGCTTCGGCAGTCAGGATAACATAGCCCTGGTGCCTTTTAGCACTGCCCAGGCGCGCTTGATTCAGCGCAGCCGGGATCGGGTCGACATGATTTTGGTTCAGGCCGCCAGTGCCGAAATCGTCCCTCAGGCTGCTGAAGAGATCAGTCAGGTTCTACGCGCTCGTCATCGCACCGAGTTGGGCGCGGACGACTTTACCATCTTCACGCAGCAGGATTTCGTGGCGACCGCGCAAACGATTACCAATGTTTTGACCATCTTCCTGGGCGGGGTCGCCGCCATTTCACTGCTGGTTGGCGGCATCGGGATTATGAACATCATGCTGGTTTCAGTAACCGAACGCACCCGCGAGATCGGTTTGCGCAAAGCCATTGGCGCTCGTAAGCGCGATATCCTCATTCAATTTCTCACCGAATCCTCTCTGCTTTCACTGTTTGGCGGTTTGATTGGAATTGGGCTGGGATGGCTGATCGCTTTTATCGTTGGGCGTATTGCCGAACGGTCCGGCACACCATTCTACCCGGCGGTCGGTCTGGACGCGATTTTGCTGGCGACCATTTTCTCGACAGCGGTCGGGTTGTTCTTCGGGTTGTATCCAGCCAACAGGGCTGCCAACCTTGAGCCGGTCGAAGCATTAAGGTACGAGTAAAAATTATTACAAGTTAGAGGGGCGTTAGGTGCGATCTCGCGAAATTTGCGCCTCCGACCGAAGGGAGTGATGTGCACCCCTGAAGCGAAGCGGAGTTGCGCAGTTCTCCTCCCGGTTTTATTTTATGCCACACCGTGCGCCGCCAAGTTGCCATCTCCTCTGATTTGACATACAATCAA
>JAJZTR010000025.1 GCA_021848775.1 Chloroflexota bacterium | reverse complement strand
CGTGTCGCGCGTAATGAATGATGTGGCTGAGATTAATGAGTTGTTGTCGCAGGGATTGATCACCCTGGTGGGCGACATGATTGTCTTGATCGGGATCATCATCATCATGTTGTCCATGAGTCCCAAGCTGGCGTTGATCACATTCACGGTACTGCCATTGATTTTACTGGCGACCTGGCTATTTTCGCATTATGCCCGGGCATCCTTTCGCGAGACGCGCTCGAAAATCGCGGCTGTGGTGGGAGACCTGGCGGAAGACATCAGCGGTATGCGGGCAATTCAAGCCTTCGCCCAGGAAAAAACCTCGCACGAACGCTTCGAGCGGGTCAATCGCGAGAATCGCCGGGCTTACATCAACGCCATGTCTTTGTCGTTTATCTTCCTGCCCACCATCGAATTTCTGGGAATGCTGGCGACAGCGATCGTTTTATGGTTCGGCGGGCAGTATGTCCTCAATGAAGCAGTGACCCTGGGCGTCCTCGTAGCATTTCTATCGTATGTGACCCGTTTCTTCCAGCCCATCCTGGAAGTAAGCCGGCTGTTCACCACCTTTCAGTCAGCGATGGCGGGCGGCGAGCAAGTGGTCAAATTGCTGGATACGCCTGTAGAAATCTCCGATCTGGCGGATGCCCGTGAAATGCCGCCCATCGACGGAAAAGTGGAATTCGACCAGGTCGTCTTCCGTTACCGGCCGGAGACCCCGGTGGTGCTCGATAATATCAGCTTCACCATTCAACCGGGTCAAACGGTGGCCATCGTCGGGCCGACTGGAGCCGGTAAAACTTCGATAGCTAACCTGATCACCCGTTTTTATGATATTCAATCCGGCGCTATTCGTATTGATGATATCGATATTCGAACAGTTACCCAGGAATCGCTGCGGCATCAAGTGACCGTGGTATCCCAGGAACCCTTCTTGTTCCCGCGGTCTCTGGAAGAAAATATTCGCTATTCACGGCCTGATGCCTCATTTAGTGAGGTTGAAGAAGCTGCACGGAAAGCCAACGCCCATGACTTTATTACAGCTTATCCCGACGGTTATCAGACTAAAGTCCAGGAGGGCGGGGTGAACCTGTCGGTGGGGCAGCGGCAATTGATCAGTATTGCCCGTGCTATTCTGTCTGAACCGCGCATACTAATTTTAGATGAGGCGACTGCTAACATTGACACGGTAACAGAAATCTATATCCAACAAGCGTTGGAACGGCTGCTGCAGGGGCGGACAGCAATTGTCATCGCCCACCGGTTGAGTACCGTGCGCAACGCCAGTTGGATCTTTGTGCTGGATCACGGCCGTATCGTGGAACAGGGGACGCATACAGATTTGCTGCAAAAGGGAGAGCTTTATTCACAACTCTATGCCAGGCAGTTTTCAGATCCAAAGTAGTTAAATGTGGTGATATATCACGTGTAGTGGTTGATTTAATTCCGAAAAAACTTTACAATTTGAATATCTTACTATTGGTTTGCTTATTAATACAAAAATCTTAAAAACTCTCCGAATTTGGTCGTACACTATATTCGGTAATTCAAAACAATCAGGTTATGTTAAAACTCACAGCTGCGAAGCTTCCAAACGTGTGTATGACCAAGGACAATGACCGGCTGAGGACATGAGCAAATCAATAACGATCTCCAGACAATTCGAGAGAAATAACCTCGATAAATAATTGCCACCGGTGTTGATAGTTTTCCGAACAATTCTTTGATCGGAACTATCTTGAAATTGAATAGCGAGTGCAATTGTGATATGAAAGGAGGTGTCTACACCCTGCTCAGCTTATCCGATGCGTGTAAGATTAAAAGAAAGTTGTTCATTTTAGGAGGAAATGATGCGTAAATACTGGAAAATTACAGTCGTCCTTATGCTTGCAGCAATGGTATTAGCTGCCTGCGGCGGGACTACAGCAACCGAAGCACCAGCTCCGGCAGAAACGCCGGAAATGTGCATGGGTGCACAGCCCGGTGACGAAATTACCATGCTGTATCAGTGGGCAGGGCAGGAAGAAGAACGCCTGAACCAGATATTAAAACCCCTGGTGGATACCTGCGGGATCGTCCTCAGTCCTGAATCAACGCGCGATCAGGCGCTGCTGGATACCCGGGTACAGGCCGGAACACCGCCGGATATCGCTTTCTGGAATGTTACCCAGCTTCAGCAGTACAAGGACAAGCTGATTGAAATGGATAAGCTGGGAGCAAGCAAGGACGCTTATATCCCCGGCGCAATTGACCCGGGTGTTATCGATAATCGCTGGGTTGGCTTGCCGGTAAAATCGGACATCAAGACTATCATCTGGTACAGCCCGGTAAACTTCGAGGCCTTCGGTTACACCCTCCCGACCACCTGGGAAGAATTGGAAGCGCTCGTCGAGAAAATGGTTGCTGACGGCAATGTTCCGTGGTCGATGGGCATGGAATCAGGGGATGCCACTGGCTGGACCGGTTCAGATTTCATCCAGGACATATTCCTGGTAAAACAGGGTCCCGACTTTGTGAATGGGATCATCGATGGTTCTATTCCATATAATGACCCAGGAGTAAAAGAAGCATACGAAATCTATGGTAAATGGGCCATGGATCCCAAGTACACGGTGGCTGGTGCTGAAGGCACTCTCTCAACCGGCTTCAACGATGCCATCCTCAAAGTGTTCTCGGATCCGCCGGAAGCCTTTATGGTCAAGCAGTCTGGATTTGCTGCTGGAACCATCACAACCCAATATCCAAACCTGGTGTTTGGTACAGATTTCGACTTCTTCGTCATCCCCGGCGCCAAGGGTCTGCAGGGCGGTTCTGACTGGATGATGGCATTCAGCGATGAACCCGCTGTGAAAGCCCTGGTATCTTACCTGTCTTCACACGAAGGCGGTCAAGCCTGGGCTGCGGCTGGATTTGACCTTTCACCGAATAAGGCTGCGGCTGGTTTCTATACCGATGCGGCCTTGATTAAGAAAGCCGAAGCTTTCTACGCTGCGGCTGGATTTACCCCCGACATTGGCGATACCATTCCAGGCGGCTTTGGCAGCGCCGAGTGGACAGCCATCGTCGATTACCTGAATGGAGGCGACCTGGATGCCGCGTTGGCAGCAGCTGCTGCTGTTCAGGCTGAGGCTCTTGGAAAGTAAAAAGCAATAAGAAGGTCAAAATGCAGAGGCGGCGCCAGCCGCCTCTGCCATCCATTCGAATGGATTTGTCAGGCGGGATTGTTATTTTGTAAAAGCAAACGAGGAGGTTCGTATGGCAGCACGACCCACTCCTAATATTATGAAACAGGGTAAGTTTACTGCTTTGTATTATCTTGCCCCGGCGTTAATCATCATGACATTCTTTATTGTGTACCCGATGTTTAACACCATCCAGTTGAGTTTTCTGAATAACAACGGTACCGCGTCTGCTGCAACAACCTGTGTAGCCGGGAAAACCTGTTGGGGTGTTTTTGAAAATTACCATTATGCCCTTACAGCCGAATTCAATACCACCTCCGCTGGCGCATTCTGGAACTCATTCTGGATTTCATCGTATGGCAATACCCTTAAATGGATTATTTTCATGGTTGCAGGAACTGTTACGCTGGGGTTGTTGTTTGCCAAACTGGTGGACGGGATTAAAAATGAGGCCCTGGCAAAATCAGTGCTATTCATGCCAATGGCAATTTCATTTGTTGGAGCGGGCGTAATTTGGAAATTTGTATATAACTACGGCACCCAGCAAGTTCAAATTGGTCTGGTAAATGCCATTATCACCGGGCTGGGGGGTCAACCGGTATCCTTCCTTACAACACCCATTCTAAATACCTACGCACTAATCGTAGTTGGCACCTGGATTTGGACCGGCTTTTGTATGACGATTATATCTTCGGCATTAAAGTCGGTGCCAGATGAGATTATTGAAGCCGCCAGGGTGGACGGGGCAAATGAGTGGCGCGTTTTCTGGAAAATAACGGTACCGATCATCATGCCGACGATCCTCGTTGTTATTACTACAATGGTGATTAATACTCTCAAACAGTTCGATATCGTTTATGTGATGACCGGAGGGAATTACAACACCGATGTGATCGCCAACCGCATGTACACTGAGATGTACATCAATTTTAATACTGGACGTGGAACCGCGGTGGCGGTGGTTTTGGTAATCGCGATCATTCCTTTCATCTACATGAATATCCGCCGCTTTATTGCCCAGGAGGAATCACGATGAACCGCGATAAGGTCAACAACTTCCTCAATAAGATTCCCAAAAATGTCATCATTGCTTTTATGGTAATTGTTTGGATTGTACCGACCCTGGGATTGCTGATTACTTCGCTGCGACCGGTTCAATCCATCAATAGCTCGGGCTGGTGGACTATTTTAAGCGCTCCAGTGGGGTCGAAGGCGTATGAGGAGAACTGCGCCTCCTGCCATGGCGAGGATGGAACTCTAATTGCAGAGGCGGATTTAACCGATCCGGAACTGGTGTCCACTTTTGACCGGTCTATCCTGTTGATCGCTGCCCTGGAAAAGGAATACAATGGGCAGCCGCATATGGGAACTCAACCAGTTCCGGATTCGCAAACGGCAGCCGATATTGCAGTTCATTTAAAAAACATTTCAGGGATCGAGAAACGGCCGAGAGTGACATTAAATAACTATATCGACGCGATCGTGGGATACCGCGGTACCCGTACTTACGTCGACGATTGTGCAGCCGGGACCCCGCCTCTCGATATTAATTGCGACACCTCGGATTTGTTGAATCCGCGTGGAATGGGGCGGGCGTTTGTCAACAGCCTGCTCGTGACGATCCCGGCAACCCTTCTCCCCATATTTCTGGCTGCCCTGGCAGGATACGCTTTTGCCTGGTTGGAATTCAAAGGGCGCATGATTCTGTTTGCCATTCTGGTTGGTCTGCAGGTCGTGCCGCTGCAGATGACGATGGTTCCAATCTCCAGGACTTACGCGGAATTGGGCTTGAATGGCACATTTCTGGGTGTTTGGCTGTTTCATACCGGGTTTGGCATGCCGTATGCCATATACCTGATGCGCAACTTCCTTGGTTCGCTGCCCAGCGACTTGTTCGAATCAGCATATCTGGACGGCGCCTCGCATTGGACGGCTTTTTACAAGCTTGCCATTCCATTGGCAATGCCTGCCATTGCCTCACTGGGGATCTTCCAATTCCTGTGGGTATGGAATGATTTGCTGGTGGCGCTGGTATTCCTTGGCAGTTCAAAACCGGTGATGACTTACCAGATCAGTAATATGGTCTCCTCGTTGGGAGCAGGCTGGCATTTACTGACAGCCGCCGCATTCCTCTCGATGCTGCTGCCGATGATTGTGTTCTTCGCGCTGCAGCGTTACTTCGTGCGCGGCATGCTGGCAGGTGCGGTCAAAGGCTAGACGCGACCCATCGATGGTAAGTTTGGTTTATGGGTGGTAACGCTCACAGTCGTATCGTTCGTCTGTGATGCTGCCGCGCCATAATTTTAAAGATGAAGGTAAAAGGATGATTATTATGCCTGAATCACCCTGGTATAAACAGGCGATCATATATCAAATCAATGTCATTTCTTACTTTGATGGGTTGGGCACTGGTCGCGGGAATCTGACCGGTCTGACGCAGAAATTGGATTATCTGCAAAGTCTGGGCGTGGACTGCATCTGGCTGATGCCAATCACAAAATCACCGCTGCGGGACGGCGGATACGATGTGAGTGATATGTTCGCCATCAACCCGGATTACGGCGACCTGGATGATTTTGCCGTTCTGGTCAAAGAAGCCCACAACCGCGGCCTTCGCATCATGGTCGAGATGATTCCCAATCACACTTCCGATCAGCATCCCTGGTTCCAGGCTTCGCATGACCCATCCCATCCGGAGCACGAAAAGTACCGGGATTACTATGTCTGGAGCGTGACGGATCAGAAATACAGGGATGCACGCATCATCTTTTTAGATTTCGAAAAATCCAACTGGACATTCGACCCGCTTCGTGGGGAGTATTTCTGGCACAGGTTTTACCATCACCAACCCGACCTGAATTATGACAACCCTGAAGTGCAAAAGGCCATGATGCGTGTCATCCAATTCTGGATTGATCAGGGTGCTGACGCCATCCGGGTGGATGCCCCTCCCTATTTAATCGAACGCGAGGGGACGAACTGCGAGAATCTGCCGGAAACCCATGCCTACTATAAGCGGCTGCGCAAGTTCGTTGAAGCCTATGCCCCGGACACCATGCTTTTAGCTGAAGCCAACCAATGGCCTGAAGATACCCGCGAGTACTTTGGTGATGGCGATGAATTCCACATGAATTTTCACTTTCCATTGATGCCGCGTTTGTTTATGGCGCTGGCAAAAGCTGACCGCACCCCGATCGAGCAAATTCTGGCACGCACGCCAGAATTGCCTGAAAACTGTCAATGGGGAATTTTCCTGCGCTGTCACGATGAACTGACCCTCGAAATGGTGACACCTGAGGAGCGGCAGTTTATGTGGGATTATTATGCACCTCAACCCGAAATGCGGATCAATCTTGGAATTAGGCGGCGGCTGGCGCCATTGCTGGATAATGACCCCCGGTGTATCAGGCTGCTGCATTCGATTTTGCTCTCTTTTATTGGATCGCCGGTGATGTATTATGGCGATGAGATTGGCATGGGCGACAATATTAATTTACCGGACCGCGACGGGCTGCGTACCTCCATGCAATGGGATGATTCTCCCAATGGCGGTTTCTCGAAGGCCGATGCCAGTAGACTCAGGCTGCCTGTCATCGATGACCCGGTCTTTGGCTATCGCAAGGTAAATGTGGCGGCCGCAGAGGCAGATCCGGGCTCTTTGTTGAACTGGCTGCGCAATATGATCCGCATTCGCAAGCAGCATCCGGTATTTGGCGCAGGCAGACTGACCATGCTGGCGCCTGCAAACAAGCAAATCCTCGCTTACTTGCGGGATGACGGTGACGCACGGGTGCTGGTGGTAGCCAATTTATCAGCAGAAACGCAAAAGATCGGAGTTAAAGAATTGTTTGGCCCGACATCACGATGGTCTGATCTTATCGATGGAACTACGTTTCAAACGAACCAGGATATTCAACTGGAGCCTTATGGGTTCCACTGGCTGCTGCCAGACTAACGCGGGGAAGAGTCTGCCTATTTTGCTAAAACCATTTGAGCTGCTGGAGCAAAATCAGCGGCTCATTTTTTCAACCAGTAGACCTGTTATTTGCCTTCTTCGAACGGGAATATGTTCCCGCGGTTGAGTATCCAGTTGGGATCAAGCGTGGTTTTGACCCGGCGCATCTGGTCAATTTCTTCCGCTGAGTACATCATTTGAAGAAATTTGTGTTTGATCTTGCCAATCCCGTGCTCAGCGGAGACGGTGCCGCCTAATTCGACGGCTTTTTTTGCGAATGATTCGAACAGTTCCAGCCCCTGATGGAGTTCGGTCATGTCTCTTGGAACAATATTCACATGGATGTGATTGTTTCCGATATGCCCGAAGGCATACCACTCCAACCCCGATTCTTCACACTGCATGGAATACAATTCCCACATTTCCGCCAGATGCTGATCCGGGACCGCGAGATCGGTGCCCAGTTTATGGATGCCAGGGTGTTTACGCTTCCTTTCAGCGATGATTCGGTTGATCGATTCGGGCACTTGATGGCGAAAAGCTTTGAAATGCTCCATTTCACGGTCTTCGAATCCCACCCAGGAATCGGTCAGGTCGCCTCCGCAGCCGGAAATCACTTCCTCCAGGATGCTGAGATCTTTATCGCCGGTATCCACGTCGAAGTCCATTTCAAAGAAGAGAGCACCGCGGGCATTTTCCGGTATTTCAGGCAAGTCAATGGTGTGAGAAATATTTTTTTGTTGCTCCCGCAGCAAATCGAGGGTGTTTTTGGAATAGAACTCAATAAAGTCAAGGCGCAGGCGTGTGTCGGATCGCAGAGTCTGGGTGAGCAGCACAGCCTGTTTTTCCGATTCGAGAAATTGGATCATCGAGCCTTTTTGTTCGCGCTTGAGCAAGGCAAACTCAACCCTGGTGATAACTCCCAGCACGCCTTCTGAACCTATAAACAAGTCGATCAAGTCCATTTGAGGAGCGGTGTAAAAACCAGCCGCATTCTTGGTTTTGGGCAGTGAATATTCTGGAATATTGAATGTGACTCCCTCACCGCGCGAATTGAAAATCGTGAATTGCCCGCCGGGGGAGGCAAAATACTTGCCGCGTGGAATGTCAAGATATTCTCCATCTGCCAGAAATACACGGATCCTACGCACCCAGGCTCGTGTTGGACCATAGCGATAAGCCCGGGCGCCAGATGCGTTGGTCGCCACTGTGCCGCCGATGGAGGCGCTCATTTCGGTGGGGTCGGGCGGATAGAAATACTTGTCGGGGTCCTGTTTGAAGTTATAAAAATCCTGCTCCACAACGGGATTGGCATGGTTTTCCAGGGCGGGGGATCGGCGCGTCTTGAGCAGATCATTCAGAACATGAAGATTTACCGCAGGTTGAGCACGGATGCGCCATTCTTCCGCATCCTGGCAATAATAAACAGCCTCGATTTCATCAAACTTAACGAGCGAAATAACCGCGCCGGTGGTTGGCACGCTGCCGCCGACCAGGCCTGTGCGGGCCGCGGCAACCGTAACTGGTTTTTTCTGCCTGTTCATTTCACGCAGAATTGCGCTGAGTTCAGCTTCATTATTGGGGAAATACAACGGATCGAAAGGGTATGCCGCGAATCTGGATTCATCAGTCAGGTAATCAGGGAAGTCTCTGGTGATGACATCAAAGCCGTCGACACTTTTGATCTGATTGAAATTTATTTCCGAGGGAAGTATCGAGTGGATCTCATGCATGCCGCTAATTGCTCCAAAAAGGGGATCTATTCCACAATAATTGGTCCAAGTTCACCCTGTGCAGGATGGGTTTTGTTCTTTGAGTTCCAGGGGCATGGATCAGCCTGCACGATTAAGATTTATCCATTTTAACTGGTTTATGTTAGAACATCCGGCAATAATTGGACTAAATATGTACGAATAAATTAGAGTTTTATTAATCTTTTCAAAAAACCATTGCATTAATTCAATCAATCATTATAATAAGTTCAATAAATACTAAACTTACAGAACAGTAAACATGAAATTTGCCGGATGAAGTTGTGGATCGGATTTCGATCCGAAGGGAAGGAAGTCGATGGAATTGAACAATGAGAAAAAGAGATTCATAGAAAATATTGGGTTGTTCTTCGAAACTCAGCGCCTTCCACGTCTGGCTGGCAGGATGGTGGGATTCCTCCTTATCTGTGATCCTCCAGAACAAACAGCCAATGAGATTGGCGGGACGCTTGAAATGAGCAAGGGATCGGTTAGCACCATGACCAGGCTCTTAATGCAAATGGGGATAATTGAAAAGGTCAGCCCATTTGGAACCAGGCGAGATTATTACCGCATCCATCCTAGAGCCAGCGAGCAGCTTCTTTTAGCACGACAGGCCGAATTTTTACAGCTGCGGAACCTGGTAAGTCAAGGGTTGGCAGTGTTGAGCAATGAAGGTCAAACCAGTCAGCAGCGGTTGATCGAAATGCGTACCATGTGCCAATTGGTGGTCGACGAAGTGCCGCACCTGATCGAACAATTGCGCACGGTCCGAGAAGATCGATCCGAGTAAAAAAAATGGTAAATCTACCAATAATGGTGATTACAAATAGCAAAATGTGAGGTAAACATGAAAAGGAATTTTGTCGAACCAGAAAACGACGAAGATAATAAAGACGAGAAGCCAAAAGGTGATTTGCGGCGAAAGCAATTAAATTTTGGTTTCAGCTACATGATTTTTGGTTTGATCGGAATCTGGCTGTTCCAGCAATTCATTTTGTCACCCCTGATGATTCGCAATATGGAAATCCCATACAGCGAATTCAAAAACAAGATCGCTGCAGGCGAGATCATCGAGGTGACGATAAGCGAGGATCAGATTACCGGGTTGATGAAAAACACCGATGACTCATCTGCCGATGCCAAAGATGTGGCATTCAGCACCATACCCGTACCCAATGGAGACCCGACACTGGTTGAGGAACTGGAAGCGGCAGGTGTTAATTACTCCAATAGTAAACCTGCCAGTGCGATGGGGAACTTCCTGCTGGCGTACCTGTTTCCACTCCTTTTGATAGGCGCTGTATGGTATTTTGCCTATAAAAAGATGGCCAAAGGAGGTATGGGCGGTCTTGGCGGCAGTATGATGGGCGTTGGCAAGAGTAAAGCCAACGAGGTAAAGCCGGAAGAAATTGGTGTAACCTATGAGGATGTTGGCGGTGCTGATGAAGCCATCGAAGAATTGACCGAAATCATTCAATTCCTCAAATCACCTGAGCAATTCTCCGGACTTGGCGGTCGAATACCCAAGGGCGTTCTGCTGGTAGGCCCTCCCGGCACCGGGAAGACCTTGCTCGCTAAAGCGACTGCCGGTGAGGCCAGTGTCTCTTTCTTCGAGACCAGCGGATCGGAATTTGTAGAAATGTTCGTTGGCGTAGGCGCGGCTCGTGTTCGGGACCTTTTCGAGCAGGCTCGCAAAACAGCTCCCGCGATAATCTTTATCGATGAAATTGATGCCATCGGTCAATCCCGGGGCGGAACCATGCGATTTGGCGGAAATGACGAGCGCGAACAAACGCTCAACCAATTACTGACTGAAATTGATGGTTTCAGCACAGAAGTGGGCAAACCGGTCATCATCATGGCCGCCACCAACCGGCCAGAAATCCTTGACCCTGCCTTATTGCGTGCTGGACGCTTTGACCGCCAGGTGACTGTGTCAGCGCCTGACCTCGTTGGCCGGCAGCAAATTCTGAAAATCCACAGTAAAGCGGTCAAACTTGCGCCTGATTTCGACCTCGAACGTGCTGCCCGAATGACCCCTGGCTTTACCGGCGCGGATCTGGCGAACGTAATCAATGAGGCTGCATTACTTGCAGCACGCAGAAATGCTGAATCTGTGACCATGCATGACTTCGAAGCAGCGATCGAGAGAGTGATCGCCGGGCCTGAGAAAAAATCGCGGATCATGAATGAGCAGGAACGCACTGCGGTCGCGTACCATGAAAGCGGTCACGCGCTTATCGCAGCGCTGGTACCTCACGCTGACCCGGTAGCAAAAGTCAGCATTGTGCCCCGCGGGCGCGGTGCCCTGGGGTACACCATGCAGATGCCGTTGGAAGACCGTTATCTGCTTACCAGCGAAGAGTTGAAAGACCGGATTGCGGTAATGTTAGGCGGTAGGGCGGCGGAGAAAGTCGTTTTCAACGAAATCAGCACAGGCGCCAGCGATGACATCAAGCGCGCCACGGATCTGGCACGGCGTATGGTCATGGAATTCGGCATGAGTGAGAAGCTTGGAACTGTTCGGTATGCTTCAGAGCAATACCAATTCCTGGATATGGGAAATTCAGGTTCAGCTGCCAGCCCGGAGACCTTGAAGCTGATTGATGAAGAGGTTCAACTGTTGATTGCTGAACAGTATCAACGGGCGCAAAACCTGCTGCAGGAAAATCGGCAAGCTCTGGAGCGGTTGACGAAAAAGCTGTTGGAAACGGAAACCGTGGACGGTGCCGCTGTAAAACAAGCTTTGGAAGGCCTAAAGATTAAAGAGCCTCTGGCTGCCTGAGACACCCCGATAAAATTTATGCACCCCTCGAACGAAGATCGAGGGGTGTTTTGAATGCCGTGAACATTCGTGGCTGAGTAAACCTTGTGACATATTACGAATAAAACCAGTGATGATTGTTGGGTTGCAGCCAGGATGAAACTTGCTATTATATATTCATGTTTGAGAATATAACGCCTGGGCATCCAACTGAAACCTCAATTTCTAATTTACTATCGCTCATTGGAAAACCAACCCGCATTCAGATTTTAATGGTCATTCACGAGCAGGAAGCCTGTGTCTGCCATCTTGAAACAGTGTTGGGCTTGCGGCAGGCTACCATCTCGCAGCACCTGATGGTGATGCGGAAAGCAGGTCTGGTGATTACCCACCGCGATGGGCGGCACATATTTTATTGGTTGGCACGCCCCGAACTGGTGGATTTACTCGAACAGGCAGCCAGTATTATTGGTTCCGATCTTAACGCGCTCAGGTCATTATCCAGCCGGCCGATCTCCGGATGCCCTTGTCCGCAATGCAATCCGGAAATGGATCCAAAATTAACCTGCCAGACGAATGCACACAAAAAACGTCGATGAAAATGGAGAAATAACGTATGGAAAAAACAAGCGTGACCAAAAGGTTGTCCTTTTTAGATCGTTTTCTTACGCTTTGGATTTTTCTTGCCATGGCAGTGGGGGTGGGAATTGGTTACGCCTTCCCGGCAGCGGTGGAATCGTTCAACAAAGGCGTCTCGGTTGGTACGACGAATATCCCGATCGCGATCGGCCTGATTCTGATGATGTATCCTCCGCTTGCTAAAGTGCATTATGACGAGTTGGGGAAGGTTTTCAAAAATTGGAAGGTACTTGGTTTGTCGCTGGTGCAAAACTGGATCATCGGACCAATTCTGATGTTCCTGCTGGCGATCATCTTTTTACGCGGCTATCCGGAATACATGGCCGGGCTGATCATGATCGGCCTGGCTCGCTGCATCGCGATGGTGATTGTGTGGAATGAATTGGCTAAAGGCGACACCGATTACGCAGCCGGTCTGGTGGCCTTTAACAGTATTTTCCAGGTGCTTTTCTACAGTGTCTATGCATATGTGTTCATTACAGTCCTTCCAACCTGGTTTGGTTTGGCAGGCACCACTGTCCATATCACGATCGGCGAAATCGCCAAGTCGGTGTTTATTTACCTGGGGATTCCTTTTATTGCCGGCTTTGTCACCAATATGGTGCTCACCCGGGTGAAGGGCAAAGAGTGGTATTACAAGACCTTCATCCCAAAAATCAGCCCGATCACGCTGATCGCGCTGCTCTTTACCATCCTGGTCATGTTCTCGCTCAAAGGGAACCTGATCGTAACCATCCCAATGGATGTGGTGCGCATCGCGATCCCGCTGCTGATCTACTTTGTGGTCATGTTCCTGGTCAGTTTCCTGATGGGCAAGGCAATTGGAGCAAATTACAAGCAAACGACCACGCTGGCTTTCACGGCGGCCTCCAATAATTTCGAATTGGCAATTGCAGTGGCTGTTGCCGTTTTCGGCTTGAATTCCGGGCAGGCTTTTGCGGCTGTCATTGGCCCATTGGTGGAAGTCCCGGTCATGATTGGGCTGGTCAATGTGGCCTTCTGGCTGCAAAGGCGTTTATTCAAAGGCGAGGTTACTCAAGGCCAACCCACGATGGAAGCGGGTTAGGTGCAAAGTCCATGGGCTGCCAGAAACAAAGGCAGCCCATGCATTTTTTTTCAAACGCATCGCGGCTTTCAAGCGCAGGTGATGAATGGAAAAGCCTTAACCCACGAAAAAGCCAATGACGTACAAGGCGCAAACAGTGACAAGCAGAGCGCTGGAAACGACGATATACGCGAAACGTTTACGAGGTTGCAAGCCTGAAAGCCATGTTCCCAGGTAGACAAATCCGGGGAATAGGATCAAGATGTAGCGTCCTATCGATTGTTGGGGGGAGATTATGGTAGTGACCTTGCTCGTTACCATTAATAAATTCAACCCATAATAAATGATCCATTCAACAGGAAACTGCTTCCATTTTCGAATGATAAGAATGAGCAGGGAAATCCAAAGGATGGCTGTCAATCCTTCCAGCACAATCGTCACGGTGGGATTGATAAACATCATTCGCAATCCATTGTATAAACCCGAAATTGGATTAACCAGACGTACCCCGAAATGCTCTGCCAGGATCTCGGATGTCGAGGGAAATCCCATCCATTGTCGCCAGAGCATAAAGCCGATTCCAGCCAATCCGGGTGCAGCAACCCCCACTGCCATGTGCAGCACCTTCGGAGTCCAGGTAAATTGCATCTGTTTCCAATTTCGAATTGCCATCCAGGCCAGGGCAAACGCTGTGAAAACGCCCGGACCGCGAGTCAGGCTTGCCAGCGCCCCTGCCAACCCCGCCAGCAGCCAGTGATCCTTGCGTGCCATATAGAAAGCTGCCAGAGTGAGTGCAATGAAGAGCGATTCGGTATAGGGGCCGACCAGAAAGAGAGAAGTTGGGTAGACCGCCAGGCAGACAACCGTATATTTGGCCGCTTTTTCGCCGTAAATATCATCCACCGTCAGGTACAGCATGAAAAATGCAAAAAATGCTGTGACGGTTGAGACAAACAAGCTGATGGCAATCAGATCGAAGCCGGTTAATTTCCATAATCCCCGCAGTATCATCGGGTAGAGCGGGTAAAACACTGTATTGGCGATAGTGGTTGGATCCTGGTAGCCAGAATAAGCCAGCAAAAAATAGCGGTAACCATCGTAGCGGTTCCAGATTCCCAAAAAAGCTTCACCCCATTTTGAATATGAAACCGGGAAGAGTGGGTTAATTCCAAGTTGGTCCAGGGAAGCGGAGATGAATGGGCGAATGGCAGTCCATCCGGCCGCTAAAATTGCGCTAATGCCTATCCGTAAAGCGAGGGTAGTGGTTAAAGCCCATTGGAATGCGTGATGTTTCATTTAACCTCAGCGGTTGTGCTCCATTTCAGAGTAGTGGATGCTCAAGGATCACCTTCATTACCAGACGATCCATTCAGATGAGGTGTGTTTTTTAAGTCTGAAAAATGATGAAATTATGAAAGGCAATTAATGCCAATTCATATTATAGTAGCAGCATGGGAATGAAGTAATGATGAAGAGCCGGACATTTCAGCAATTTAGAATTTGATTGCCCGGCTGAAATAGTGCTTTCACCTTTTATTGCGAAAATCGGAGAATACAACATGGCAGATTGGCTGATTATTCTCATAGGGTTAGCCGGAGGAGTGGCTGTTGGCCTGCAATCTCCATTAGCCGGTTCGATGGCACAGCGGGTTGGCGGCACAGCCAGCAGCCTGGTCATGCATTTAAGTGGAGCTGTATTTTCGGCGGTTCTTTTATTCCTCCGTGGAGGAGAAAGGATCCGTGAATGGAAAACTCTGCCCTGGTACATGTTAACGGCTGGGATATTCGGAGTCATCCTCTATCAAACGATAGCTATCACCCTGCCGCGTCTTGGCAGTACGATGATGATCGTTTTGATTATTATTGGTCAACTGGTATTGGGGGTCATTGTTGACCATTTTGGACTGCTTGGGGTCGTACAGCGGCCGCTCGACCTGGCGAGAGTCCTGGGTGTTTTTGCGCTTATCCTGGGCGGATATCTGATTTCAAGATAGGTTCGATTGAAAAAATATCAGCATATAACTGTTTTCTTTTGGAGAATCGGTTGGAACATCTGGTATTATGAAATAATAAGATCAGTTCGCCTCAAGGAGGGAAGCCATGTCAAATTCACCGGAAGTCAATGTCAAACGCAGACGCAAGGGTGAAAAGCCCACTCAGCAAGCCGGTGCACCGGTTCGACGGCGCGGAGCCGGCGGTGTGACAAGCGGCGGATCGGGATCTGGTTTAGGTGGTAGCGGTGGACTGTTAACACCAACCCGTGGAAAAGTCGGCGGCTGCGGCGGCTTAATTGGCATCATCCTCATTATCGTGTTGTACATCATCTTCACTGGTGGCGGCGGGTTGGACACCGGCCCGGTTGAGGTGGCCCCTCCTTCTACATTTGAGGAGCCAACAGCTATAGTTGCCACTGCCACCCCGCGCCCTACCCGCGCTCCCTCTACCAGCGGTTCGGGTGAGACCTGGACGGTTATGCTTTATCAGGATGCCGACGATCAGGTTTTGGAACAGGATATTTATCTGGATTTGAACGAGGCGGAAAAGGTTGGCTCGAGTGATAAAGTCGCCATTGTAACGCAAATGGACCGCTTCCGCGGCGGTTTTGCTGGTAATGATGACTGGCACTCTGCCCGCCGCTACCTGGTTACACAGGATAACGACCTGAATAATATCGGCTCAGAGTTGCTGGCGGACTTGGGCGAGGTGAATATGGCAGACGGCCAAACCCTGGTCGATTTCGTAACCTGGGCGATGCAAAATTATCCCGCCGACCGTTACGCATTGATCCTTTCTGATCATGGGCTCGGCTGGCCAGGCGGTTGGAGCGATCCAGCACCTGGCGGGGTTGATCCGGGGAAAGCACCCTTGATCGGCGCGTTGCAGGGAGATTCAATCTACCTTTCTGAATTGGAAAGCGCCCTCTCGCAAATCCAGTCCACCACTGGTGTCGAGAAATTGGATTTGATCGGCATGGACGCCTGTCTGATGAGCCAGATGGAAGTCTATGCCATGTTGCAGCCGTATGCGAAGTTTGCGGTGGCATCGGAAGAGGTGGAGCCGGGACTGGGGTGGGCGTATGCCGCTTTCCTGGATGAATTGGTCGCCAATCCGTCCATGGACGGCGCGACCCTGGCTACCAATATTGTGGATACCTACATCGCGCAGGATCAGCGCATCGTGGATACCCAGGCACGCGCAGATTTTCTGCGCCAGGGATCAACCATGGGCGGCTTTTTTGGCGTCCCCAGTATCAGCGCTGCCCAGCTTACCGATCAGATTGAACGAAATATTACGCTTACCGCGGTCGACCTGGATGCCTATGCCGACCTGATTACCAGTTTCAACGCTTTCATTTACGCCATGCAGGATGTCGACCAGCGGGCGGTTGCCAGCGCGAGAAACTACACCCAATCCTATACCAGCATATTTGGCAAGGAGGTGCCGCCATCCTATATCGACCTGGGCCACTTTGTGCAGCTGGTGGTCCGGCAAACCGGTGACGCAGCACTGCAATCCCATGCGCAGGATGTACTTAATGCGCTGAACAACGCCATTGTCGCCGAGCGGCATGGACAATCCAAGCCCGGCTCGACCGGCATCGCGCTTTATTTCCCCAATTCCACGCTGTACCGATCCCCCTACACTGGCATGCAGTCCTACACCATGCTGGCAGAGCGTTTTTCGCGCGTCACCCTCTGGGATGATTTCCTAGTCTACCATTATAACGACCGCTCTTTTAAGGCTGATGCGGTCGAGCCGGTGGTGCCGTCCACCAGCGGGATTACCCGCGCGCCGGGTGCCGGTGCAATTGCCATTTCCGCGATTCAGGCTTCAGCCAATTCGGTTTCTCCAGGCGGCTCGATTCAAATGAGCGCTGAGATTACCGGTGAAAATGTTGGTTATGTGTACCTGTTCACCGGTTTCTATGATTCGGGGTCGAACAGCATCTATGTAGCAGATACCGACTACCTGGAAAGCCCAGATACGCGAGAATTGAATGGCGTGTATTACCCGGCCTGGCCCGAGGGCGGCTCCTTCCGCCTGAATTTCGATTGGGAACCAATCCTATTTTCGATCACGGATGGCAGCCAGTCGATATTGGCGCTTTTCAACCCGGGCGCGTATGGCGCCAGCGCTGAAGATGCCACTTATATGGTGCAGGGGACGTTCACCTTCGCCGATACCGGCGAGCAGCGGACTGCACAACTGTATTTCAAAGACGGTAAATTATTCCAGGTGGTCGGATTTACCGGCGAGGATACCGCCAGCGCTCCGCGTGAGATTACGCCATCCATGGGCGATACCTTCACGATCGCTCAAAAATGGATGGAACTTGATTCCTCAGGCAGTGTCACCCAGGTGGTGTATGAAGATGGAGACACCTTGACCTTCGGGGCTGCTCCCTTCGAATGGAAGCAGGTGTATGCTCCGGACGGTCAATATCTGGTGGGTTTCCTTGTTGGTGACCTGGATGGAAACATGAATGAGGCTTATACCCAGGTGACCGTGCGCTAAGTAAATTGCACGTGCCCCGGGCAAAGTTAACTGAAATTTGAGGGCGTTCATGGGAACTTTTACTAATTTCCTGGCGTCTCATCTTGGAATTACATTGTTTCTATGATAAATTTGGTCATAGAACACATTTAAAACATGGCGATAAATGAACCGGCTTTGCCGGTTCTGTCATTCCATTATCGGTTAAGGATCTCATCTCAAATCAGCTATGGTCACGAAACGCATCCTGACTCTACTTTTTTTGCTTGTTGCTGCGTACCTTCTGACAGC
The DNA here is from genome assembly GCA_021848775.1 of Chloroflexota bacterium. Taxonomy (GTDB): domain Bacteria; phylum Chloroflexota; class Anaerolineae; order Anaerolineales; family Anaerolineaceae; genus Bellilinea. The sequence continues at coordinate 5,607 of JAJZTR010000025.1, read as the reverse complement.
CGCCGATAACCCGCCGCCCATGCTGGCCTCGGATGAGACCGAAGCCGAGCTTTCAGTGGCATTTTTCGACAGGTTGAATGATTCTGCCGCGCTCCAATCCCTGACCTTCGACCTCTTCACCCCGGAAGTGGACGTTGCATTCACCAGTTCTGACGGGCAGAAGGCCGTTCTGTGGTTGGCGCTGCGGGATAATACCGGCCGTCTGCTGGCAACCGAACCTGGACTTGCCCTGGCGACCTTAACCGATGAAGGCTGGCAGGTTTTGCTGCCTGGTGACCAGGGCTGGGAAGAAACGCTGGCTGCTCTCCCGCAGGGGATGCTGCCGCTGGAGTTAAGCCCAGCACCTGAGTCGGTTGATTTGAGCCTCTCGGTCGTCACGGATGCGCTGACAGGGTATTACCTGCCTTACGCCGCTGGTACAGCCCGCTGGCTGGAAGGCTCGATCAGCCACTTCCAATCTATTCCTGAACTAGGCTACCCTTCATGTGACGTACAGTATTGCCGGTATGCGTACGACTTCACCGATACATGGCATTTCCCGCTCGTGGCATCCAGGGATGGCAAGGTGGTTGCCTCGCGCGATACCTGCTCCGACGGCAACCCTTACTGCACGAATTTTATTGTTTTGCGCGATACCAGCGGGCAGACCTTCCAGATCTACTTGCACCTGGCGCAGGGCACCATCCCCGATAAGCTCACACCGGATACAGAGGTCCTGCGCGGGCAGTATCTTGGAGACAGCGACGACACCGGCTACAGCACCTCGAATCATGTGCACTTTATGGTCACCGACAGCCTTTGGACGGGCGGCGACGGCTACTATTGGGGAACTTCTATCGATGTCCGCTTTGCCGATGTGACGATCAATAACGGCACGCCTCGTACCTGTTATGAAGTCACCAAATTTCCAATTTACGGCGGAGCGGTTGAGTGCCTGGGCGATAAGTCGGACCCGCGCAATCCGGCCAATGACTGGTTTGTCTCAGGCAATGTGGGTGCGTATCCGCCAACGGGCAAAATCACCCGCCCGGCAGCTGGAGCGACGATTGCCAGCGGCAACAGCACCATGATCGATGTCACTGCCACCGCCAGCGATGATGTGCGTGTTGCTGCCGTAAGCCTGGCGGCCAATATCGATGGCGAATGGGTCCAGATTGGCCCCAAGGTGACCCAGGCAGCACAGGCAGGCCTGTATGACTGGGATGTGGACCTGTGCGCGTTTGGACCGCTCAATGGCCCGCTGGAGATCGCCCTGCGGGTTTGGGACCACGAGGGGAACATGAGTTCGGCGCTCGACCCGCGCACCATTCAGGTGGACCATGCCTGCCCGCCGCCCAGCAGCCAGCTCACATCGGTTGATACCTTTGATTCAACAGCCGTACGCCTGAATTGGGACGCCAGCAGCGCCGGTGCAGGCTTCGGTGCGTTTGAAATCCAATGGCGAACTGACCCTGGCGCATGGGATGCAGCAAATAGCTTCTTCGTTCCTGGCAACTCGAGATCAGCCTGGTTTGCCGGACAGCCGGGCGGCTCCTTCGCTTTCCGTTTGCGCGCGCTGGATATCAATGGTCAGGTGGAACCATGGCCTGCAGGTGAAACGGAAGAAATTAAGGTCACTCTGCCTGCCGGCTGCACCCCGGATAAATACGAACCTGACGATAACTCATCCCAGGCCAGAATATTGTCTCTATCCGAGCACGCTTCCGGTAATCTGTGCGGCCCCGGCGACCCGGATTGGTATCAAGTGACGATCGATAAAGCCAGCAATTATTTTGTCAGTGCTCCATCCTTAAACGGTGGAGCGGCCGTGCGCACCACAGTCTATGCCGGGGACAGTGCGACGGTTGTGGCAAGCGGCGAGGCTGGCTGGGTGGGGCAGAACGCTGGAGTGCGCCTTCCATCTCTGGCACCTGGCAAGTATTATGTTAAGGTCGAACCGCTGGTGGAATACCTTTCGGGTTCGAAAGCAGAATACGGTTTGGTGATTTTTGAATCCAAAGAAGTTTTCCTGCCGCTTATGGCACGCTAGCTCTGCACAGCGATATTTCACTGCTGCAAGGGTGAATATCATGTTACTAAAACTTGACCCAGTAATTTTATGATATATTTCTGGTGGTAAATTGCCAACAACTGGTTCCTGGATTAGTAAGCCTTTAAAATCGACTCATCCGCATGTTTCTAAATTCCGTAGCCCCTTATTTAAAAATATTGGTAGAAAAGATTAAAGCCGGATCGATTCCTGTTCGATACCTTTCGAGCACGGGGTCCATGCCTGAAGCAATTTAGGCGGCGTATGCCATTCTGCTATTTTGTCTGTCATGAAATAGGAATCAAGAGAGAGAATGTATGCTTAAGAAGGGTGTTTATTTTCTCGCCGTTCTCTTAGTCATTCCTGGTTTGCTAGGTGGCTGTTCCAAAGGAAAGACAACTCAAAACGCGAACGATAATATCCCACCTCTACCAACCGTTACCGGGGAAGATGTGGACGCGCCAGCCTGGCGCCAGATTGAGTCGGCTATCTCAAACGCTTTGCTGGGGTCGGGGGAGGGGAAGTGCGAATGGGAAGTGTGGGGTTGGCTGAAACAGGAAAGATTCATCTGGGCGTTCTGTCAGGGGGGTCCTGAGCTCAACGCGACAGCTGCGAGTATGCCCCTGGTGGTGCGGCTCGCTTCGGATGGCTCGGTTGAAACCATCCACTATCCTCAGGAAGGAACCGATTACACATCCAACGTAAAGGGTTTGTTTCCACCGGCAGTGCAGGAAAAAATATTCGCGAATGAATTTGATCTGTTTACCGCCGTTAACCACCTGGAGACTCGTTGGAATTATCCATCCATGCCGCCAGCGATTTATTCGCGGGCAGGCGACCCGCTTCCGGTAAACGGTGGACCGGCAGTTCAGGCAATATTGGCGGCAACCGCGGACCAGATTGCTGAATATGGCAGATTGGGGCAGGGAAATATTAAGCAGGTTCAGTATTTACCCGATGGCAGGATCATCGTGAAAGGAGACCGCGGGATGGGGTTGCTGGACCTGGATCAAGGAAATGTTATCTACCTGTACCAGGATTTGCTGGCTGGTATGCCGGGATTTCTTTCAAGGGACGGAAAGCGGCTAGCGGTGGCAGGTGAGCAAATAGTGGATGTTTATGATGCCTCCAGCCAGACCCATCAAGCCAGTATCGACACCTCGGAGATCGAGGGTAACATTTTCAAAGTGGAGTTCCTGGCTGACGGACTTACTGTGATGGTCGAAAAACGGGTTCCAAATGAAGGGTTTCCCACCGGCATAATTGTCTTGTACCGGATTGACGACGGGACTTTGTTAAATACATGGGAGATCAAAGGGAATAATTTTGTCCTTTCGCCCAATGGCTGGAACATGACCGGATTGTATGATCTCAGCGGGTTGGAAATCTGGTCGGTTGCGCGCGGAGAAGTAATGTACACCCTGCCGATTGTTGCAAGTGCTGCATCCTTTTCCGGGGATGGACAAATCATGGCTGTTGTAGGTCTGGGTAAGGTTCACTTGTTTTGGGTATGGGATGGGTTCGAGATTGGCCGCCTGCAGAAGAATATTGGAACCGTTTCCGGTGTTGCGCTTTCGCCTGACGGTAAACAGGTACTCACCTGGTCCGACGGCCCATATCCGGCGCACCTGTGGAGGGTTCCCGACTTCGAACCGGTGGCAACTTTGGATCTCCAGGGGGTAACCACTGCCGCGTTCAATCAGGATGGATCATCCATTGTACTGGTGGGGGATACCGCTATAGGCCTGTATGATGTGGGGCGGGCTGAATTAACCAGGATACCCAGTGACACCTACAACGAGGTTATCGACATTTCCTTTGCTCCAGACCGCTCCTTCAGCCAGGACCAGCGCCTGGCGGTGGCGTATCGACCGGGTCCGGAACATTCGGTGGTGGTCAACTGGGACTTGTCCACCAAGTCCCCCATCTTTACCCAGTCAGATTACGGGGTCAGTAATTTGATTTACGCTTACGATACTCTTGGAATAGCCGTGATCGCCAATAATAATTCGGTCAAGGTGCTGGATGCTGAAGATGGCTCTCTGGTGCGCGAGTATGATGTCCATTCATCCAACCTGTCGGATCTGGCGCTGGACGCTACGAATCACCTGGCCGTGAGCAAAAGATTCGAAATGCGGGTTTATCGTTTGAACGATCCATCCGACCGATTGGGACGGAAAATTGAGGTGACGGGTGCATGGGTCGAGACCCTCACCTGGTCGTGCTACCTTGCTGCTTCAACCGATCAGGCCAGGATTCAGGTGTTCGATGAAACCGGAGATACGCTCCTTCAGGAACTCTCCATACCCTGGTATGGATATGAGACTTCTCTGGCATTCCTTCCGGACTGTTCGCAGCTGATGGTCGCCTCTAACAACCAAGTTTTCCGCTGGCGTACCAGCGATTGGCAGGAACTGGAACCCTGGACGCTGCCGGGTTATATTACATCCCTGGACATCTCTCAGGACGAATCGCTGGCGGCGGTTGGCCTCTCAGACGGCAGCATCCACCTGATGGACAGCACGAGCGGCGCCGGATTGAGAACCGTTCAGGAGCACGTGGGCCGCATCACCGCGCTGGAATTTTCTCCGGACGGCCGCTTTCTGGCGTCCGGAGGTTCTGACGGGTTGGTGATTATCTGGGGGGTGAAGTAAATCGGAGGGCTGGTTTCCGGCTGGCTTTGCGTGAGCGTTGATGGAATCACGACATCAAACCTCCACCTGTCTCCAGGGGCGATTTATGCGTATAGATGATCGTTACAGGGAGGAAGACAGGGGGGTCCGCGGTACCGACTGCAGGTCAATTTGGACGGCTGAAAGTAAAAATTGAATACCCAATAGCACGCACATCATGGGCAGGATCACCGTACCGGTGGGGGCGGGCATTCCGAGAGAAGCGTATTTAATCCATTTGACCATCCCAAATATCAGGCCAAACAATAACAGTGGCATTCCGGTCATGAGGTAGATGGAAATCATTGAAAAATCATAAACCAGGTGTTTGAGAATCATTCGTTTAACAAAAGTGCCCAATAATCGCGGCGGAAAATCGATCATCACCTGGGTAATACGCAGATTTGACTTCTGGTCACCGTAGCGGGCGGGCATGGAAACATCCTGAACAACAGCATCGATTAAATACAATTGCGCCAGCATGGAAGTCTCAAAATAAAAGGTACGGTCAATTTTTTCCAGGGGGAGTTGAGCCAGGACTTCCGCGCGAATCGCGACAAAACCGTTGGTTGGGTCGAAAATATTCCAATACCCGGTGGCTGCTTTTGCTAAAAACCCGAGCATGGTGTTGCCAAAACGCCGCACAGCGGGCATTTGCCTGAGAGCTACGGTATCCCTGAAGCGATTTCCTTTTGTGTAGTCAGCTTTCCCCGAGAGCAAAGGGTCGATTAAGGAATGGATTGCGTTTGGATTCATCTGTCCGTCCCCATCCATTTTCACGATGATGTCAGCCCCCAGTTCGAGCGCTTTGCTATAACCGGTGACCATCGCGCCACCCACCCCTTGATTGCTTTCGTGGCGGATGTATACCAGACGGTGTTCCTCTGCCTGCAGGCGGGTAACCAC
>JAJZTR010000024.1 GCA_021848775.1 Chloroflexota bacterium | reverse complement strand
GGTTTGCTACCTCGGACCTCAACGATCTTTACCGCCGTGTAATCAACCGCAACAACCGCCTAAAGCGGCTGCTCGAATTAGGCGCACCGGATGTAATTGTGCGCAATGAGAAACGCATGCTGCAGGAAGCGGTCGATTCCCTGATTGACAATTCTCAGCGCGGCAAAGCGCTTTCACGGCGTGGTCGTCGTGAATTGAAATCTTTGAGCGACATGCTCAAGGGTAAGAAAGGGCGCTTCCGCCGCAACCTGCTGGGCAAGCGTGTGGACTACTCCGGTCGCTCGGTCATCGTGGTTGGGCCAACCCTCAAACTGTATGAGTGCGGTTTGCCAAAGACCATGGCGCTTGAACTTTTCCGCCCGTTTGTTATTGCCAAATTGGTATATCACTCTTATGCTGCGAATGTCAAAGGCGCGCGCCGGTTCATCGAGCGCAACCGTCCTGAGGTTTGGGAAGTGCTGGAAGAGGTCATCAAAGAGCGGCCGGTGCTGCTCAATCGTGCCCCAACCCTGCACCGCCTGGGTATTCAAGCCTTCAAACCCATTTTGATCGAGGGATCAGCCATCCAGCTGCACCCGTTGGTGACCACCGCGTTCAACGCTGACTTTGACGGCGACCAGATGGCAGTTCATGTGCCGCTCTCTGAGAAGGCCGTATGGGAAGCCAACAATCTGATGCTGTCTTCGCGCAACTTGCTCAAGCCTGCCGATGGCGAACCCATTATCAGTCCTTCCAAAGACATGGTTCTAGGTGTGTATTACCTGACCATGAAGGACAATCTGGAGCATCAAGGCGATGGACGTGTTTTTGCCAGTATCGACGAAGTCAATCTGGCTTACCAGCTGGGTCAATTGGATATTCATACCGAGATTCGAGCTGTAGTTGAAACCTGGTACGATGATCACAACAACCGCCTGCCCGAGCCAGAGACACGGTTAATTGAAACTACGGTTGGACGGGCTTTGTTTAACTATATCCTGCCGGAACAGATGCGTTTTCAGAATATAGCACTCGACAAAGGCGGTGTGAAAGATTTGATCGCCAGCGTCTACGAAATTTGCGGAGAGGACGAAACCACGGCTACTGCGGATGCAGTCAAGGACATAGGCTTTGAATATGCCATGCGCTCTGGGTCGACCATTGCTGTTGCAGATATCACCATGCCTGTCGATAAACCTGAAATTCTGGCAAAAGCCAATGAGGGCATCGAAAAGGTGCACCAATCCTATCGCCGCGGTTTGCTGACTGAACAGGAACGCAACGAACGCGAAATTGAGATCTGGCAGCAAACCACCAAGGACGTCGGTGATGCTGTCCGGCGTGGAATGGATCCCAATGGTAACCTGGCGACAATGGCAAACTCTGGCGCGACCAAGGGTGGTTTTGGCCCAATTTCACAGTTGGCTGGAATGCGCGGTTTGATGGCTGACCCGGCCGGGCGTATTATTCGCCTGCCCATTCAGTCCAACTTCCGTGAGGGTTTGACCGCTTTGGAATACTTCATCTCCACCCACGGTGCCCGCAAAGGCCTGGCTGATACCGCTCTGCGTACTGCAGATGCCGGTTACCTGACCCGCCGTCTGGTGGATGTGGCCCAGGACATGATCGTCAACGAGGCAGACTGCGGCACTACAGAAGGCATCTGGATACGGAAAGCTGACGATGTCGCTGGTCAGCCCTTGAGCGTTCGTTTATACGGACGCCTGGCTGCTGAACGGATTTTAGATCCGCTAACCGGCGAGATTTTGGTCGAACCGAATGACATGCTCGATCATGATGTCATCCGCAACATTCTCAACGCGAAAATCGAAGAAGTGAAGGTTCGTTCGCCACTAACCTGCGAACTTTCGCATGGCGTGTGCCAGAATTGTTATGGCATGGACCTTGGACGTGGAAAATTGGTCAATACCGGTTCAGCAGTCGGTACTGTGGCAGCCCAATCCATTGGGGAGCCTGGTACACAGCTGACTTTGCGTACTTTCCACACCGGTGGTGTCGCGGCTGGTGGTGATATCACGACTGGTCTGCCCCGTGTTGAAGAGTTGTTCGAGGCCCGGCGGATGCCGAAAGGCGAGGCTGTCATCACCCGCATTTCAGGTGTTGGAAAAATCATCCAATCCGAAAAATTTACCGAGCAGCGTCTGGTCCTGGTTGAACATTCCGAAATGGTCAGCGATGAATATGAAATTCCGGAATCCTGGGAAATTACTGTCAAAGACGAAAATGCTGTCTCTCTTGGTGACCCGATTGCCACACAAGGTGAAGCCACCATTGCAGCACAACATACCGGGCGGGTGCGCATCGAGGAACGGAAAGTTATCGTCTCTTACGAGCAGCGTGAGTCCGAAGAGTACGAAATTCCAAGCACCTCCCGCATCCTGATCAAAGATGGAGAGCATGTCGAGGCCGGACAGCCTCTAACCGAGGGTTCGCTTAATCCGCACACGATTTTACGGATCAAAGGCCGGGATGCCGCTCAAATGTACCTTATGAATGAAATCCAGAAGGTATACCGTGCCCAGGGTCAGAACATCAATGACAAGCATTTCGAAGTAATCATTCGCAAAATGCTTGGTCGGGTGCAGGTCATTCGCCCAGGTGATACCCATTACCTGCCGATGGATCTGGTGGACCGCCTTGAGATTCTGCGCAAGAACGATCAGATGGTTGCTGAGGGCAAACAGCCGGCAAGATTTGTAGAAATATTGTTGGGCGTAACCAAAGCATCACTGAGCACCGATTCATTCCTGTCTGCGGCTTCATTCCAACACACCATCAAAGTGCTGGCCGGAGCAGCAATTGCCGGAACGGCAGATCCACTGTTCGGTCTGAAGGAAAATGTGATTATCGGCAAGCTCATTCCCGCCGGAACCGGTTTCCAGGAAGGTCGATTCCGAAGCGGTGAATTTGCGGAAGATAACTCGCGCATTTCCATCACCAACATCACCAGTTCATAGGAACGAAGCGAAGGTTAAGACGACCCCGAGGGAATACAAAGCCCTCGGGGTTTTTTATTTGGGTCAGAACTATATTCTTCAGCAGAATGATCAAATGGCAAGATATCAGCCGATCACCAGATTTGCGCGTTTAAGCACTTGGGAACTCGCCCGAAAGTCCGTGGCTAAACCATGATAAACTATGCCGAGAAAATATCTTACATTTTTTGCTGCCTTGGCAGTATGGTGGGAGTCATTCATGGAAATTGGACTGGTTAAGCGCGTAGATATAGACCTGGAGATGCAGCAATCCTACCTGGATTATGCAATGAGCGTCATCGTTGCACGAGCACTGCCCGATGCGCGAGATGGATTAAAACCTGTGCAACGCCGAATTCTATTCGGGATGTATGATATGGGGCTGCGCTCAGATACTTCCTATAAAAAATCTGCTCGTATCGTTGGTGAGGTGTTGGGTAAATATCATCCGCACGGCGACCAGACGGTGTACGAGGCAATGGCACGCATGGCACAGGATTTTTCCATGCGCTATCCATTGGTTGCCGGTCAGGGCAATTTTGGCTCTGTTGATGGTGACCCTCCGGCTGCCATGCGATACACAGAAGCACGTCTGACACCTGTGGCTGTTGATATCCTGACGCAGCTGGACCGCGATACGATTGACTTCACCCGAAATTTTGATGATTCCCTCAACGAGCCGGATGTCCTGCCTTCCGCGATCCCCAATTTGCTGGTCAACGGCGCCACTGGAATCGCGGTGGGCATGGCGACCAGCATTCCACCGCACAACCTGGGAGAAGTCATTGATGCGCTCAAATATATGCTGGAGAAATGGGAAGTCCAGGATGATATCGCTGTCAGCGATTTGATGAAATTTGTCAAAGGCCCTGATTTTCCTACCGGTGGAATTATTTTGCATGAAAATGACGGTGAAGATTTGCTGTCAGCTTACGCAACTGGAAGGGGAAAAGTAACCCTGCGTGGAAAAGTGCACCTCGAGGAAATGGGGCGGGGCAAGAATCGGATTATCATCACCGAACTGCCGTACCAGATCAACAAGTCGTCCCTGATCGAGCGGATCGCCGAATTAGCTCGTGATGGACACCTGGAAGGAATCAGCGACTTGCGCGATGAGTCTGATCGTCAGGGAATGCGCGTTGTCATCGAATTAAACAAGGTGGCGGAAACCGAGAATGTTTTACGCGAACTTTACCGGCGCACACCAATGCAAACAACTTTCAGGATTTCGTTACTGGCGCTGGTAAACGGCGAGCCGCATATGCTTTCTCTGAAACAGGCCTTGCGGGTTTATCTAGAGCACCGCATTAACGTCGTTCGACGTCGCAGCGAACACGACCTTGCCAGAGCCAAAGCCCGGGCGCACATTTTGGAAGGGTTGCGAGTGGCGCTCAATAACCTGGATGAAGTAATCAATCTGATTCGGAAAGCGCAGGATGTGGAAGATGCGCGCAGCAAATTGATGAAACGGTTCAGGTTGAGTGAAATTCAGGCGAATGCAATCCTCGAAATGCAGCTGCGTCGTTTGGCAGCGTTGGAACGACGGAAGATCGAAATCGAATATAAGGAAGTTCAGGAACTAATAAAAGAGCTCGAGGGCCTGCTCCGGTCTCCCAAGAAACTGCGGGAAGTAGTGGGCATTGAATTGCAGGCGATTAAGTCCGCGTATGCAGACCGGCGGCGAACGCAAATTGTTGCGCTCAAAGAGGGCGAAGAAATGAAGAACATGTTAACGACCACCGATATGATGCCTTCGCAAAGTGTGTGGGTGGTCGTAACAGAAGATGGACTGATTGGCCGCACGTCAGGTGATGAATTGCCAAAATGGCCTGGCCGCAGTGCTCCACGCTTGATGTACGCAGCCAATACGCACCAAACACTCTACATGGCTGCCAGCGATGGGCGTGCAGCAGCGCTTTCAGTCCAATCGCTTCCTGAAATGGAGAGTCTTGCAGATGGGATCCCGCTTCATAAGGCTTCTCCCTTTGAAGATGGTCAACAACTGGTTCAGGTATTTGCAGCTCCATCCCGATTGGAAGATGACGAAGACCATTTTGTAGTAACTGTGTCCCGCATCGGCATGATCAAAAAATCAAGCCTGCGGGACTTACCCGGTCCATCCACACAACTTTTTTACCTTGCCAAGGTAAACACTGGAGATGAAATTGTTCATATTGTCCTTACCGATGGAAAGTCCGAATTGGTGCTGGCGACCTCCAATGGCATGGTGATCCGCTTTACCGAGGACGATGTACGGCCGATGGGATTGGTGGCAGCCGGGGTTAATGGAATCAAACTGGCAAAAGGCGATCAGGTCATCGGCGCTGCGCGGATTGTGCCTACCTCGCAGCTTTTGCTGGTTGGGAAAGATGGTAAAGCCTGGCGTTTACCAAACGAGCAGCTTCCTGTTCAGGGGCGTTACGGTCAAGGTGCCATTGCCTGCCGCCCACAAAGCGGGGGTGGATTAGTGGGCATGGTTTACAGTCACCCAGCGCAGGAGTTTGTCATTCAATTCAAGGACGCTGGCAGGAAGGTATCAACCTTAGGTGCCATTGCTGCCGGGCGCAGACAAGCTACAGGAAAACCGCTGGTTGCATTAAAACCAGGGGATGCGATTAATAGCCTGGCTGTAATTGAGGATGGGTTGGCTTATTGGGAGAAGCGTGAGCGTCCTCCTGCCAAACGTCAACGCCGCGCACCTGACACCGGAACCAGGGTCAACCAACTTGAACTGCCGTTAAGTGAAAAACCTGTCAGGGAGCGAAAAACCCGAGAAACTAAACCGGCTTCCAGGGTTCAAGCAAAGGTCAAAAAAGCGGCTGACCGCCCAGGGAGAACCACAGCATCCCGGACTGAAAAAAAGTTGAGCACTGTAAAATCATCAGCCGTCAAAATGACTGAAACAACAAAATCGCCGGTCAAAAATGTCGCTAAAAGCGTGGAGCTGCCCCTTGGTAGAGCTGTGGTAAAGCCAGCAGGATCTCCCAACCCTCAACCTTCCGCGAAAGCTTCTACAAAAAAGACGGCCAGCGTGAAAACTGCTGCTGGAAAACCCCGGATTGCATCAACGGAAAAGAGTCCCAGAGCGAGCAGGACAACGGCCAAAAAAACTGCTGCAGCAACCCCCAAAACCACCAGGACAGGCGTAAGACCAGAACCTAAACCAACCACCACAAGGTCCACACCCAAGGCCACGGATAAAGCCGCCACCAAGGCCGCATCGAAGACTGCGACCAGGGTTGCAGCAAAACCAGCAACCAAAAAGGCGGCCAAGACTGCCGCCACCGCAAAGCCAAAAGCTGCGCCCAAAACGCCTGCCCGGGCGGCTGCAAAACCTGCCACCAGGACACCAACGAAACCGGGTGGTAAAACCAGGCCGGCTGTAAAATCCTCATCCAAAACAGCTGCCAAGCCGTCAGCGACCACCAAAACCTCCGCGGCGAAGAAACCATCGCGTAGCACCGGCAAAACAGCAACTAAAAAGCCTGCAGCCAGGAAACCCAAAGCCGCTGGTCGGTAATTCGAATAAAATGGGCTGACCTTTTGGGTCAGCCCATTTTATTGATTTTATTTTTGGTGCCAATTAGCGGGATACATGGAAGTAAGAATAATGGTAAGCGATTTTCCCGTCCAGCAGACCTATGGTATCGCTGCCGTTATTGACCTGCCCTTTGGTTGATTGAGCAGTCCAGGTGAAATGACGTGAATTGCCTTTCCCTGAGACAGAAGTTAGTTTAAACGAAGATTCGGGCAGGACCTGGGTGAACAGGTTGGTGTACCATGATCTCAATGCTTCCGATCCCTGTACAGCTTTGACGAATGTGATGTGCACCGCATCTGGCAGATACAGACTGTCGATTTTCTTCGGATCGCGGGAGTTAAGGGCTGAAAAATAATCATCGACGATATCTGGCAATGCAGCTGGTTTGTTCCAGATGTATGTTCCCACCGCGTCCCATATGGCTGGAAGATCTCGGCGGCACTCGTCCCATGAGAAAAAGTTAGCCCCTTTAAGGTTCAAAGTTTTGGCGGATTCAAAAAATTGATTTGTATCCTCCACGGTAGGTTTCCAACCGCCAACCTGATATGCCGGGCCGGTCGGGATCACCGGACGGAAAGGAGTTTTAGCCTCGAATTCACGTACCGTGCGTTTTAATTGCGGTTCAGGGTTGTGCGCTTTCTCCCAGTACACTTGCGGCATATTGTAGTCAACCTTATCCAGGAATTCTTTCCAGGGCAGGCGTGGATGGTAGGAAGGGAAACGATATGAACTGAGCGCCATTGGCAGGTTGGGGAGCCCGCGGCGAATCCTGTCCATGAAAGCGCGTGCGGCGTTTATACGGCCAGGCTGGGTATATTCAATCTCAGCGTCGATGACATAACCATCCAAAGCCAGTTCGGTGGTGCGTTTTACCGCGAGGACAGCTTCTGCTGCGGGATTATACCCGTACACATAGTGCCAGCCCCAAACGCTGATGCCGGCCTTTTTCAGAGCATCAACAACGGGTGGCAGGAAGTCGACATTGGATTTTCGATCCGTGTTGTACGCATATTGACCGTCTGCAATTTTAATCAAGACATTGGTAAACCCGGAAGCTTTTGCAGCGGCAACAATTTTAGCCGGATCGCCGCCTTCGCAGTCGCGTACCTTCCAGATAAAGAATCCCTTTCCTTCGATGGACATGGCTAAGCACCTCTTGACAACCGGATTTCGGAAATTGCACTTAGTTTTGTTGCAAGTTTCCTGCCAGTCCGATTTGTGGAGCGATAACACGCATAGCCAGAATAATGTTGTCGACATGCTCCCAAAGCTCAACTCCGAACTCTTCAGCAGATTGAGCTATTTCTTCGCGGTTAGCCCCTGCCGCGAATGCACGGTCCTTCCATTTCTTCTTAACAGACGACGCGGTCAGGTCGTATAAAGAGCGCGAGGGGCGGACCAGGGCAACGGCGGTTACCAAACCGGTGATTTCATCACAGGCGAACAATGCCTTCCGCATCAAATTATTCCGTGGGACGCCGGTATTCACTCCGTGACTGAGGATGGCTAGTATGATTTCCTGAGGTACACCTCTTTCCTCGAGGATGGGCGCTCCAGCGGTTGGATGTTCTTCGAGGGTAGGGTGGATCTCCCAATCAAAATCATGCAGCAGCCCGGTAATGCCCCAGAGATCCACATCTTCGTTTAACTTCTGCGCATAAAACCGCATGGCAGCCTCAACGCAGAGCATGTGATTCACCAGGTTTTCATTTTTGATAAATTCGCGCACAAGCCGAAGTGCAGTCTCACGGTCCATTTTAAACCTCACAGGATTATGGTTGAACTGTGGCATTGGTCGGAAATATTGGTTCCGGGAGTCCCAACACTGGGAGCGGTCGGGCAATATATAGATCCCAGAAGGCGACCGTTGTGGCAGGGACCTCACGGATAACCCAGCGGGTAAATGACACAGGGTTATATTCGCGCTGGTCTGCGACGATACCCTTTGCATCCAGCCCAAGGCTGCGGCAGGTGATCAACGCCCGGGGCAGGTGATAAGCCTGGGTGACCAATAAGGCCTGCTGGATGTCAAAAATATGTTGAGCCCGGTAGCAGGTATCATAAGTGCGGCGGCCTGCGTAATCCAGCACGATGTCCGCTTCAGGAACCCCAAGTTCAATGGCGTAACCCTGCATCGCGCCGGGTTCGTTGTAATCCAAGAACCGGTTATCGCCGCTCATCAACAATTTTTGGACTTTACCGTCGAAGTAAAGATCTGCCGCAGTGCTGACTCGGTCGCGGAGCACAGCCCCGGGACTACCGTCACGATTTAAACCTGCACCAAACACAATTGCTACCTGAGCCGCAGGCGCTTCTTCTAAGGTGTAAGTGTGAGCATTAGACAACAGCACCGCGGTCGCAGTCGGCAGCCCAAGGGCTAGAACAGCAATCGCTGTCAAAGAAAGCAAGGTGCGCCAGGCATAACGAATTATTCTACGAAGCATTGCGTGATTTTACCACGGCGTGAAACCATTCCATGCCGACTGGCACGCTGCGTTATTATGTAGTTGATGTATGGTTTAAAAGTTCCCCAGTTGTTAGCGGCCCAACCAATCAGCCACATTGATCCCGGCGTAAGCGATGACATGCCGCAGGGGGTCGTAAATCGAGTCATCAACCACCTTCAAATCCTGTATGTCGTAGTTTCCTGTAGCCTGGGATAGGATTTCTTTGCCAGAATCGGTTTTCACGAGATCGATCAACGCGTTGCTTACTGTTTTTCGCAGATCATCATCCAGAGTCGGGATTATTGAAAAATTCAAATTGGGAATAGCAGCATCGCTTTGCCAAAGGACAACCACCCTTTGATCCGCATCCGGTAAGTCCGAAAGCACCGCGGAGGATGTACGCGGGTCGCCGGAATGGGTAAAAGTGACACCAAAATCGCATATACCCTTGATGTATAGGCTGCGAACCACAGCTGTGTGCGATTGGACGAACGCGCCGGGCAATAATTCGATATCGTTTTCGCGGAACAGGCCGTATGGATAAATGTAACCAGAAATCGAACCCGGTTCGACCCAGCAAGGACGCAACCCATCCAGCTGGGCCAGGGCGGTATCGATCGTACCGTTGTTGGTATTGGTTTGAGGGTCATAATACCTGGTGAAGCTATTTTCAGCGTTTGCCAGAATTTGAGATCCGTAGAAATAGGTGCCAAAATGGTTGGTCAGTAAACTAACAGTTATTATCCCCTGGGTTTTGGCATAAATATAGGTCAAGGGTTGCAGCCAGGCAGCATGAACATTTCCTGCTTTTAACTCTGCCAGCAATTCATCAATCGTTGGATAAACTACCGCTCCAAAAGAGAAATCAGTTCCTGTATCCAGTTCAGCAGTCAAGGCCTCAACAGCTGGTTGGGCCGCTGGATTTTCCTCCGAAAAGTAATAACCAATTAAAATCGGATTACCCGAACTTCCAAGAGGAAGTGGTGTGGGGGTTGGCGATGGCTGCAGGGGTTCAACCGTCGGTGTTGGTGCAACGGTTGGTGTCACCGGCTGGCAGCTTGACAGAAGGATGGTGAAGGAGAATATAAGAACGGTCAGAATTGTTCGGTGTTTTATTAATGGCACGGCGAATAACCTCCCATTTGGTTGATACCGGCCGTTGTTAGATTATAATCGTTTTTAAGGACGGGATAAGTGGCTCGTTCCTGGTCTTTTCCATGATTATTGTCCCTTTTTCCAAGGAGTGAGGTTTCAATGACCTTTAAACAATTCGTAAAAGGATTGGCGATAGCCATTCTCGTTCTGGTACTACTTTTCGCTGGGTTGTTGGTAGCAACCGGATCGATCCTAACGAAAGGCGCAAAGCAGGCAATTCAGCCAGTCGAGGAAGCCAGCAACTACCTTTCGACCCAGGTGTCGAACGTGCTCCACCCAACGCCCACAGTGATTCCTGACCCCGTCACGATTTTGCGCGAAGTTCGTTCTCTCGCCCGGCTCGAAACCGTACAATATTCGATGGAGAAAGTCATAACCACTGAAGTTGGGCAGGGGGCATTAGGGTTTCTGTTTGGGGATAAGCTGCTTTTTGTAGCTCATGGTGAAGTGATCGCCGGAATTGATCTTGAAAAATTAGGCCCAGATGAAATGTGGGTTGAAAATAATGTGCTGATGGTGCGTCTTCCAGAAGCAGAGATATTCATTTCAACGCTTGACAACCAGCTTTCTTATGTTTATGACCGTGAGACGGGTATCCTGAAGCGCGGGGATGTGACATTGGAGTCCCTGGCACGCAAGGCTGCTGAGGATGAAATCGAGAAAGCTGCCATCGCGGACGGAATCCTTGAAACCGCCCAGAAAAATGCCGAAAGTTATTTGTACCGGCTGCTGCGCCAGTTAGGCTACCCGGAAGTGATCTTCGTCACCGATTAGTGCAGAAATAATTAAAATCGGAAAGTCCAGGCAGGATTACTGAATTTTTTGGCCCTCAATTCCTCAGTGCGTTGTAATTCCGCAGGACTTGGTTCGCTCAGGATCAAGTTAACTCCCATCTGTTCTGAGAACGCTGTGATCATTGCCTGAGCTGCCTGTTCCCATGTGGGAGCAAAGCCAAGAACATTCTCAGCGGTGATGGCATGTCTGAGAAGGCGTTGTTTGGCCAGAGTCTGGCTTTCTGAATCGGTAAAATCAAGGACCTCAGTAATCCGTGCGAGGTCTCCATACAAAGGGAGTGATCCATGCTGCAACACGCCCAGGTTGCGGCGAGCCTGTGCCGACCCGATTAATTTTTTTCCATTGGCTGTGATTTCATAGTTGGAAGGAACCTCGAAACACACGGAGGCGTTAGGTGTGGAACCGGCCGGGACAGCGTATTGGCTGTCTGCGTTTGCCTGGATGCCAATGTTTTCCAACCCATGGACAAGAGCCAGTGAAATCCTCCGGTAACTCTCCAGAATACCTCCTGACATCACCGGGGAATCCTGGTGGGCACAAATCGAATATGTAAGCTCGTCGGTGTGAAGGATGGCTCTTCCGCCAGTTGGCCGCCGGACGAGATTCCAAGCGTGCTTCTTAAGCGCGTCTAAATCGACATCAAGAATTGGTTGCGCATGCCCGAGGGATAAGCAGGCGGGTTCCCACGCGTATAAACGAAAAGTCGGTGGCTGCTCTCCAGCGATCACTGAATCTAATATAGCCTCATCCAATGCCATGTTCCAGGCACCGGGTGCGGGGAGGGATGTGATTAATCGCCAGTCTGGTTTTTGCATCGGTAGAAATTATAATGTATAACCATTTGACTTGCAGCCTTTCCCCGGACAGGTTCTTCCTGCCTGATAACGCACTAACAGATTGAAAACAATGCACCAAAATAAATAATGTCAAATCCATTGACATATATTAAAATAGTGTTAAAATCTTTGTATTGGTATGCGTCGGGGTAGAGTATGGCAACCACAATTTGGCAAGTACCACAATCAAATGTAAAAAATCTTAACAAGCATGCCGCTTTGGACTTGATTCGTTTTAGCCAGGGCGGCGTTTCTCGCATTGAATTATCGCGACTGTTAGGCTTGACCCGCGCTGCTGCATCGGTTATTGTCAATGACTTGATCCAGACTGGATTGGTCCGTGAAACCAGTAAAAGGCACGGAGGTGGGCGGAATCCAATCAATTTGGAGATTAACCCTGAAAGCGGCCTGGTAATTGGCATCGATCTTGGCTCCACCCATGTGACGATGATCCTGGCTAATTCTCTTGCCCAGGTGCTTAGCGAGGTGGAAGCGCCGCTGGACATCACCAGTGGGCCTGAACTTTGCCTCAACAGGTTGGTCGAAATTATAGAAAACTGGCTGCCTTCAACCGGCGTGGCGCTCGGCCAGATTCTTGCTGTTGCAGTGGGTGTCCCTGGTCCGGTGGTAATCGAGACGGGTATGGTGAGCGCTCCGCCCATTATGCCAGGTTGGGACAAGTTTCCAATTCGGGATTGGCTGGAGGCGCGGTTAAATTGCCCGGTATCGCTAGGCAACGATGCAGACTTCGGGGCGCTGGGTGAATGGGCTTATGGTGCCGCGCGGGGTGAGCATAATCTGGCGTATATTAAAGTCGGCACTGGTATTGGAGCTGGATTACTGCTGGATGGCCAGATTTATCATGGTACGACCGGATCGGCTGGTGAAATTGGGCATATTACTTTGGTCGAAAACGGCCCTTTATGCACCTGCGGCAATCACGGGTGTCTGGAAACTTTGGCTGGAGGTCGGTCCATTGTAGAAAGAGCTATTGCTGGCATAAAAGAAGGCCGAAGGACGATGCTTTCAGAAGTGCCTATCAAAACCCTTACTTCTCTGGATGTGATCACTGCTGCTCGAAGTGGTGATTTGTTCTCTCAGAAACTTATGATAGAATCGGGATATCACCTGGGTACAGCCATTGCCAACCTGGTAAATCTGTTTAACCCGAGCATTGTTGTGGTTGGGGGTGGCATTTCACAACTAGGTGATTTATTACTCGACCCCATTCGTGAAACAGTTCGACAACGCAGCCTTCGTGTTTCCTGGCAGTCTGTAAGAATTTCCGCGGCTGTACTGGGAAAGCGTTCCTCCGCTCTAGGTGCAGTTGCACAGGCAATATCCATGAGCCTTCATAATATTGCAGAGGGTATAAAGAGTTGAAAGGAGGTGGTTGCGTTTTCCATCCAATATTCGATAAATTCCATTACCAAACTAACAACCCATAAATATGGGACATTTTCTGTACCAAATCAATCAGGAGGATTGAGATGAAAAAATTTTTGCCCTTGATCAGCATTCTGCTGATCGCCGCGTTTGCCCTGGCTGCCTGCCAGCCGGCTGCTGCACCCACAACGGCACCGGAAGCTCCCGCTGAACCTGTAGCCGAACCAGTTGAAGTTACCTTCTGGCATGCCTACGGCACCGGATCAGCTGAAGAAGTTGCATTGACGAAACTTCTAGAAGCGGCAGTAGTTGATCTACCAAATATTAAGGTCAATGTCCTACAGGTCCCGTTCAACGATATTTACAACAAATATCGCACCGACGTTGCTGCTGGCGCTGGCCCCGACATGTTCGTGGCTCCGAACGACAGCCTTGGTGATGATGCCCGTGCTGAATTGGTTGCGGACATCACCGACCTGCTCGCTGGTAAACTCGAAGGCGTGAATCAGCTTGGTATCGATGGTATGACCGTGGAAGGAAAAATCTATGGTGTTCCTGAATCCATGAAAGCGGTTGCTTTCTGGTACAACACCGAACTGCTCCCGACCCCACCCGCCACCACCGATGAACTGCTCGCGCTCATGGAAGGTGGCACCCCCATTTCCCTCAGCTATGGCTGCTACCATGACTTCGGTTTCTTTGGTGCATTCGGCGGAAAAATTTTCGATGAAAATTGGAAAGTTGTCGCTGACCAGGGTACCGGTGTTGTAGACGCGTTGAATTACCTCAAGAGCCTCTATGAAATCTCCAAAACCAACGGCTGGCCCAAGAATGATTCCGATGGTCTGGCTCCCTTCTCCGAAGGCAAAATGGCTGCCATCACCAATGGCAACTGGGCAATGGGCGATTACAAAAACGCTCTGGGCGACAAATTGGCTGTGACCGCACTGCCTGCGGGTCCTGTTGGCCCTGCTACCCCGTTCCTGGGTGTGGATGGCTTCTATCTCAACCCCAACAGCCAGGTAAAAGAAGCAGCAATTGAGGTTGCACTCTACCTGACCAACGCAAAATCACAGCTTGTCATGATGAATGAAGCTGGTCATGTGCCCGTGCGCACCGATGTCGAGATCACCGATCCATTGATTCAGGGTCTGGTGGATGCTTTCAATGCCGGCGCTTACATCCGCCCGCAGGTTCCTCAGTTAGGTCTGTACTGGTCGAACTTCTGCAATGATGCAGATGTCTTCGAAGGTAAAACCCCAGCTGAAGAGTGGGTGGCAACTGGAACAGCCAACGCCAACAAGTAAACCTGGTTCCAGTAAAGTAATTCGGTTTTAATTCCAAAACGAACAAAGGTCAAAGCAGACAGGGTTGCCTGTCTGCTTTGACCGAAATCGGTATACTTTAGCGAGGGAAATATGACGACTAAAAACGTTTTAGCGAATCGTAAAACCGATTATCGACGGGTCTTTCAACCATATCTATATCTCCTCCCAGCCTTCCTGGTGTTGGGCGTGATTACCTTTTACCCCCTTATTTACCAGGTCATTATTTCATTTACCGATTTTCAAACGAAGGATTTACTCCTTGGACTGAATTCACCGAAACTTAAGTACATTGGCCTTGATAACTATAAAGCGATTATTTTTGGCGGCTTGCCAGTTCAAAATTTTGAATTTCTGCGCGTCCTGGTTTACAACTTCTGGTGGGCGATCACAAATGTGATGGTCCATGTGCCGGCCGGAGTTCTGATTGCCGTCCTTTTGAACGTCAAGGGGGTCTGGTTTAAGAAGATTTACCGCGCCATTTATGTTTTGCCGGTTGTTATTCCTCCCATTGTGGTTGGCACTGTTTGGAGAAATATTTTCGATGAACAATACGGTGCCATGAACCAAGTTTTAACCTGGATATTGCAATTATTTGGAAGTGACACTGTTGTCCACATCCGATGGTTATTCGAGTACACACCGCCGATCTCGTGGCTCCTGCCCACCGGGGCTTTACCCCTGGCATACTATGCCATGATGATCGCTAACTTCTGGCTTGGCTGGCCATTTATGACATTAGTAGCCACGGGTGCGCTCCAATCCATTCCCCGAGAATTGTATGAAGCCGCAGAAATTGATGGCGCATCAAGGACATATCAATTCTGGCATGTTACTGTACCATTACTAAAGCCTGCAATGATCCCTGCCGCCATGTATGGTTTCACTCTTTCATTTAATCTGTTTAACTTTGTTTATTTTATGACAGGGGGCGGCCCATCGAGAATGACCGAGATTTTAGTGACTTTTGCTTACGATCTCGTGCGGAATTTGCGCCTATACGGCGCAGCAGGCGCGTTTTCGGTGATCATCTTCTTCGTGGTAGTCGCAATTTTCTTGCTTACCAACCGATTGACCCGGGCAACCGAAAGTTATGCGGAGTCATAAAATGACCACTATTACCCAAGACGTAAAAAAGCGGAATATCTTCTACCGATTTTTTAATTTGGATACATCGGGAAGCAAAGGCAGCGGTGAAAAATTACCGCTTTACCGCCAGCTGATGATCCAACTTCTGTGTCTTTTAATTACTGCTGAAGTTATGTTCCCGATTATGTATATTATTACCCTGTCATTGAGTCCTGTTCCAACCCGCCCCAGTAAACTAGAACTTTTCCCCAAGGAAATTTCATTTGAGGCTTTTAAACAGGTGCTTAGCCGCCCAACTGCTAATCCAGTTGATTTCGTTACCCTGTTTCGAAACAGCGCAGTGCTTTCGATTACCGTCGGATTAATATCCCTATTAATCGCTGTCACTGCGGCTTATGCTTTTTCCAGGTTTAAGTTCAAGTTTCGTCAAGTACTCATGATCATGGTGTTCATCCCGCTCTTGATGCCCGCAGTCGGATTATCAACCCCCTTGTTTTTATTAATGAATAGTTTCCGTTTCGTCGACTGTCCAGGCGGTGTAACGGCAATTTATCCATTTACCGCCTGTGCGGTGGGGGAAACGGGAAAAGTTTTATTTAATTTGCGCGATTCCCTTTTTGGCGTTGGTATTGCCATGCTCGCAACAGCATTACCATTCGCGGTGTGGAATCTTAAAGGGTATTTGGATACTATTCCAAAAGAGTTGGAAGAAGCAGCTGCAATCGATGGTGCAGATTCAAACCAGGTATTCTTCCAGATCGTTCTCCCTCTCGCTTTGCCTCAATTGGCGGTGACTTTCTTCCTGGGATTCATCGGTTACTGGCAGGAATTCGTTCTACCATGGTTGTTCCTGACAAAACCGCAGGATTATACATTGGCGATGACTCTTTACAACATGACTGGGCAGTATGCCAGCTCGATTCCCTGGAACAGGTTTGCGGCTATGGCAATTATTGTGGCTTTGCCCGTTGCGATTGTGTACATCCTTTTGCAGAAGCAAATCGTGAGCGGGTTAACCGCTGGCGGTGTAAAAGGCTAGATAAATAGACGGCCGAAAGGCCGTCTTTTTTGGAGCAGCTATCATGAGAAGAATCATTATGGTCTTGATTCTTGGAATACTGCTCGTCGGATGTTTTCCATCGGAATCCAGCCCATCATCCGAATTATCGCAAAAACAAAGTCCGGGACCAGCGGAATCCCAAAACCCTGAAGATGTTCCCTGGTGGAAAGAAGCGGTGTTTTACGAGATCTTTGTGAGGAGTTTCTACGATAGTGATGGCGACGGAATAGGGGATTTCGATGGGATCACCCAAAAATTAGACTACCTGAATGACGGCGACCCCGCGACGCGCACCGATTTAGGCATCACCGCAATCTGGTTAATGCCAATTCATCCTTCGCCAAGTTATCATGGATATGACGTCATTAATTATTACGGGATAAACCATGATTATGGCACGATGGATGAATTTAAAAATTTTCTGTCCGAAGCGCATAAACGCGGAATTCGCGTTATTATCGATTTGGTTCTCAACCATACATCGACCCAGCATCCGTTCTTTGTTGATGCTTTAAGGGGCGCCACCTCCGATTTTCATGATTGGTATATCTGGTCACCCACCAGCCAGGGCGCGGGATGGCATTCGGCGACAGGTGGAGACGGAGAACTGTATTATTACGGCTATTTTTGCGGCTGCATGCCGGATCTGAATTATGAGAATCCGGATGTTACGGATCAAATGGAGAAAGTTGCCGAATACTGGTTGGAAACGGTCGGGGTGGATGGATTTCGGGTGGATGCAGCCAAGCATTTAATCGAAGAGGAGAAAGCTGCGCTCAATTCTCCGGCAACGCATGAATGGTTCAACGATTTCTATCTTTTTTATAAGAACGTTAACCCGGCTGCATATTCCGTAGGGGAGGTCGCAGGCAGCGACGCCCGGACCATTTCTACATACACGGGAGATCAATTTGACCAGATCTTCAATTTCGAGATGGCCAGTGGTGTTGTGAATAGCGTCAAAGGAGAAGCGACCTCAAGCATCAAAAGCGCGGTAACATTTACTCAAAATGACATGCCTGATTGGAATTTTGGCACATTTCTAACAAATCACGACCAGGATCGAGTTATGAGTGTATTGGGCGGGAAAGTCGAAAAGGCCAAAATTGCGGCTTTCATCCTTTTGACCTCTCCCGGCACCCCATATATCTACTACGGCGAAGAGATCGGGATGCAGGGGCGGAAGCCGGATGAGTTAATTCGCCGACCGATGCAATGGACGGCAGGACAATTTGGTGGGTTCTCCACCAGTTCTCCGTGGCAGGAGCTGGATCCAGCGTATGTTGAGGTAAATGTTCAAAATCAATTCGGTGCAGCGGATTCGCTCCTATCCACCTATCAAAAGCTGATCGCCATTCGAGCTTCACAACCAGCTTTAACCCTTGGAGAGTATCTAACCGTTGATTCAATGAATACTGGGGTGTACGCTTTCATCCGCCAGAAAGGGTCAACCAACTTACTGATTGTTGTCAATCTGACAAAAAATCGAATTATAGATTACGCACTTAATGCAGAAACCTTACCCTTGACTGAGGGGGTGCATGACGTATCGGATATTTATTCCGGAACTGCTGGTTTACCTTTGACCACTCAAAATGATGGGTTTGCGGATTACAAGCCGTTGGAACAGCTTGAACCATACACCGGTTATATATTCGAATTGGTCAAATAATCGGTTCCATTCCTATTATCGAGTGATTCCGGTTGAATCAATGGATGGAAAATGACTCGAATTCGCATTCTGGGTACGGTCATTGCAGTCATACTCGTCATCGTTCTCGCCGGGGCAACCCGGTGGAAGGCCGTAACGACATTAAACATAGATTATGACGAGGATGATTACTTAAGGGCAGCCCAGGAATTTACTGCAGTTTTCCGCAGCGATGATTTGTCTGGTCTTTTGGAGACAAATTACCGTTCTGAACACCCTCCATTTGCGAAAATCGTCCTGGGTGCAGCCCTTTTGGGTGAACCTGAAAAACCGCTCACTCCTGATAACCCTACCAGCGCTGGGCCAAACCAATATTTATCCAGAGATCTGTTAAGGGCTGACAGGGTCACGAATGCGGTCTTTGGAGTCCTTACCGCTGGTTTGCTGGCAATTATCAACCCGTTGGGTGGATTGCTGCTGGCGGTACATGCCTGGACAATCAAGTATGTTTCGCAAATCATGCTTGAAGCGGTCCCTGCTTTTACCAGCCTGGTGAGTGTGTTTGCTTACACCATGTGGAGGAAAAAAAAGCTTTTTCGAATTAATATCTGGCTTATTGTTTCCGCCATATTCCTGGGGCTGACTGTAGCCTCGAAATATATTTATGCGATTGTAGGGATAGCTATTCTGGTCGATTGGCTCATCGATAATTTCTCAGCAGGGGATAGGAAGAGGACACTTCGAAATATCCTGGTTTGGGGGCTCGTCGCGTTAGCCTTTTTCCTCTTATTCAACCCCTATTTATGGCCGGACCCGATTGGCCGATTGAAGGACTCCATCCTTTACCACTCCCTTTATTCCCAGAGTGCAGTTGAGGTAGAAAGCGCAAACTTCCCGGTCTGGCAGCAATTTGTGTGGTTATCCACATCTCCGTTGAAGTGGCAAGCGGATGCATTTTATTTTTCGATCGATCCTATTATTGCATTGCTGGCGATGGTCGGCCTGGCAAGGACCTGGAAGGAAGACAGGGTTTATGCGCTCTGGTTGATCATTGCGTTAATATTCCTTTTATTCTGGCCGACAAAATGGCCTCAATACCTGATCACGCTCAGCGTGCCGCTTTGTCTATCAGCGTCAAAAGGATTCACATCCCTGGTTATTTCTCCAATCCAAAATTGGATTTTGAAAAAGAGGGAGCGAAGTCAGACCATCGCGGCACCTCAAAAATCGGAATTAAAGCAGGCGGTCTACTGGCTCATCCCAGGAATGCTGGCGTTTCTGATTTTTACTCTTCTTCCTCTGCTCTATCAGGTGGGCGTCTCGCTGACCGACTTCAATAGCATCTCAATTAAAGATGGGTTAACCGGGGGCATCTGGCGAGAGGTCTGGGGTGGAATTACAGGACGTATAGCTGTCGAATTTCAAGAATTTCCTTATCGATCGAAGGAAGTACATTACCTTGGTCTTTCGAATTTTCGGCCGTTATTCGATTATTTAAATCAGCAGCAAGTGTTGTTCATTAACATTACGTGGACGATTATCTCTGTAGGCATACAAACCACCCTTGGACTGGTCTTAGCGTTGATCTTGTGGCAACGAGGATTGAAATTCAAACGGGGATGGCAAGCCTTGTTTATCCTTCCTTGGGCTATTCCTGAGTTAATTGGCGCTTTGATGTGGGTAAATGTTTTTGCACCGGTTACAGGCTGGCTAAGCCTTGCCGCGCAGAAGTTCGGTCCCGAAATACCTTTTAATTTCCTATTGGGCTGGGAGACTAGCTCGAGTATGTGGTTCGTCATATTATTGATTTCCGGTGTCTGGTATGGTTTTCCATTCATGATGCTGGCCTCTGCAGCCGGCTTGAAAATGGTACCCATGGAATCGTTCGATGCAGCGCAAATGGATGGAGCGACCGCGTTACAAACCTTTCGATATATTACCTGGCCGCTGCTATTTCCCCTGTTAGTTCCCGCCATAATCATCAGAGGTATTTTTGCCTTCAACCAGTTTTATCTGTTTCAGGCTTTCAACATCTCAGGGGGAACCCTTGCTACTTTGTCGTTTAACTTCTTCAACCCCAGTGGATTCTTCATCAATGGACAATTCGCTATTTCAGCCGTGATTAATCTCATCGCGATTGGGATTCTGATACTCTTTGTAATTTTGTTTAACCGTTGGAGTAAAGCTGGCGAGGGGGTGACCTATGCGTAGACTCTCCTGGTTTGGACAGATTCTCAGCCAGGTCTTTCTCATCATCGTTGGTTTATATGTCATGGTGCCGATCTGGGGCATCCTTCGGTTAGCATTTGATGGATCTCTCATTGCTCGACCGACTGAATTCAGGTTCTTCCCCAAAGAATTTTCGTTGGAACCGCTTATTTCTGTGTTAGACCAACCCTATCAATCCGTTCACTTTACGACCCTATTAACAAACAGTCTGGTGGTTTCTATCGGAGCCGCGCTGTTTGCAATAATTTTAGGCGCAAGCCTGGCGTACGCTTTCGCACGTTTCCGTTTCCCCGGGCGAAAACCTGGTTTGTTCGTCTTGCTATTAACGGCGGTCATTCCACCGATTGCATTCGCAACACCGCTTTATATTGTGTTAAGCATCTTAAAAATCAGAACATCCCTATTAGGGTTAACAATTGTATATACAGTTTTTGCCCTATCATTCTGCATCTGGAATATGCGGGCGGCGTTTCAATCGATACCGCGTGACCTGGAAGAAGCCGCGTATTTGGACGGAGCAGGTAACTTGACAACCTTTTGGTATGTAACATTACCTCTGGCGCTGCCATCCATTGGAATTGCCGCATTAATTTCTTTTCTAATGGCCTATTCCGAGTTCGCAATAGGCTGGCTATTCGTGGACAAAGCTCAGAATGTGACCCTTTCCATGGCAATTTACGCCATGGTTCAAACGGGAAACGCTCAACCCTGGAGCATTTTAGGATCTTTAGTATTGGTTATGTCAATACCTGTGATAATTGTTTTCTTGATTTTCCAGAGGACGCTACTAGACCGCATGATGTTTGGTTCTCTGGATTCATAAACCGAACAGCATCTATTTTGGGGTGCTAAGGTAGACAATAAAACCATAGGTTAGGGATAGGGTCAGGGCGAAACTCGAGATAATAATCCCGGCAGTAGCTAATTTGTGGCTGTCAGATTTTCGTCCAAATACCCCCGCAACAACTCCGACGACAGCCCCGATCGCCCCAATAATTGGAATTAATCCCCCGCAAATGCTGGCAGCTCCGATCAGAACCGAAAATAAGGCTAAAATCCTGTTGACACGTTCTTGCGGATCGAGGTTATCATAATTCGGTTCCATTTTTCGAACTCCCAATTTTTAATAACAGATCAAGATGGATTACTACATTATACTGAGACCCAAGGTATCCACCAACAAACAAGAACAGCATGTCAATTTGAACTGAACTGTGTTTTTATCCCACATTCAGCTATCGAATGTATATCATCCGGCTGGGTGAAGTTACTTAACCGATGCCTGACATCACTGGCGATACTCAATCCTGAGATACTGGATCCAGCTTAAGGAAAATTAGACTCACTCTTTCCTGACTATCGCTGATTATGGAATATATA
This sequence comes from Chloroflexota bacterium, assembly GCA_021848775.1. Classification (GTDB taxonomy): domain Bacteria; phylum Chloroflexota; class Anaerolineae; order Anaerolineales; family Anaerolineaceae; genus Bellilinea. Next base: position 1,882 of record JAJZTR010000024.1, on the reverse strand, counting down.
CCCAATCCTCAGGTTGCGCTCTCTCCATGGAACGATTATTCCTAAAGCAACCTCATAATTGTAAATAATTGAAAAAGGCTGTATTATTGCATCCGAATCCATACCAAAGGCGCTTTACATCGAACAGGATATCCCATAATGTCACAAGTCCCCTCCATTATTCATAAAACCATGCTGCGAGAAACCGTTGAAATTATCCTGCCGGACGGTAGTGTTTATAGCGGTCCTCGCAACACCCCGGTCAGCGAGTTTTTACGATTGCTTCCCGAGTGGAGTGATCCGCAGATTGTGGGGGCGATTGTTAATAACGAGCTGCGGGAATTGACTTACCCCATTTCGGTGGATTCAAAAGTTAACCCATTGTCCATGAGCACTCCGGATGGCGCGAGGATATATCGCAGGTCATTGACCTTTTTACTGGTTGCTGCTTTCGAAGCCTTGTTTCCGGATGCATACCTGGAGGTCGACCATTCGGTATCTTCAGGCGGGTATTTCTGTTCGGTTTCTGGTTTCAGCCCGCTTACCCAGGAAATCCTGGATAAGCTGACCGAAAAAATGTACAGTATGGTTTCTGCGGATATTCCATTCGAAAAACGAATTGTCCCAAAATCAGAAGCCATCGAATTGTTTACCCAGAATGGGTACTATGACAAGGTTCGATTATTAAAAAACCGTCAAAAAGATACGCTGGTCCTTTACAAACTTGGCAACTATCAGGATTACCTGCATGGCTACATGGTCCCCAGCACAGGGTATTTAAAGTTGTTTGGTCTGACCCTGTTGGGAGATGGATTTGTGATCATGTATCCACGCCGGCATGCTCCCACCGATTTACTTCCAATGCCGGAATATCCAAAACTGCTGCGGACATTTATCCAGTACGGTGCCTGGTTGTCCAGGTTGGGAATCGAGAATGTCGGTGCTTTGAATGATGCCATCTCTGAGGGCAGGATCCGGGAAATTATTCTTGTGTCGGAGGCCTTGCACGAACAAAAAATCGCCGATATCGCGCGGCAGGTAGCCGCACGATCCAAGACAGCTCGAATTGTGCTCATCGCAGGTCCATCCTCGTCGGGGAAGACCACATTTTCGAAGCGTCTGTCTGTGCAATTATTGTCTCAGGGATATTCACCCTTCGCGCTGGAGATGGACAATTATTTCGTAGATAGAGAGGAAACCCCGACCGATGAAAATGGCGATTACGATTATGAATCTCTAAATGCTCTCGACATTGCACGGCTTGAACGGGATTTGTTAGGGTTGATTTCGGGCGAGGAAGTTCATTTGCCGCGTTACGATTTTCGTACCGGCAAAAGCGGTCCAGGAGATGCAATTCGGTTGCAAAACGACCAGTTGATTTTGCTGGAAGGAATCCACGGTTTAAACCCAAATTTGCTGCCAAATGTACCTGGAGAAACCACTTTCCGGCTCTATGTGTCGTGTCTGACTCAACTCAACCTTGACCGCCACAATCGGATTTCGACGACCGATACCCGCTTGTTGCGCCGGATCGTGCGCGACCAACGTGAACGTGGGTATTCCGCGCTGGATACAATCAGCCGCTGGGAATCGGTACGGCGCGGGGAAAAGCGGCATATTTTCCCGTTTCAGGAAAATGCCGATGAAGTATTTAATTCTGCGCTGGTTTACGAACTTTCTGCATTGCGTCGAATGGTAGAACCATTACTACGTCAGGTTCCGTTTGGAACTCCTGAGTTTATCGAAGCCAAGCGTTTATTGACCTTTCTGGAATGGTTTTTACCAATCGATGCCAGCCTGATCCCGGACAATTCAATCGAGCGCGAATTCTTAGGTGAATCCATTTTAAAAGATTTCAAATTATGGAAGGACAACCGATAAATTAATAAAACAAAAAAGGGTA
>JAJZTR010000194.1 GCA_021848775.1 Chloroflexota bacterium | reverse complement strand
AAAAACCGTAGCCCCAGGGACTACGGTTCTCGTTAGTAGCGGGGAGTGGATTCGAACCACTGACCTCCGGGTTATGAGCCCGACGAGCTACCTCTGCTCTACCCCGCATCAATTGTCCGTGTATTCTACCACCCCTATCCCTTAAGCGTCAACCCCTGCCTGGTTTTCTCATCCAACGCTAATTTCGCGGCTTGAACACCAGCCGGATAGGCGTGCCCGAGAAGGGGTACACTTTGCGGATCTGGTTTTCGAGGTAGCGTACATAGGTGAAGTGGGCTAATTTGGGGTCGTTGCAGTAGATCAAAAAAGTGGGCGGATCACTGCGAACCTGGGTACCGTAATAGATGCGCAGCGAGTGCCCGCTGCTGGATGTGGCAGAATGGGCATCCTGGGCACTTTGCAAGATTCGATTGAGCTGCCCGGTGGTCAGTCGCGCCAGCCGTTCTTCCTGCACTTTGAGCGCCAGCGGCATCACCTGTTCCACCCGCTGTCCGGTCTTTGCCGAGATGAATAGAATCGGCACATAGGCGATGAAGTTCAGGTCACGGCGGATTTGATCGGTGTACAACTGCATCGTCTCGTTGTCCTTTTCGACCGCGTCCCATTTGTTGACCAGTACCACCGTGCTTTTGTTCGCTTCAAGAATATAGCCGGCGATGTGCGCGTCCTGAGCGGTGATGCCGCTGACCGCGTCGATCATCAACAGCGCCACATCCGCCCGTTCGATAGCCCGCATCGAGCGGATCACCGAGTATTTCTCCACTCCCGGTTCCACCTTGCCGCGCCGCCGGATTCCCGCTGTGTCGATCAGGGTGACGGGGATCCCTTCGTAGTCGATAATGGTGTCGACCGCATCGCGCGTTGTGCCGGCAATCGGCGACACGATAGCCCGTTCTTCACCGACCAGCCGGTTCAACAGGCTGGATTTGCCAACATTCGGCTTGCCGACCAGCGCGATCTTTACCGATTCGTCTTCCTCTTCCAGGTCTTCCGGCGGGAAGGATTCCACCAGCACGTCCAGCAAGTCGCCCGTGCCGGTTCCATGTACTGCTGAAATTGGATAGGGATCGCCTAGACCAAGCTCATAAAATTGAGCAGCTCCCATGCGGAAGGTTTCATTATCGGCCTTGTTGACAACCAGCAGCACAGGTGGGTAAGGCTTGCCATCCACTATTCGCTGGTTGCGCCGCAAAATCTGGGCTACTTCTTTATCTGCTGGGGTCACCCCGCTGAGGGCATCTGTCAATAACAGCACCACATCCGCTTCGCGAATAGCCATTTCCGCATGGTTGCGAATTTGGTCAATATAATCAGCAGAACCTATTGAAAGCGGATCTTTGCCGCCGATGGTGTCGATTCCACCAGTGTCCACGACGTGAAAGGGTCTCCCGTTCCATTCTGCCTCGGCAAGCAGCCGGTCGCGGGTGGTCCCCGGAACATTATCCACAATGGCCATAGGTTCGCCAACCAGACGGTTGAATAAGGTGCTTTTGCCAACATTCGGCCGCCCCACCAGGGCTACGAAAGGTTTTTGCATACTTCTCCTGAATCAGGGAGTGGGTCGCGGAGTTGCGGCAGAAGTTCCCCGTGAAATTGTAACCTGAATTGTCTCCGGCAGGATCGATTCAGCGCGAAGCTCAAGAATGAGAATTTCCACCTCCGGCACCAGCTGATACGTGCCGCTTGTGTAATTGGTCAAATCGACCACAACGCGCACATCCGAAACACTCAGACGGTCCAGCAAAGCAACCGGGCCGGAAATTATAACTGTTACTTCTTCTGGCGAGACAGTTGCTCGCAGCCCCAATGGTAGTCCGGTTACTTCAACTGGAATATTGGGTATGGTCAGGCTGCTTTCAATGGCAGCCACACCGACGCTCACCATTACTTCAGTTTGATCGCCGACCACTGAAACGCCTTCCGGTAAATCCAATCCAATGGATACGTCAAGATCGTCCTTGGCGCCAGTGATATCCAAAGGCATGGTTTCGACAAATCCAGGTAAATCACCCACAATTTGGGGATCCGCCGAAAAAACTGTCACGGCTGGTGGGAATACGGATATATTTGTAAGCCGGTATCCATCCGCCACCTGACCGGTAGCTACAACCTTCACCACCACATTCCGGTAACCATATCGCTGAGTTACCTCCTGGGAAATGGCTACTTCGCCGGGAACGATGGACACATTGCTGACAACCTTATCTTCCGCATCCAAAGCCACCAGCGCAACCGAGCGGTTAATCACCTGGTTAGCCTGGTTGACATCCAGGGTTGCCCGAACGCGCGCGACTTGATCCACTGACGCAGCCGGACCGGTTACCGTGACGACACTTGGATTGATGGAGGCTTCACCCATCTGATATCCAGTCGCGGGGCTGCCGCGTAATATTAGAGAAACGGGAAGCTCTTTTACCCGCAAAGGTTCGAGCGTGATCGTCATGGTTTCCGGTGTCTGGGAAGTTTTTCGCACCGGCTGAGGAATAATTTGAATCTGGATTGGCAAAGTATAGGTGCCAGCTTCCAGACCTGAAAGATCGACCAACGCGCGAACAGCATCCGATTCGCTTAACGGGAGGTTCCAGACAGATTGCGGGGCACTTAAGACCAGCGAAACCTGATCCGGTAAATCGGAGGTGATGATCAAATTAGAGTCTTGTCCGACGAACTCTACCGGTACCGGATTGAGGTATGCTTTTTCTACCATCGGGTCATTTGCGGTGACAGCCGATATCCAAACTGCCAGCGATAGAACAAACGCGGTCAACAGCGTGGGCAGCAATCGAAGGACTTTTTGCAGTAATTTAAGCATCGCTGCTGTCCTCTCTGCGCGGGCGGGTCTCTTCGCTCTGCTTGACTGGCTTACGGAAGATATCAAACGCTGAACGGGTAGGCGTAACAGGTTGATAGAAGGCTGTGAGGATGTTTTCCAACCGCTCGCTATCCAGCCGCCGGATCATTCGTCCACCATGGGCAATCGAAATCGACCCGGTCTCTTCCGAGACGACAACTGCAATAGCATCAGTTGCCTCCGATGTGCCTAATGCAGCCCGATGGCGCAGCCCCATTTGACGCTCCGGAGAACGATTAAGAATTCCGCTTGAAGATAGCGGCATTACACATGCGGCAGCAATAATCTCCTGCCTGGCTATGATCGCTGCGCCATCATGGAGCGGGGTGTTGGGATAGAAAATCTGCAGCAGCAATTCAGGTGTCACCTGAGCGTTCATCTTAACCCCGGTGCGAGCGTATTCGCGCAATCCATCGGCTCTCTGTAAAATGATGAGCGCTCCATGCTGCCGCGCAGATAACCTTGCGCAGGCACTCACCACCGCCTGGATGGCTGGCTGCATGGTTTCTTTGGGAATAAAGGCGCCTTGCCAGAACATGGGCTGCCCCGACCCCGCGCGCCCCAATCGTTCAAGACCCCGGCGGATCTCTGGCGCAAAAATGACGGGTATCGCCAGCACCAAAGTCGGCACCATGGTTTGGATCAACCAGCCAAAAGCTGGCAGGTCAACCAGGGTGGTTACCAGGCTGAGGGCTACAACCAACAGCAGCACGCCGCGCAGGAGCACCATCGCCTGAGTGTCGCGCAGTAATAATAAAATACTGAAGAATACCAGGGTGACCAGAAATATATCCAGAGCGCTCTGCCAGGTAAAGCGCTGGAAAATGAAAATAAACTCATTGAATAAATCGGTCACTGGTTATCTCAATTTCACAAAGGAACATCAAATTGCGATCAGATGGGTCGAATGACTCGATCCTCGCGCAATTTCTTGAACAACAATAAAGTCTCGGGCGGCATTGATTCGCGTGCCGCGTCTTTCCAGGCTCTCACAACGAGCGATTCAGGTTTCATAGGCACGTAACCCAGGTCTTGCCAAAGTGGTTCTAACCTACCCAATTTGGGTGGAGTAAATACCATGGAGACCTCGCATTGTAATTCACGAGAAGCTCGTTCCATTTCTCTTATAAGCGCCGGAATGACCTGATCGAAGGGTAAAGCGGGGTCGATAACCAATTCTGTCGTCCGCGAAACCAAATTTTCAACCTGCCATCCGGCCACAGCCTTAAGTGTACTATCAACGTGCAGCAATAGATACGCTTTTTCGCTAAATCCTTCCATAATGTCATGTACGGTTAGCGGATCGCGGCGATTTTCGACGTGATTGATGAGGGTGGTGATTTCTGCAGAATCACCGGGTTTTCCCCGGCTAATCGTGTATTGCCCTTCGACAACCGGTGCTTCTTTGTTGGCAATAGCGGCTGCTTTAACAGCTGGTACATCTTTCCGCCATCCTGTCACCACCTGTTTCCAGGTATCTTCAATACTGCCAACATTATTAATGACTACCTTAGCCGCTTTGACCTTTTGCTGCTGAGATGGCTGGGCCTCGATCCGCTGAATGGCCTCAGCGCGCGACATTCGACGTTTTTGGGTCAATCGGGCTAACTGCACGTCTTTTGGCGCGTAAGCAACCCAAATCGAATCGCATTTTTTTGATAAATTTGCTTCCAAAAGCTTAATCGCTTCGATAACTATAACCGGCTGAGGAGCCCGCTTCACTAAAAAATCGATCACCTGATCCACTAGCGGGTGAATAATGGTCTCGAGGCTGGCAAGCGCCTGTGGGTCTGAAAATACCACCCGGCCTAACCTTCCAGAT
>JAJZTR010000023.1 GCA_021848775.1 Chloroflexota bacterium | reverse complement strand
TTCTGATGGAAGCCCGCCGGCGGAAAATCGAACCGGAGACCGCGAATCGTTTGCTGCAAAACTTTGGGGTCGGTGCGTATGAATCTCACCCTGGGTATACCATCTGGGTGCGCACTTTAGGTTCACCGTGGACGTGGCGCGGTGATAACCCGGTCAGCACCGGCGAATGGCAGCGGGAAAAAGCCCGCCAGTTATTCCAATTATTGGTCACCTTCCGCGGGCAGTGGCTGCTACGCGACCAGATTGTCGATCTGCTCTGGCCGGACCTGCCTGCCGAAGCGTCTCAACGCGACTTTAAAGTAGCTTTGAACGCCTTGAACCATGTGTTGGAACCGGCACGCACCAAAGCCACACCGCCATTTTTTATTGTGCGCAATGAGAACCTGTATGGATTAAACCCGGATGCCCGAATTTTTATCGATGCGGATGAATTCGAGCAATATGTAAAAGTAAATCCTGGCAGCAGCCAGGAATTGTCAAACCTGCACAATGCCTGTCAACTTTACGAAGATGATTATCTGCCTGAGCTGCGTTATGAGGATTGGGTGATCCCAGAACGGGAACGCCTGCGCGACCTCTTTTTAACCGCCGCAGGGAGGCTCTGCCAACTCCAGCTTGACCGTGGGGAGTGGGATGAGGTAATCAAGCTCAGCAATCAAACGCTGGCACGGGATAACCTGTGGGAGCCCGGCTACCGCTATTTGATGCAAGCCTATGCTAAAAAGGCCAACCTGGCCCAGGTTCAGGCCATCTATAACCGCGGGCGGGATACCTTGAACCAAGAGCTGGGTGTTGAACCCTCTGAAGAGACCACCACTTTGCTGCGGCAACTGGTTAAATCCAATCGATAATCCGGTTTTGTAACTGTTCTGTAACTGCCCTCTGGTAGGATTATTACAGGGGCATGTTGCGTCAGCTGTGCCTTAGGGGGATGCAGATTATATATTCAATCACGGCTCTGATAAGGCTGAAAACCCTGCAGATTGGTCATTATTGTTAATTTGAAACCCAGTTATCTTTGGTACGTGATAAATAAAAATCCGAACTAAACAATAAACGAATAAAACCAGCCAGACAATTTCACTCACTGAAAGGGGTAAGCTCATGCGATTGAAAGATAAAGTATGTTTGATCACAGGCGGCGCTGCCGGAATCGGCAAGGTGACTTCCCAACGGTTCATCGAAGAGGGTGCCATTGTTGTGATTTGTGATGTCAATCAGGAGGCGGGGGAGGCGCTTGTCGCCGAACTGGGAGATAAGGCCAGCTTTTCAATTGTCAATGTTGCCGACCGCGCAGAGGTCCAGGCCTGGGTCGATGGCGTGGTGGAACGCTTCGGCCGGGTGGATGTACTCATTAACAATGCCGGCATCACCCGTGATGCGATGTTCGTCAAAGTAAAAGACGGACAGCTGGTAAAGCAAATGGAAGAAGTTGCTTTCGATCAGGTGATGGATGTCAACCTGAAGGGTGTTTTCAATTGCGCCCAGGCTGTGGCGCCAACCATGATCAAACAGGGCAGCGGGGTGATTATCAACTCCTCATCGGTGGTCGGCTTATACGGCAATATCGGTCAAACCAATTATGTTGCTACCAAGGCGGGCGTGATCGGCTTTACCAAGGTCTGGGCACGTGAGCTTGGCCGCTACAACATTCGGGTCAATGCGGTTGCGCCTGGTTTCATCATGACCGAAATGGTAAAGAAGATGCCGGAAGATGTTCTGGCAGGTATGCGTTCGCGCACACCCCTGGGACGGCTGGGTGAACCGGTTGAAATTGCCAACACCTTTGTCTGGTTATCGAGTGACGAGGCCAGCTATGTTCACGGTGCAACCATCAGCGTGGACGGCGGAATCGTGATCGGCACCTAAGCCATTTCAGGAGAAGAGAAATGCCAAGGTACGCTTCTATTATCGGCACGGGCGCTTATGTTCCGCCCATTGAACGCTCCAACGCAGCCATGTTCGAACGTTTTGGCGAAGTGATCTATAAATTTGAGGCTTCTTCAGGCATCAAGACCCGCTGGTACGCGCCTGACGATTGGGCTACTTCAGACCTGGCGGTCGAGGCCGGTAAGGCGGCGCTTAAAGACGCCGGACTGCAGCCAACTGACCTGGACATGATCATTCTGGGTACCGACAGCCCGGACTACATCACCCCGGCAACCTCGGTAGTGGTGCAGCATAAGCTGGGTGCAGTTAATGCCGGCACTTTCGATATCGGTTGCGCCTGTGCTTCATTTCCCACCGGCCTGAACATCGCTTCCGGGCTGCTGGCGACCAGCCCGCACATGAAATATGTGATGGTCGTTGGCGCTTACATGATGCACAAGTTGTCCGATTGGCAGAATGATGTCATATCCTTCTTCTACGGAGACGGTGCTGGCGCGGCAATTTTAGGGGTCTCCGACAAGCCCGGCTTTGTCACCTCGACATTTTTTGCTGACGGCTCTTACCACAAGCACTGGGGCATTTACGCAGGCGGCACCTACGAACCCGTCACTGCTGAAGCGGTTCAGGCAGGCCGGCACCAGGTCAAACTGGTCACCGCCTTCCCGCCGGAGGTCAACCATGTGGGCTGGCCGGCTCGTATGCGCGAACTGGCTGCGAATGGAAAGTTCGATCTGCAGGACATCGACTTTGCTTTATTCACTCAGGTGCGCCAGCCCAGCATCAAGCTGGTGATGGATGATCTGGGGCTGCCGATCGAAAAATCGCACTGGATTATGGATAAGTGGGGTTACACCGGTTCGGCCTGTATCCCCATGGTATTCGATGACGCTATGAAATTGGGCCAAATCAAATCAGGCGATCTGGTTACCTTTGTTGGCTCCGGCGTAGGATATAACCAGGCCGGTTCAGCCTTCATCATGCCTTAACACGCGAGGGTGGCGGTTAAATATGGATCCGACAGAGCTTTACAAACATAAGCTGATAAGTATTCCTGAAGCTGCGGCAATGGTGCAGTCGAATCAAACCATCGGTGTAGCCATGGCTGCATCAGAACCGCCCGGCCTGCTGGCTGAACTTGGCCGCCACGCCGGCCGCCTGGACAATGTCAAAATCTGGATTTGCCTGCCGATGCGTCCTTATGATTTCAATACCAATCCGGATATCACGCCGCATTTCTTTGTGGAAAACTGGTTTTATGGCGCCGCAGACCGCAAAGCGCATGTCCTTGGGCAGATGTCCTATTCCCCCAACAACTTGCACCGGGCATCCACCGATAAGCTGCTGGCATCCAAGGGAAAGCTGAATGTCTACTGGGGCACGGCTACCCCGCCAGACAACCGGGGTTTCATGTCGCTTTCGCTCGGTTTGGTGCTTGAAAAGCAGCTGATCGAAGCCGCGGATCTGGTGGTCATCGAAGTCAACGAGAATCTCCCCTACACGCTGGGGGACACTCAATTGCACATCAACGATGTTGATTATGTGGTTGAAAACCATGTGCCGTTGTATCAATTGTCACCGGTCCCCCCCTCCGATGCTGAACAGAAAATCGGCGGGTACATTGCCGATTTGATCGAGGATGGTTCCACGCTGCAGCTAGGCATTGGCGGCATCCCCAACGCAATCACCCCCTTCCTGATGAACCGGCGTGATTTAGGGGTGCACACTGAAATGTTCACGGACGGCATGGTTGATCTTTACGAAGCCGGCGTGGTCACCAATAAGCGAAAAAGCATGTGGAAGGGCAAAATGGTCGGCGCTTTCGCGCTGGGCACCCAGAAACTCTATGATTTCATCGACATGAACCTGGGCGTGGAATTCCAGCAGGGCAAAGTGACCAATGACCCGTATGTGGTGGGCAGGAATTATAAGATGATCAGCGTCAACACTGCCCTTCAGGTGGATATTTTCGGTCAGGTATGTTCGCAGAGTATCGGTTACAAGCATTTCTCCGGCACGGGCGGACAACTCGATACCCATCGCGGGGCACAGCTTTCTGAAGGCGGGCGCGGCATCATTGCGTTACGGTCCACTGCCCGCGACGGTCAAATTTCGACCATTGTCCCTATCCTGGCTGAAGGCGCGGAAGTTACTGTGCCCAGTCAGGATGTGGACACGATTGTCACCGAGTACGGCGTGGCTGAGTTAAAAGGGTTGTGCGTGCGCGACCGCATGGAAGCGCTGATCAAAATCGCTCACCCCGATTTCCGTTCCTGGCTGCGTGATGAAGCCGCCCGCCTGGGAATTGTCCCGCAGGTCGTGGTTACGGGCACCACCCTGCCAAGATAAATGGATTTTTTTTAGGAAGGAGTGAAGGCAATGGACATCCCAAAAACATTACCCGGAATCACTTCCACTTTTGTCAAAACCCCGCGCCTGGATCAACATGTGCTGATGAGCGGGCCGGTCGATGGCACCCCGGTCATCTTTTTGCATGGTAATTTCTCGGCCGCATTGTATTTCGAAGAACTCATGCAGGCGCTTCCCTCTGATTTTCGAGGGATTGCCCCCGATATGCGCGGTTACGGTTGGACGGAGGACAGGTTGATCGACGCCACCCGCGGTTACCGCGAATGGGTGGACGATCTGGCTGAATTAATTGATGCACTCAAGATCGAGAAAGCACATTGGGTCGGCTGGTCAGCCGGGGCAGGTACGATTTACCGCTTCATCGGCGATCATCCGGAGCGTGTCATCTCGGCTACTTTGATCTGCCCGGTCTCGCCGTATGGGTTTGGCGGCACGCGCGGTGTGGAAGGCACACCCTGCTTCGAAGATCACGCTGGTTCGGGCGGAGGCGTGGTCAATCCCGAGTTCGTCCGCCGCATCTCCATCCAGGATCGCAGCGGTGACGATGCAAACTCGCCCCGCAACATCATCAACACCTTCTATTATGTAGCGCCTTTCCGCTCGTGGCGTGAGGAGGATTTCCTCACCGCGGCCTTGATGGAAAAAACCGGCGCTGACCGCTACCCTGGTGATGCTGCGCCATCAGCCAATTGGCCCATGGTCGCCCCGGGTAAATTTGGTCCGGTTAACGCCTGGTCGTTGAAGTATCACCTGGATGATGTGCCAGATTTACTGGACGCCCATCCCAAACCTCCGGTGTTGTGGGTCCGCGGCAGTCATGACCTGATCGTTGGCGATAATTCCATGTTCGATATCGCCGCGCTCGGCAAATTGGGCTACGTGCCGGGTTGGCCTGGCGATGATATTGCGCCGCCTCAACCAATGATCCAGCAGACCCGGGCAGTGCTGCAGAAGTATGCAGAAAATGGCGGCTCATTCGAGGAGCACGTGATTGAAAACACAGCGCACAGTCCCCATATTGAAAAACCGGAAGCATTTAACGCTGTATTTCATGCTTTCCTGGAGAAAGCATCTTAAGTGGTAATTCAGAAGCAGGAGTGAATCGATGACAGGACGGAAATTGGGTCGCGGCGTTGCACTGGTGGGCGCAGGAATGAGCAAGTTTGGAGCATTTCCGGGCAAGAATTCCCGCGAATTGTTCGTGGAAGCTTTCCAGGAAATGACAGGGTCAGTGGACAAAGGATTCGATCCCGCCGCCGTGGAAGCCGCTTATATTGGAAATTTCTCCAGTGAATTGTTCGAGGGTCAGGGGCATACCGCACCGATCATGACGGATTGGGTGGGCCTTAACTCGATCCCGGCGACACGCGTGGAAGGTGCCTGCGCCAGCGGTAGTCTGGCGCTGCGGCAGGGGATCTTTGCCATTGCCTCCGGTTTGTACGACATGGTTTTGGTGGGCGGTATTGAGAAAATGACCGGTCTATCCACGGATGGAGCGACGGACGCTCTCGCTACCGCCGCGGATGTGCTGTATGAGATTTCAGCCGGCTTCACCTTTCCCGGAATGTACGCCGCCATCGCGACCGCTTACATGCACGAATATCAAATGACCCCCGACACGCTGCTGCAGGTCGGATACAAAAACCATGAACATGGCGCGCTCAATCCCAAAGCTCAGTTTGGTCAGCGCATATCCACCATTATGGAGGCGCGCAAAGCCAGCGCGGCACGTAAAGGAAAACCGGTGCCGACCTGGGCAAATGAGTTCGAATTCCTGCGCGACGATAATGCCAATCCGCAGATCGCCTGGCCTTTGCGATTGTTCGATTGCTCGCCGGTTTCCGATGGGGCCGCATCTGTGCTGCTGGTCAGTGAAGAAATCGCTCACCAGTTCACGGACAGCCCGATCCATATTATTGGCACTGGTCAGGCCAGCGACACGGCCCTGCACGGTCGCAGCACCCTTACTTCCCTGCCGGCAGCCCGTAAAGCTGCACAGACAGCTTATGAAATGGCGGGTGTAACCCCTGCTGACATTAAGGTAGTGGAGGTGCATGACTGTTTCACCATCGCTGAAATCGTAGCCACTGAGGACCTTGGTTTCTTCAAACCCGGCGAAGGCTGGAAGGCTGCGGAAGATGGTCTGACCACACGCAGTGGCGCGCGCCCGGTCAACACCTCAGGCGGATTGAAGTCCAAGGGGCATCCGGTGGGAGCTTCCGGGGTTGGACAGGTTATAGAAATCTACCAGCAACTGCGCGGCTCGGCTGGCGAACGTCAGCTGCCGGGCAGCCCCAGTATCGGTTTAACGCACAATGTTGGTGGTACCGGCCAGACTTGTGTAGTCAATATCTTCGAACGCAGGTGATCCGATGAGTGATTTTGATTTTACTAGTACCGCTTTCAGTGCTCAACTGGCCGAGAAAAAGCTGGTAGGTTCCCGCTGCAAAAACTGCGGCCGGGTTTCCCTGCCGCCGCGTCTGCTTTGCCAGCATTGCCGCTCCTTCGAGATGGAACCCTTTGTATTTTCGGGAAAGGGAAAACTGGCAGCCTTTTCGGTTATTTATTATGGGCCGACCTTTATGAAAAATTTCGGGTACGGTCCCAAAAATCCGTATGTTTCCGGAATTGTTGACCTGGAGGAGGGTCCGCGGATTTCCGCCCAGATTCTCGGGCTGGATATCGAACACCCTGATAACATCACCATCGGTGATCCTTTGACCGCCACCTTCATCGAACGCGGCGAGGACGATTCCAGGCAAGTGTTTCTGGGTTTCCAGGTGTAGGGATTTATGCCAAAAATTGAAGTCAACGGGGTGGAGCTTTATTACGAACTGCACGGTCCAGCGGAAGCTGACGTCATTGTTCTTTCCAATGGCGTGCTCATGAGCACTGCCAGTTGGGGATTGCAAAAGGCCGCCCTTTCGCGCCGCCACCGACTTTTGCTCTACGATTGCCGTGGAATGTGGCAGTCGCAGCATCCGGCGGGTCCGTACAGCATGGAGCAGCACGCTGACGACCTGGCAGCCCTGATGACCACCTTGAACATACCAAAAGCGCATATCGCCGGTATTTCTTATGGCGGGGAAATCAGCATGGTTTTTGCCTTGAAATACCCGCAGATGACGAAATCTCTGATTATCTCATCAGCGGTCAGCCATTCCGAGCCGGTGCTGCGCGGTCTGGTCGATGCCTGGTCAGCCGCTGCCCGCGCCCAAGATCCCCAGCTGCTGTACCAGGTGACCTACCCGCTCAATTTTTCATCGACATATATTGCTGCCAACCGGGCGGCCTTGGAAGCAGCGGCTGCCCGATACAGCCAGTTGGACATGGCGGCAGTTCTGGAATTATTTGACTGTTTCCAGCGGCTGAATATTACCTCCGATCTGCACCGCATCCAGGTGCCCACCCTGGTCATGGTCGGGGAAGAAGATATTCTCAAGCCGCGCTATTACAGCGAAATCATCGCCAGGGAAATCAAAGGGGCGCAGCTGGTCGTTGTCACTGGTTCCGGGCACGCGCTGTGTCTGGAAAAACCAACCTTGTTCAATACCCTCGTGCTTGGATTTGTGGAGCAGTTGAATGACTGAAAACTTTCCGACACCCCTGAATGACCGGAATTTCGCGCCAGGCAATCGCGCCTCCTTTTCCAAGACGATTACCGAAGCAGATGTGACCACCATGGCCGGGGTGACCGGCGATTTCGACCCGCTGCATATCGACGCGGAATATGCCCGCCAGACCCGCTACGGACGGCGCACAGCACACCCCTTGCTGGCAACCGGGTTGCTCGCTACTGTCCTGCACACCCGTTTGCCTGGTCCCGGCACGGTATGCCTTAGCCAGCAAATTGAATTCCTTGGGCCGATCTTTATCGGCGACACGATTACCGCTCAGGTGGAGGTGGTTGCCTTTCAACCCGAAAAACACCTGATTACCTTAAAAACTACCTGCAGCAATCAAGATGCCCGCCAGGTTCTTACAGGCCAGGCAGTTTTGATGTTCTTAAAGGAGGTGGCATCCTGATACCAGGCTAAAGGAATAAGTGGACCTAATTTTCCAAATCGTTCCCCAGGATTTCCTGAATCTGACTACCATATTGAAGGAGAAGATAATGAAAATGCGTTTGACCGTTCTTAGTTTTTTGGTTGTGGTTTCCATGGTGCTGACAGCCTGTGTTCAGCAGGTAACCCCAACCCCGGAACCCACCGCGGTTCCCACCGCAGTCCCCGCGACTGAAGTTCCCACCGATGTTGCTCCCACTGAGGAGCCAAAGGTCGAACTCGGCCCGGTGTTGAAAATTGGCCAAATCGGCATGATGTCCGGCGCAATGGCCCTCTACGGCCTGCAGCAGCAGCGCGGGTTTGAATTGGGTCTGGAATACGCCTCTGGCGGCCAGAAAGATGATGCCGGTCACTGGATCATCGCCAATCGCCCCGTTGAGGTCCTGGTTCGCGACGACGAAGGCAACCCTGAAAAAGCAGTTCAGCTTGCCCGTGAACTGATCGAGAAAGACGGCGTCGAGCTCCTGCAAGGACCTGTTTCCTCGGCATCTGCGGCTGCCCTGACCACGGTTGCTTTGGAAAACAAGATCATTTTGATGGTCGATCCGGCTGCATCCTTCCTGATCACCGGTCAATACTTCAACCCGTATGTCTTCCGCACTTCCCGCACCAGCTTCGATGATGTAATGGTCATCGCCAAGTACCTGGTCGAGAATGTCGGCGGAAAATTTACCCACATCGGAGTCGATAATGCGTTCGGCCAGGGCTCTGGTGCCGCATTGGATTACGCGGTGAAGGCTTATGGCGGTGAAGTCCTTGAACAAATTTATGCCCCCTTTGAAACCACTGACTTCACTCCCTATATTCAACAGGCGATGGATACCGGCGCCGATGTTTTGTTCCTGACCTGGTCCGGTACCGGTTATGTGACCCTCTTCCAGCAGCTGGCTGACCTGGGCGCATTGGACGCTATGCAGGTAGCCACAGGCTACGGCGATAACGCCTCCTTCGCGGCGGTATTCGGTCCAGCAGTCGTTGATCAAATTGGCTTGAATGTGTACCATTACACCGCAGCCGATACCGAGGTCAACAAATGGCTGACCGAGAAGCATCTGGAAGCCTATGGCGAACCCCCTGACCTGTTCACCGCTGGCGGTATGGCTTCAGCTTTGGCTTTGGCCGCTGCCCTGGAAAAAACCGAAGGCGATGCCACCGGTGATGTCATGATCACCGCTCTTGAAGGTCTGCAATTTGAAGGACCCAAGGGAACCTATTTCATCCGCCCGGAGGATCATGTCTGCTTACAGCCGATGAACATCCTCAAGCTGGTCAACCTCGACCCGGGTTTGGATGCCCAGGGACGCCCCACGTATGCCTTCTTTGAGACTGTTTACGTCACAGCCTTCGATGAACTGAAGATCCCCTGCACCCTGGCTGGCGACTACGCCTCCCGCTGCGGTGACCTTCCAGTCCCCTAAATCCTGATTAATCCGATCCTGCTTCCCCAGAGGTGCGCTAAGCTGGGGAAGCAGGGAACATTTGCAACCGAGTTGTTTCGAAACACCTTCCCCCGGAGTGCAGCGAAAGGGATGCCGGCAGAGTCCGGCTTTCACTGCGCTCCCGGTGAAGTTTGTAACGCCGGTCTCGATTTATCCATTCATATTTACCTTCAATCCAAGAAAGGGACCTTCCATGACTGCTGAGCGGGAGATCCTGCTGGAAGCAAAGAATTTACGAAAAGAGTTTGGCGGGCTGGTGGCTGTGGATGATGTAAGCATGCAAATTTATGCTTACACCTTGCATTCCATTATTGGCCCAAACGGAGCGGGTAAGACCACCCTTTTCAATTTATTGAGCGGAATGATGCCGCCCACACGCGGGCAGGTGCTATTTAAAGGCAAAGATATTACGCACCTGGCTCCGCAGCGCAGAGCTCACCTGGGGATTGGCCGCTCTTTCCAAATCACCAATATTTTCCCCAACCTGACGGTTTTGGAAAACGTCAGGCTGGCGGCGCAGGCTCTTGGCAAGGACAACTTTCGTATGTTGAAAAGCGCCGCCGGTTTCCCTGGTTATGAACAAAAAGCGCACAAAGTATTATCCAGGGTCGGATTGGAAGGCAAAGATGATTATTTTGCCCAGGCGCTATCGCATGGCGACAAGCGCAAGCTAGAATTGGGCATCATGCTGGCCGGTGATCCGCAACTGTTGCTGTTGGATGAACCGACCGCCGGCATGTCTTCCGAGCAGGTGCCCGAATTGCTCAACATCATCCGCTCGATCATGACGGATGGCGATAAGACCATTGTCCTGGTGGAGCACCGCATGGATATGGTGATGAGCATCTCGGACCGCATCACCGTGATGCATCAGGGTCAGCTGCTGGCCGAAGGCACACCGCATGAGATCGCCCGCAACCAGACGGTCCAATCTGCCTATCTGGGCGCGCTCTATGGCGATCTGGCGGGAGAAATGGGGGCGGGCGGTGGATAACATACTGGAAGTCAATGCGATTCGCACCTTCATTGGTCAGTTCCATATTCTGGAAGGCGTATCGCTCACTGTCCGGCGCAATGCCATCACAGTCATGCTGGGCCGCAACGGCGCCGGTAAAACCACCACCCTCAAGTCGATCCTTGGGCTGACGCCCCCGCGCGAAGGGACAGTGGTATTTGACGGGCGTGAAATTCAGGGGCGCCGCGCGTACGACATCGCTGCGATGGGCATAGGTTATGTGCCTGAACACCGGGCTATTTTCCGTAACCTGACGGTGGGCGAAAATTTGAAAATCGCAGAGCGCAAAAAAGGCGATCTTGACCGAAAAGCCGATTTCATCTTTGGGCTTTTTCCTGATCTCAAGCGCCTTATCCGGTTGCCCGGCAACCATTTATCCGGCGGTCAGCAGCAGATGCTGGCAGTGGCGCGGGCGCTGGTCGCTGACAATAAGCTGCTGCTGATCGATGAACCCAGCGAAGGCCTGGCGCCAATCCTGATCGAACAAATGATGGAAGCCATCCGCGCTTTGAGCGCCACCACCACTGTGCTGCTGGTGGAGCAGAACTTCTTTATGGCCAGCAGGCTGGCCGAGTATTATTACATCATCGATGACGGCCGCACCGCACACGAGGGAAAAATGGTCGACCTGGTTGAGGACAAAGAATTGATCCATCGCACACTCGGCGCTGCAGTTAAGAAGGGGGGCCAGTCATGAACCCACCCGGCTTCTTACGCCGTAATTCAACCTTCTTCATCGTTCTGGCAGTTATTTTGCTGCTGGGCGTGGTTGGTGTGCTTGGCATGGGGCAGGTGCCGTTTGTGCGCACCACGCTCTCAGGTTTGACAATAGGCATGCTTTACTTCATGGTGGCAGCCGGCCTCACACTGATTTTTGGCTTGATGGATGTGCTTAACTTCGCGCACGGCACCATGTTCATGGTTGGCGCTTACCTGGGCTGGCAATTCTACACCAACCCGACTTTCCTATTCGGCCTGATGCCCTTGATCTTCGCCTTGCTGACCGGGATTATGACCGCGCCAATCCTGCGTTACTATTTGATGAATTTAAATTTATCCGAGAAAACGCAGCAATATGCCCGCACCGTGCTGGTCATAACCGGTTTGCTGATCATATTCCTGTCTTTCCGCGGATTTGACATCCTGGGTCTGGCGGAAACCGCCATGGTGGCAACGATGACCATGGGTAACCCGCTGGCAGAAGCCTCTGCCCAGGAACCGCTAGCCGTTTTCTGGTGGCGGCCTGTTTTAATGTTACTCGCAGGGCTGGTTCTGGCTGCGTCCTCAGCCCGCCCGGGGGATAAGACCCAGGTCGTGCACGCCAGCGATCTCAAACGAGCCTGGATCACCGTTGCTGCCCTGTTGGTCCTCACGATGGTGTTGACCCTGATTCGCGAATGGGGTCCGGTGACGGTACTGCTCTGGGACGGCAACCTGCGCTTTTTCACTGCCTTACTGGTTGGCACCTTGTGCGGGGCTGGTCTTGGCGCGGTTGTAGAAGTTAGCCTGATCCGGCCTTTGTATGTCCGCCCTGTTTTCCTGGTGATCGCTACCCTGGGTCTCGCCAATGTGTTAAGAGAAATCATCATGGTGCTGTGGGATCCGCTGGCTTACCAGATGACCCGGCCGCCGCTGTTTTCGCAGGCTGGCAAGGCGGAAAACATATTGGCCTGGTTTTCCGGAAATAACGTGACGGTGGATGTTCTCGGCGTAACCTTCCCATCCTACCGCCTTTTTATCATCTTCCTGGGATTAATGATGATCATTGCGCTGGGGGTAACCATGAAATATTCCCGTCTGGGAATGATCATCAGGGCTGGCGTACAGGATCGCACCATGGTTGAAGCCCTGGGCATCAATGTCCGCCGGGTGTTCACCATTGTGTTCAGTCTGGGTGCTGCGCTGGCTGCCCTCGGCGGGATTGGCGCTGCCCCGTTCATCCCGGTACAGCCCAACATGGGGGATGCCTTCCAGCTGCAGGCGTTTATTGTGGTCGTCATTGGGGGTATGGGCAGCTTCAGCGGGGCGGCTATCGGCGCGTTGCTGTTGGGTCTGGCGCGTGCTTTCGGCGATTACTTTGCCCTGAAATTCAGCCTCTCTCCGGCAATCGCGGAAGCATCCACGGTCATCATCATGGCGATTGTGCTGCTGGTGCGGCCATCCGGTCTATTCGGAAAGAAGGAGTAGCCCATGGCCACCGCAAAATCTGAATCCACATCTACTCCTAACAAATTATCTGCTTTCTCCCGCATGCTGCAAGGCGAGGCAGCCGGGATCTTCGTGGTTGTTTTCTTCATCCTCTTCCCATTCTTGTTTGCCTGGATAACCGGCACGTCGGTCATCGACGGACCCTCGAAGTTCTGGCAGGGGCAGTTGATATCCTTTTTCATCATGGCGATTTATGCGATGAGCTACGACCTGGTGATTGGATATTCTGGCATCCTGTCTTTTGGTCATGCTGCCTTTTTTGGCGGTGGGGCGTATACGCTTGGCTTGTTCTTAAAATATTTTGGGGCAAACATTACCAATTCTTACCGCGTGACCATCGGCAGTGTAAATATCACCGAGATTTTGTTGTTGATCGTCGGAATCCTGCTGGTAATTTTGGTTTCCATTTTACTGGGGCTGTTGTTTAGCGCGGTGTCCGCGCGGGTTAAAGGTGTGTACTTTGCCATGATCTCGCTGGCCATGGCTGATGCCCTTTACATCCTTTCCAAATCCACAGATCTGGCGAAATGGACCGGCGCCGACGAGGGTCTGCACGGTGTGCCCGTCCCGGTGTGGATCAATCCAACCCAGCACCGCCTGTTGTTCTATTTTGTGGCGCTGGCGTTTTGCGTCATCATGTATCTGCTTGCCCGCCGCGTGGTCGATTCGCCTACCGGCAGGGTGTTTGTCGCGCTGCGTGAAAATGAAAGCCGGGTTCGTATGATCGGATACGATCCGCTTACCTACCGCACTTTAGCCTTTGTGGTTTCGGCGGTGCTGGCGGGCCTGGCGGGAGGGCTGTACTCATTGTGGAACATGGGGGCGACGCCATCCATGATCGGCGTGAGCACCACCATCAACGCCCTCATCATGACCATTCTGGGCGGGATCGGCACGCTCATCGGCCCCATTATAGGCGCCGGTTTGATGCAAATCGTCGGCCAATTCTTCTATCAGTGGTTTGGCGCGCGCTGGCCATTGGTATTTGGCCTGATCTTTATCGCCCTGGTTGTGTTCCTGCCTTACGGCATCATTGGCACTTTCCGCATGCGGAAGCAATCCCTGAAACAAGGCTGGAACCGTCTTCTAGGTCTGGTGACCGGCAAAAAATCGCAATAAGGTCGTTGCGTCTGGGGGACGCGTGGTGTGAAAAGGCGGGGATGGCGCACGGTGCCGTCGCCGCCTTTCAGTTCATTAAGCGGATACCGCTTCAACCATGCCGGCGGATTCCTTGTTTTCACTTTTATCCAACTGCTGGTTGACAAATTCATGCACCAGTCCGCCAACCCGGTTTGCGTATAAGGAAAGGCTGGCGTGCCCGCATGGCAGCCAGGTGATATCCGGTTCGCCCCAGGCACGCCATAGATTGGTTGCATTCCGCGGGGTGATGATCGGATCGTGCAAGCCGGCGACCATCATGATATTTTCCGGTGCGAGCCGCGGCCGAAAATTTCCCGGCGATATTCCCGCCCAATATCGTTTAAGGTCATCTGCGTGGACCCCGTTTCTGCGCAAACCCTGGCGTATCAAATAAAAAGAGTTGCCGGCAAAAACGATGCCCGACAGATCTGCCCCGCCCAGCAGGCTGATTAATCCGGCCGGGCGCTCGTCCACCACCGATGCCATGCAGCAGGTGAAAGCCCCCAGACTCAATCCTGCCAGGATCACCGGCTGATTTTTTTCCCGCTGTATCCACCGAACCAGTGAACGCACATCCATCACCCCCTGGCGGAACGCGTTAATAGAGCGCACGACATTGGAACTTAATCCATATTGTCCGCTCCAGGTTCCCAGCGGCGCGCGTTTCATGTGGTATGGCAGCGCCAGGTAATATATATCGATCCCCTGGCGCGCCAGGGATTCAGCGAATAACCGCAGCGGGGCAAAACTCTGCATCATGTAGCCATGCACCAGCACCAATGCTCCACGACTCTTTTCCTGACCGGTGCGCTGATCTGAAAGGCCCCAGACTGCGTTGTTTACCGGATGTGGAGATTCGTACGCACTTTGAAATGTGAAGTACGCTCGCTGCCGGTTCCGATGGAAGGTGAAAGATGGATCGAATTTAATCTCGGGCGGGTTTGCCGGAATGGCAAAAAACTCTTCCGGCGGCTGTTTGTCCCAAATCACCGCTTCAGGATCTATCGGCACGAACTGAGTGGGTGTATACCAGTGTTTATAGCGGCCGATGGTAAATTCGATGGCATTATCGATGAAGTGGGAGAAGAATTTGTTCATGTGTAGGATTGGGGTGACGGTAGCGGCTTGAACTGAGTCGCAGCCTCAAGGTTCCAGTTTTACTTATTGATTAAGGTCAGCTTCTCATTCAAGCGGCGCTGAAAACGGGTCTGGTCGATGATAAAGCGTTCATGCTCACCGTCGGCGATTTGCTCTACCTCGTCCCAGGCCTCGACCTTGAAGGTCAAGCGCTGGCCGTTAATGGCGATCAATTCGGACTGAAAGCGAATTTGCATCCCCACCGGTGTGGCTGCCAGGTGGCGGATGTTAACAATGGTCCCGACGCTGGTTTTGCCTTCATCCAAAAGCGGGAAGATTGATTCGTGGGCGGTTTTTTCCAGGTAGCTTACCAGGCGCGGCGTTGAAAAAACGGGCGGCAGGTGTTCACCGCCCGCTGCGCGGGCGGTGTCTTGTTCGCTGACGGTAATGATGATCTGGTTCGTCAAACCGGGTACAAGGGTCATGCTGCATCTCCAATAAGTCGGGTTGTTCGAAATTGCGCTGTTGAATTATACCGAAGTCAGCCGGTTAAAGCGCTTAAAGTGGCAGCAGAAAAACTGTTAGATATTTACGAGTGTCAACCAGATGATTTCGCAAAACCTTGTCTGGCTTCCCGCGTCTAAACAAGGCAGATCGATGGTGTGCTGAAAACCTTTGAAATTGCTTAATTTGCCTGAACATTGTGCCCCATTGAACAGGAAAATGGTTCCAGGCAAATGATTTCGCAAAATAATTCAGACCGAAAAATAGTCTCAGGGTTGGATCTTCAAGGTTAATAACTTGCCGCGGCAGTGGCAGCAGCGGCCGAATCGCGCTGCATCATTACCACCAGATACCAGGACAACATGACCATCCAGGGTAAATCCGCTATTTGAGCAGCGTATTGCTCGATCTGTACCATCGCGGTGCGGCGGAAAAAGCCGCCGATGTCGGAATAGCTTAATACCAGCTGGTCATATTCGCTGATCAACTCCAGTTTGGTCTGCCAGAAATTGGTGCTCGCGCGATAAGTGCGCCCATTCGGAAGTTCAAGCGTCCCACCGCCGCTCCAGGTACTGTTCTTGAAGGATGCAATATCGGTTTCCGAATCGCAGGCGCGCACGGAGACGCGCGTGGAGAAGAAACCGACACGTTTGAAGGTCCAACAACCGTCAGCAGTTTCGGCAATCGCCAGTGAGCCAAAGGCACTGCGGAACTTTAGTGTTCCCACCAGAACGTCGTCGCCGCGCAGCTCATATTCTTCCTTGAAGGCATTCGGCTGTGTCCAGATCAATTCCTTTTGCGCCACCTTTGAAATTGGTTCCATGGGTTTCCTCCTGAGTCAAAGGATTTAATAGCCGCCAGTTCCATTGTAGCAAATATCGCGTTTAATTTTCAATGGGTGGGCTGTGAGAACGGGCCTTTGCCGGTGATCCATTAAGTCATGACATTCAGCGGATCTATTGTGACAAAACGCACTATATGGATTACCGCATCTTTCATATAATACCCTTTGTATAACATGCTATAGGAATATATAACAACTTATGACAGACTTACTCACCACCCGGCAGGTTCAAGAAATCCTCAAAGTAGACCGCATCACGATTTACCGTATGCTGCAGGATGGTCGTCTCAAGGGAGTTAAAGTCGGCTCCCAGTGGCGCTTCCCACAACAGGAGGTGGAACGCATCCTGGAGGGCAGAGCTCCCCAGCGGTATCTTGGCACCAATCCAAATCCTTTATTTCCAACGCATTGTGTGCAAACCATTCAGAACCTGCTTTCAGGTATCAGTGAGATGTGCGCTCTGGTTTTGGATGCCAGTGGTGAACCGGTAACTGAATTTACTGCCCAACCCGGGTTGAGCCGTCTGATATTAAACACATCAACAGGCCACGAAGCATATCGAACTGCCTGGCATGCCTTTGCTATGGAAGCGCAAGACCAGGTGAGCGAATTCACCTGTCCTCTTGGACTATCAGCTGCTGCCGCCCCCATTCACGAACACGATACTCTGGTGGGCTGGTTTCTGGTTGGGCAGGTCTATCTCGATGCTGAATCCCGCCAACAGGCGGAAGCCCAGTCTGCTGCATTTGCCGCCAGGTTTGGGGTGAGCACAAAGGAATTGGCTGAAAATGTTTCCGCTATCCGGGTTCTATCACCGGAACAATGGGATTTATTGAAAGGCTGGGCTTTAAAGGCCGCGCAGGCTATCGATAGTATTTTGCACGAACGTACCGGCTATAAACAGCGCTTACAGCAAATCGCTGATCTAACTCAAATGTGGTAGGAGCAAAATAAATGAAAACTTTTCTTGTTTTAGGAGCAGGCACCGCGGGAACAATGATCGCCAGGAAAATGGCTTCTCATCTGGATTCCCGCGAGTGGAAAGTCGTTCTGGTGGATAAAGACGAAAAGCATTATTACCAGCCGGGATTTTTGTTCCTGCCATTCAGCTTATATGGCGAAAAGGATGTTCTTCGCCCCAAGCGGAATTTTGTGCCTGAAAAAGTTGAGTTCATCATCTCAGATATCGAGTTGATCGAGCCTGACGCAAGCCGGGTGAAACTCGCCAACGGGCAGGTGATCTCATATGATCACCTGGTGATTGCTACCGGCGTCGACATATACCCGTCAGAAACCGAGGGTATGCTGGATGGCGGCTGGCGCAATAATGTCTTTGATTTCTATACCTATGAAGGCGCCTCTGCCCTGGGTAAATTCTTGAAGACCTGGCAGGGTGGTCGTTTGGTGGTCAATGTGGTCGAGACCCCCATTAAATGCCCGGTAGCGCCGCTGGAATTTCTCTTCCTGGCGGATTGGTGGTTCACCAAACGTGGTATGCGGAATAAGGTCGAACTGGTTTACGCCACCCCCCTTTCTGGTGCGTTCACCAAACCGATAGCTGCTGAAGCCCTTGGTGCTATCCTGGCACGAAAAAATGTCCATATTGAGCCTGATTACTATGTTGGCGAAGTGGATTCAGGCGCCAATGTCATTCGGTCCTTCGATGAACGGGAGATCCCTTATGACTTGCTGGTTACTGTTCCCACAAACAAGGGCGCTGAAGTGATCAGCCGATCTGGCATGGGGGATGTCTTGAATTATGTCGAGGTCGACAAATACACGCTCCAATCTCAGAAGTGGGAGAACATCTGGGTGGTGGGAGATGCCAATAATATTCCCACTTCCAAAGCCGGGGCAGTTATTCACTTCCAAATGGAATCGGTTGTAAAGAATATCCTGAATCACATCGCTGGCAAACCGCTCACCCATAAATTCGATGGTCATGCCAGCTGCTATATCGAATCCGGGTTCAAAAAAGCCGTCTTAATTGACTTCGATTATGAACAGGAACCGCTGCCCGGTTCCTACCCGCTGCCTGGGGTTGGTCCGTTCACCCTTTTGGGAGAATCGACCATCAACCACTGGGGGAAACTGGGCTTCAAGACTTTGTATTGGAATCTGATGCTAAAGGGCATCGAAGTTCCGCTGCCGAGCGAATTCAGCATGGTTGGTAAACGACAGGTGGCGAGCGGATCACAGGCTTAATCGATTTGAGAATTCTTGTAAATGGCTGTCTCTAAAAACACGAACCTAATTAACTCCAAAGGAGAATGAAATGTCTGATCTTACAAATGTTGCACTCAACGCCGAAGGCTATATGACCGATCCAAACCAGTGGACGCGCGAACTCGCTGTAATCCTCGCCAAACTGGAAGGTATCGAAGAATTAACCGCCGAACACTGGAAAATTATTGACTATTGCCGCGCCACTGGATTGACCAGCGGCAAAGCGCCGACACTGCGCCAGATTACCGTTGGCACCGGCGTCACGACCAAAGACCTGTTTGCGTTGTTCCCCAAGGGCCCAGCCAAAAAGGTTGCCAAAATCGCTGGACTCGGTAAACCCGAAGGCTGTGTCTAATCTTTTACTTGGAAAATCGGAGAATTAAGCATGGAATCTGAACAACGCAAGATAGCATTTATCTGTTCGAAAGGTGATTTGGACATGGCTTACCCGGCGCTGATTATGGGCTGGGCTGCGCTCGGCGAGGGAATTGACGTGACCGTGTTCTTTACCTTCTGGGGCATGGATATGATTACCAAGGACCGCCAAAAACATCTTGAACTGGCTCCCGTAGCCAACACCAGTATGAAGATGCGCCTGATGGGCCTGCCTACCGGCACGCTGGGCATTCCGAATCTGCTGGGTATTATTCCCGGCATGACCGCCTTCACATCCTGGTTCATGAAAAAGAAAATGGCAGCGGTCGGTGCCCCGCCGGTGGATGAATACATGGAGATGATGAGCGATGGCGGCGCCAAATTTTACGCCTGCAAGATGTCGGTCGATATGTTTGACCTGAAGAAAGAAGATCTTATTGATTCTGTTGAAGACATCGTCACGGTTACCCAATTCCTTGAAATGACTGAGGATTCGCAAATCATTTTTATCTAGATTAGATCCATAGAAGGGTTGAGCTTGCTCAACCTGGAGGGGACTAAAAGACTTCCGAAGTGTTTCGGAAGTCTTTTTATCCCCCTCATCTGCTGATACACCCTACCAGTACAGCGAATGGATACGCCCGTTACCCTGCGGACGTTCCTTATTCCTGGATGATGCTTGAATTAATGGAAAAACGATCTGCGTCTCCAACTTGTCGGGCGGTGTGACTGCCGGGTCATTCAAATAAAATTCGTAGGATATGCCGGTTGGTTCGCACCCCTGCGATTCGATGTAAGCATTGAGCTGCTGGTACGCGGTTGCCAGTTCCTGATATGGCCCGGTGTAAAGGCAAACCCCGGCCGGTCCCCCCGGGATCGTTCGCACCTTAACTTCAGCATCCTCGGCAATCGCGTATTTAATCGGGTAACCGATTTCCACCGCCATATCATTCATATCCAGGTTGAAATAGCCTACGAATGGGGGGCCACCGGGGAGTATGCCGCGGTCGGAAAGCAGCCTGGTGACTTTTGCCAGCGCAGACAGAATGGTTTCCGGCAGGTCGCGCATGCTGGTGGAAGTGCGGAAAGAAAATACGGGCTGGTCGTCCCGTTGTATGATGGAAAAGGTGAGTGCCATGCCTGTTTCCCTTCGTGAAAAGTAAATAGGTCTACAAAGACAATTATAGAATATTAGTTCTATTTTGTCAAGCAGGGTCTTTCCATGCTGGCGGATCGCAGCGGATTGATTGTCAACACGTTATGTCTAATTGAGAACTGGAAAAACCAGCCGGCCGGCACTTATCGTCGGATGCTAAAAAAAATAGGAGATTACGATGAAACACTATTATTCGATATCAAGCCCAATATTTACTATTGTTCAATAGGTGGTATAAAAACCGAAAATATGGTTGATAGAAAGCCAGGTAAAAATTATCAGGAAAATCCCTTGACACCAATTTATCTATTTTTAATAATTTGTGGTATAAATATGTCAATCTGCATGAGTTTGTGCATTTACCGCCAGACCAAGAAGAGATCTGACGGGTTTTTTTTGAGTAAGGGAGAAGGAAGGTCGAGATTTCGAGCACGATGGATACCAAACTTTACGTTGGAAACCTTTCATACAATACAACTGAAGATGGTTTGCGTGAATTATTCGCTCAAGCTGGAACAGTTGTAGCCGTAGACCTTATTAAGGACCGCATGACGGGCAGCTCCAAAGGTTTTGCTTTTGTGCAGATGAGCAACCAGGCTGAAGCAGAAAATGCTATTCGTTTATTCAATGGCTATATGCTTGACTCTCGCGATCTTAAGGTCAATGTCGCACGTCCGAAGGAAGAAGGCGGGCGCGGCGGCTTTGGTGGACCACGCCGCGGTGGCGGCGGTGGATTTGACCGCGGGCAAGGCAATCGCGGTGGTGATCGGCGTGGTGGCGGCGGACAGCGCCGCTATTAAGATTTTCGTTTTTTAATTCAAGGAGATTTAAGAATGTCAGAACGTGTTACTGGAACCGTTAAATGGTTCAACAGCACCAAGGGTTATGGTTTCCTGGCTCGCGAGAATGGCCCGGACGTTTTCGTTCACTTCAGCGCTATCCAGAGCACTGGTTACCGCACCCTGGAAGAAGGCCAAAAAGTCGAATTCACCATCGAAAAAGGCCCCAAGGGTTTACAGGCCGCCAACGTGACTGTGCTCTAAACCTGTCAAAAACCTGGAACAGCCCCGCTGCAGAGCGGGGTTGTTTTTTTTAATAATGCCCCTTACTTCTGCGGTTTGACCAGATTCATAAGCCTTGCAGCATCACCATGTTGACCCGTGCGCAGCGCTCGCGCAGCTGCTTTACAGCGGTGTATTCCGGGGACGATTCCCATGCTCTGGCTTTTTCCAGACTTTCAAATTCGAGCAGAACCAGCCGGGCGGGCTGCCATTCGCCATGCAGCAGCTCGCTATGCCCGCCTCGGGCCAGGTACTTGCCGCCGTATTGTGCCACGGTGAACGGGGTCAGCCGTTTGACTTCTTCGTACAGGGCGGGATCGGTTATCGCAACATCGACGAGTACATACGCAGTCATTTGCTTATTCCTGGTATTAAAGATAATTGCTTCTATTTTACTTTTGATTTCCCCTCTACCTGTCCTTGTCCGCTGCCGCGATGTCCATCACGCACTCGGCGGAGTAAAAATTTTCCTCGCCTGGTTCATGGTTCGGATACCATACCTGGGCGAAAAATGGATTTAACCGGGCTTCCTCATCATAATTCCAGGGCGGTGCAGCACATTCCGGGCACCAATGCCCGGCTTTTAAGATCGTATAGGTTTTAGCCCGAAATTCATGCCCGCGGGCGCAGCGCCAGGTGATGTTCGCCTGCCAGTCACCATTCCAGGCGGTTGAAAGGCAGCTTCCACCCCGGAAATTTGCGGCTTGCTGAAGATCCGTCAGGTCGAGCTCTGGTTTGGTCTCATCGTAGCCGTGGTCCAGGATGAAGGCCGGTTCGGATGGGTGCGCGGCTGGCATGTCTATCCCCCAATCGGGAATTGAAGCATAAGCCTCGTAATCCTTATAAAAAGCGGTCACGCGCGCATCGTTACGCTGCAAGTACCAGTGCAGCGGGCCATTTCGATGAGTGCTAGCCAGGTGTTTTAATGCAGCGTAAACCTGCTTTTCGACCAGCTGGCGAATGCCCTTGACGGTCAGACTTGCATTACGGATAAGTTTCATTAAAGGTGGCATGCTCTCAAGCAGCTTCTGCCTGTATGTTTCCATATCGTCCCGCCAGTACTGCAGGTTCGCATTGGTTTCAGCGCTATCCAGATAATACTGCATGTGAAAATTGCGCAGGGCGAACCACCGGCGCTCACTCACTGCCTGAATTCCCGACAGCCCCAGCAGTTGCACGGCCAGATTTTGATAATCGGCTGCCGTCAGGCGCATGCCCGGCCCGCCGCCCATGTTGTACACCTTGCGCCAGAAACCGGATTCAAGGGGGATATTCAACGCATTCGCCATGCCGTACCCGGCATCGCTGGCGGAAATATTTTCCATGTAGGCATTGATTGGCATATGGAACATGATCGGATCGCGCAGGCGCATCAATGCGGAAAAATTGACAGGCATAATAAATGTCATACGCAGCACCGCCCAATGTTGGATGCGCGACTCGAGCACAATGCGCTCACCGGCGATTTTGGTGACGGCATAGTAATCGAAAATGGACGGCTTGAGCGGATCGCCAACCCGGCCCCAGTGAATGGGCGGCGGGCGGTCTCCGGTGGCAGCGACTGTTGAGGTATGCACCAGCCGAATGCGCGCCGCACCCTCCGGCTCAGATTCGATCGCATCCACGATGTGCTGAACCGCAACGGTGTTGACCGCCCGGGCTTTTTCGGGGTAGTAATCCGCGGCGGGCGAGATGACTGCCATTGCATTCAGTACCCAATCAGCGCCGCGTACTGTTTCGGCGACATCGCTGTAATTGGCGGCATCTCCCCAGACAATTTTTAATCCATTTCCCTGAACCACCCCGCGCCCGGAAACCGAATGGATGCCGGCGAGTTTTTCGTAACGTGCGAACAACTTTTTTTCGCGCGGCGCGGGCAGCAGCAGTAAAACAAGTTCGATCCTGTCACGCTGCTTCCATAATTCTTTAAAGACCTCATGTCCCATGGTGCCTGAAGCACCAAAAAGGACCACCCTGGTTTTTCTCAATCCTCCATCCCCTCCTGCAAGGTTGTTCATATCAGAAAGTGTTTTGTTACAGAGAAAATCCCCGGCCCCATCATCAATATATTTTCAGGTCACTGTTTTTTAGAATCCACGCAACATTAAACAACAGGCTGATTAAGCCTGCCTTCAATATAAGCTAGGGACCATTTTCCTGGATGTGACTCAGGTGGGAAGAAGGGTCATATTAATGGCCTGGAGGTGCCGGTACCTGCCTGCTAAACAAAACCTTTTCACCGGATATTCGTCTGACCACGGAATTATGGGTGGATGGAATACCAACGCATCGCAGCGACGCTTATTTATCCGACGGCAGATGATGCTCAGTTGTTTGAATGTACCTTTACGCAGGATGACTAGGGTGTCGTTACAGGTTCAGGCGTTCTCAGGAGGATGTACCCGAAGCCGAGAACTAAAACTAAAAATAACGCAGCGATACCCCATCCTA
>JAJZTR010000193.1 GCA_021848775.1 Chloroflexota bacterium | reverse complement strand
AGGCTTTCTTTCCATGACTGGTAAACTCCTGAGCCAACATGGTCAGGTCCGCTGCATTTAGCCCGCACAACTCCGCCCACTCTTCGATGGTATACTCCCGGGCAGCTTCGGCGATGATCTGTAGGCTAGACTTTACCGTAAACTCACCCAACTGAACGTTTTCGACAAAGAGGTCGCCAATTGCTTCTTGCCCTTCTTCTTCGGCGTATGGGTCAAATGCGACCGGGACACCGTCTACAAGTGTGACGAAGTAGTCAAAATCGTAGGTCTTTGCTGGGTCGCTTACCATCGGACGTGTTTCCTTTTCCTTCAGCCCAAGTTCACTGGCACGCAGGAAAGAGGTGGGTTTGCCATCCTTATCCAATTTGACAAGCCAGGCGGCTTCAGTCCAGGTGGGGTTGCCTGCTTTCGTAGCGGCAGCTTTGTTGGCCGCTGAGAGGTAGGTGGCATCAAATTTCTCGTTGTCTATTACCCAGCGGATAAGTGCCAGAGCCATGGCGCCTTCCATACCAGGTTTGATTGGAAGCCATTTCCAGGCTTTACCCGCTGTTTTGGATAGACGCGGGTCTACCACTACATACTTAACCCCATTATCTACCGCGCCGTTCGTGATTTTGGCAGAGCGTAACGGTGGACCATAGTTGCCTTCAAAAGGTGAGGCCCCCACAAAAATGATGAACTCGCTGTTCCGAATATCGCCTTGCCAGTAGAACTTATCGCCGCCGGTCCATTTTCCGTCTTGGTACTTTTCGGACATGGCTTTACCGGTAAAGTATAGCGAGCCCTGACAAACGGTCGTGTGCCCGTGGGTATTGGTTGTACCAAACCCATCGCGAAAAAAACGGTTGATTAGATCGCTGCGGCCACCCTTTAGACGACCCCAATTAAAAATTACCTGGTTATTGCGGGGACCGAAGTCGGGGTGAGCAGGGTCTATCAATTTATCCAAATCGGCAACAAAGGTGGTTTGGAATTCGGCGACCAGGGCATTTTTCTTGTCCAGGTCTTTTTCGCTTAGGATTTTCTTGACTGCGTCGGCCATAGCTTTGGCAACTGTCGAGTCAGTTAATGCATAAGATTCCTTAAGACCAGGCACATTTCCTTCGCCAAATAAATCGCCACCATCTACTATCTCCTGCAGAGCCTGATCAAAAGGTACGGTCTCCCAATGATTCTCTCCGCGACGGGTACCTGGTTTTCGTTTGAGCACTTTGACGATACGGTAAGGATCGTATGCGGTTTGAAGTCCGGCCTGGCCTTTAGGACAGATCGCGCCTTCGACAGTGGCGGTCTGAGCAAATGGCGTGTCGAAGTTAAGATGCGGCGTCATCGTCCAAGGACTGTAGGGATTGCCATCGATCTTAACTGCCACACCATCATTTAATTTAACTTTTATTCCGCAGACAGTGTTGCACTGTAGACATACGGAATAAATCTGGTTTTCTTGTGAATTCAGCGGGATTGCGCTATTTTCAGCGCCATCTGCTTGCGCCATTAAATAACCAGGGGTTATACCTAAAAAGGCCGTAGAGATTCCTACCATTCCAGCGCCGCGAATAAAATCACGCCGGGATACACCTGCAGGTGTGGAAATTTTCGTTTTGGTCATTGTGTCACCTCCTGAGATTTTTCAGGGAAGAGTTGGAGAAAATCTATCCCGATTAAGAAGGCCAGGGTTGAAGCTCCGATTACGCCTAATACCACAGCCCATTCCATTACACTGGGAAAGTAGTCGAACCCCAAATGCGGCCCGGTAAAGGCCGTTGCCAATCCCTCCAACTCAGGCGTGGCCAAAGTCGGGAATACAATATTAGCTCTGGCGATTCCCATCCCAATCAAAATCAGGAGACCAATAATACCTGCCCATAGTCTGCTTCGGGAAAAGCGGGGCAAGACCAGAAGTACAAATGGGACTAGCATTCCAGCGCCTAGTTGTAGAACCCAGAACACCCACCCATATTGACCAAACAATATAATCTCAACGACTTGGCGGGCTGTGGGTGATCCACTGTAAAGAGCTTGAGAATAGTCAGTCCACAGATAG
This sequence comes from Chloroflexota bacterium, assembly GCA_021848775.1. Lineage (GTDB taxonomy): Bacteria > Chloroflexota > Anaerolineae > Anaerolineales > Anaerolineaceae > Bellilinea. The sequence goes on along the minus strand of JAJZTR010000193.1, from coordinate 2,646 downwards.
AAGGCTTTCACCGCCAGCAGGATAGTCATAGCGATCGCCAGCACGCGCAACTGCTTTGAACGGCGTTCATCTTGCCTGGGCAAAAACCAACCAATAACAACCATCATCACCGCAATACCGGACATCAATGAGAAGATGGGGAATTGGGCAGGTAGCATCGCAGAGTTCCAGCTTTCCCTTCCAGCATTGAGTCCCAAAAAGGCACCAATACCACCGCTGAGGAAAATTGCCAGGAATAAGCCAATTCCCATCATCGTACGGAGCAAACCAATCGATATTATTTTTCCTTTTGCCGATTGGATTGCCAACCAAAGGGAAATGAGAGAAATAATCATAAAAATTGAATAACCCCATACTAGCTGTGCAAGCAGTGAGTTAAAGTTCGGCTGGGTGAACACTTTCCAGACCCGCTCCATATGGCCCAGATCCATTCCGATCGTTACCAGAGCTGCTGGGAGAGTAACAACTGTGACCCATAAGGCAACCGTACCGGTGCCTTTAAACAACTTGACGTTTAGTAAATGGTCCAGAGCAGCAACCATGAAGGAGCCAGTCGCCACACCTGAGAAGAAGATATACATCGCGACCCACAACCCCCAGGTTATATAGGAACCATAATTGGCTTCCCGTTCGCCGACCGAGAAACGCATGTAAACTCCCCACAGGCCAACCAGGAGAACGATAGCTCCCAATATATATAAAAACGTTTTTAAACGAGAACCCTTGCTCATTTTGCCGCTCCCTTCTTAAACCAGATAGATAACACGGGGCCGCGTACCCAACTCTTCTTTAAGTACCATCGTGTTGGGTTTTGAAATCAATTCTGCTACCAGGCTGGTAGGATCATTAGCATCGCCAAAAAAGGTTGCCCGACCAATGCATGAAGTCGTGCATGCGGGCAGTTGTCCTTCTCGCAATCGATGCAGGCAGAAGTGGCATTTGCGAGCATTACCAATCGGTGCCCCGTGATCGTTTAATCGGTCGTAGTTTTTACTGTATTCATAATTGGTTGCGCGTTCGTAAGCATCCGCGGTATCCATTCCGACGATCAACCCCGCTGCAACGGGAGTGTTTTCGGTGTAGGTATATCCGAAATCCATAGTCCGAGCGCTATAGGGGCAAGCAGTGAGACATGCCCGACAGCCTATACATTGATCGTAATCAACCACCACCACCCCTTCTTCATTTGTATAGGTGGCATTAACCGGACAGACAGGAGTGCAGGGGGGATTTTCGCATTGCATACAAGGCCGCGGCACGAACAATCGTGAGACATTTGGATAGGTGCCAATCTCTTTTTCCAATACGGGGCGGTAGACGACCCCGGGCGGGAGTTTATTTTCCACAATACATGCGACGGTGCAGGCATGGCAACCCACGCATTTGCGTAGGTCGATAACCATTACCCACCGCCGTTCAGAAGGTTTCTTTTCCAACGCCCGGCGGAGTTCCTCCTGCATCCGAATCAAAACATCCGCATCTGGTCCGACGCCAGGTACAGGGCTGGGTGGTGATGAGACAGCTAAATAATCGGCGTGAACCGGCTCTACTGGGGATATCCGGTTCAAAGCGACTGCTGCTGTCCCACCGACCCCCAGAATTTTGAGGAAGCCTCTCCGTGTCACGGAAGGCTGCTTACGCTCTTCGGCCATAACTTTCCTCCTGAGGATTTGGTTGTATTCCATCAACTTAACGGGGAATGCATTTCTGCTACATTCACTTTAGCTTAATGGACGTACAATTTACAGCAGGAAAAGTATGATTGTTTTCTTGAACCTGTAGGGAAAAACCCCACAGTAATTAATTATTTGTTGATGATTAAGCCTCGGCTAAGCGCGTAATGAACCAAAGCTGCTCGGTTGCGAAGCCCAAGCTTCTCCATACCCCGCATTCGATATGTCTCAATGGTTTTTGGACTTAAGGAGAGTTTTTCCGCAATCTCTGCACTGGTAAAACCAAGTGCAACCAGGTGAAGGACTTCTTGCTCTCTTTCGCTCAACAGAATCCATCGGTCATTTTCATTTGGTTGATCTCGGTTTGGGAGAACATCCTCAATTAAAAATCGCATCATAGAATGATGAACGTACATTTCTCCCCCAAGAACGGCTCGGATGGCAGTTATCAATTCGGTGTCCGCGGCGTTTTTTAAGACATAGCCAGAGGCTCCGTTCTGCAGCGCTTGAAGCATGTAATGTTTCTCATCGTGCATCGTCAATATTATTATTTTCACTGACGGTACAAGCCTGCGAAGTATGGGCAAAATACCCAATCCACCCAGACCCGGCATGCTCAGATCCAATAAAATAAGATCCGGCTGCAACGCCTCGCTTTGGGCCAATGCTTCAGTACTTGTCGATGCCTCTCCAACGATTTCTAAGTCATCCTGGGCAGAGAGCATGAACCGAAGGCCGGAACGCAAAATGGCATGGTCATCCGCAAGCAGGATACGATTCTTAATTGCCACCATATTTCTCCTCAGGGACTAAGGGGATTTCGACAAAAACGCTTGTTCCTTTTCCCCGATTGCTTTCAATTGTAAAACGTCCACCTAGCAATTCGGCTCTCTCGCGCATCCCTAGCAATCCCAGATGGCCTTCACCATTAGCATCATTGATCTCAAACCCCAGGCCATCGTCTTCAATGACC
>JAJZTR010000022.1 GCA_021848775.1 Chloroflexota bacterium | reverse complement strand
AGGGCGCAAACCGCGCTCGACGATCCGGCGGCGCACAACCTCTTTCAATACTTCTTCGTAGGCCTCTGCCACGGCTGGTTTGAGAGCCTCATCTGCGGCAGCGAGTTCAGCCACGACGGTGTCGCGCAGTTCATCGATTCCGTTGTACAGTTCTGCTTTCATGTGCGGGGCATCGAGTTTTGCTTCCAATGCAGCCGCGGCGCGTTGGCGAACCTGGTCAACGAGTGCTGCATCCAGCGTTTTGATTTCGACTTCGCGTTTTGCCTTGCCGATTTCAGCGGCCATTTTTTCCTGGATGTCGATCAACGGCTGCAGCGACTGGTGACCAAAGGTGAGGGCGTTGACCATAACATCTTCGGGCAGCGCATTCGCGCCGCATTCCACCATCAGGATGGCTTCGCGGGTGCCGGCCAGCCGTAAATCGAGGTCGGATTTTTCTCGCTGCTCGACAGTCGGGTTGATGACAAATTCACCATCCACCCGGCCAACACGGACAGCACCGATAGGTCCACCCCAGGGAATGTCGGAAATCATCAATGCTGCGGATGCGGCATTGATCGCCAAAATATCCAGAGAGTTTTCCATATCGGCTGATACCGAAAACATAATCACCTGGACTTCGTTGCGCATGTTCTTGGGGAACAGCGGTCGAAGCGGGCGGTCGGTCAGCCGGCCAATGAGGATGGCTTCTTCCGAGGGTCGCCCTTCCCGGCGGAAAAACGAACCGGGAATACGGCCGCCTGCGTACATGCGTTCTTCGTATTCAACGGTTAGCGGGAAGAAGTCAATGCCTTCCCGGATGCCGCCCATGGTTGCAGCGGCAAAAATGATTGAGTCACCCAATCGCAGGGTGACGGCTCCGCCGGCCTGTTGAGCCAGCTTGCCTGTTTCGATGGTAATCGTGGTACCACCGACCTGGGCAGTATACTGCCTTGATTCAGGTTTGTTCATGATGTCCTCTCTTACCCCCACCCGGTTAGGGACTGAAAGCTGTGGAGGAGTACATCCTCATCAGGTTTCAATTCCCAACCCCAGGGGTAAATAAAAAAATATTGGTTTGTCGCAGTCGAACTACATCTAACGTTCAAGTTAGAAAATGAGTAGATGGTAATGGTTCGCCATCTACTCATCTATTCGCTCATCCTCTTATCGGTAGCGCAGTTTCAACTGCTCGACGATTGCCTGGTATTTTGCCAGATCTTTACTGCGTAGATACACCAGAAGGCGGCGGCGATGTCCCACCAGTTTGAGCAGCCCGCGGCGCGACGATTCGTCGTGCTTGTTGCTGCGCAAGTGCTCAGTCAATTGCGTAATGCGGTTGGTGAGCAGTGCAATCTGTACTTCTGGTGATCCAGTATCGCTGTCGTGGCGATGGTACTGGCCAATTACCTTTTCTTTTGCTTCCTTTGTTAAACCCATGACGTCTGCAACTCCTTGTTTTTGATTCTGGCAGGTCTCCATGTCCGCAGCATCGACCGCGAACAGGTCCAGTCATGGTTGGGATTATACCAGAATATGTCCGTTTTGTGGAAATATCATCCAGGGGCGAAAGGTGGAGGGGTGGGGCACCACTACCATGTGATCCTTTATTCCCGCTGGAAGGCAAACAGCAAACCACGTATACGGTTTTGAATCTCCTCCGGGAATTCCGGCAACACGCGCCTCACCAGACGGGTAAGCTCTGGTGAAGGGTTCGATCCCATCACCTGACGCAGGAAATAACCGGTCTCGGTGGGCGAACGGCGCGCGAGCTGAACCAGCAGGGCTCGTAGTTCATGCTTCAGTTCGTCATGGGGGATGACCAGCAACGGACTGATGGCATTGTAAACTGCTGGCAGGTTCTCGAAATCATGGTCGCTCACCAGAGTGGTGATTGCGATCACCCCCAGCCGCACCATTCCAATATCCGGGGCATCCAGCCAGGAACGGACGATTTCCAATAATTGGTTTGGCTCTGAATGCCTCAGCTGAATGGAACATTGTTCGAACAGGCTCCCCATCTGACTGACATCGATTCCTGGAACGGTCCATGCTTGCAGCCGCTTCAACACCTCACCTGAAAATTCTGCCGGCAAATTACCGATCAACACCGCTGCCAACTGCCGCATTTCCGCCTGTTCCGCCTGCCAAACATGGTCCGCCGTTGCCAATGCAAGTTCGGGATTGTGGGCAGCCAATCCTGCCATCCGCTGCGCGAGCTTTCGCAGAACGATGGGGGAGGTGCGGTAGCTGGAAGCGGCTAAATTGCTCTGCCGTACCGCTTGCCCCGGCTTGTACGTCAAATCGGCATAGCGAACCAGCAGCATTTCGACCTCGTTGCGGAAGGCAATTGGATCCGCGAAATGCTGTGTCAAAGCATTGATCTGTTGATTTAGCTGGATGAGCTGTACCGCTGGCATGTTCCTATTTTAGTACGATCGCGCAAAATACACCTTTTTACGGGCAGGTTGCCCGCAAACGATGCATTCCCCAGGCTGATCGTCCGCCTGGTCGAGCGGGATGCATCGGGTGGTGGCTTTGGTATCGTCCTTTACTTTTGTCTCGCATTCTGCGCTGCCGCACCAATATGCATACGCCCAGCCGTTTTGAACTATTTCTGTTAGTTCGGTGTAATCCTTTGGCTCAAAGATGTGTTCATCGCGGAATTTGCGTGCCTTCTCGAGCATCGCAGCCTGAATTTCATCCAGCACCGCCTGAATACTGGCAGCCAGATCACCCTCAAGCGGCAGGGTCGATTTGCCTTCCCTGCCCGGCAGGTGACGGCGGGCAATCGTTACCACTCCGTTGTCCACATCTTTTGGTCCAATTTCAACGCGCAGCGGAACACCGCGCATCTCCCAGTCGTTGAATTTAAAGCCGGGAGTCACCTCGCCGCGGGCATCCAACTTGACCCGGAACTGCGCCAACTGACGGTTCACCGCCTCAGCCACAGGCATGACTTTGGCCTGTTCCGCGTCATTCCGGAAGATCGGGACAATCACCACTTGAATGGGAGCCAGCCGCGGCGGCATTACCAATCCCTGATCGTCGCCGTGTGTCATTATGATCGCTCCGATAAAACGGGTTGAAAGCCCCCAGGAGGTGGTCCAGCAATACTGCAGCTGATTGGAAGGATCCAGGAATTGAATATCAAATGCTTTGGCAAAATTTTGTCCAAGAAAATGCGATGTGCCCGCCTGTAAGGCGCGGGTGTCTCCCATCATGGCTTCGATCGTGTATGATTCCGATGCCCCCGCGAACTTTTCCGCCTCGCTTTTGCGTCCGGGAATTACCGGCACCGCTGCCTCATTGACTGCGAAATCGGTATAAACGTTGAGCATGCGCACCGTTTCTTCGACTGCTTCTTCAGCAGTGGCATGGGCAGTATGCCCTTCCTGCCAGTAGAACTCCAAAGTGCGCAGAAACAAGCGCGTTCGCATCTCCCAGCGCACCACATTGCCCCACTGGTTGATCAGCACCGGTAAATCACGGTAGGATTTGATCCATTTGGAATACATATAACCGATGATGGTCTCGGATGTCGGGCGCACCACCAGCGGTTCTTCCAACTTTTCCCCGCCGCCGATGGTGACGACTGCCAGCTCGGGCGAAAATCCTTCCACATGTTCCTTTTCCTTTTCCAGAAAGGACATGGGGATGAACAAGGGAAAAGCGGCATTGCTATGCCCGGTTTCTTTGAATCTGCGGTCCAGCGCGCCCTGAATGTTTTCCCAGAGTGCCCAGCCGTACGGCCGAACCACCATGCAGCCGCGCACCGGGGCGTAATCGGCCAGCTCGGCGCGTTGAATAAGCTGGTTGTACCATTCTGAATAATTTTCACTGCGGGTAGGAAGTTTGTCTGTATTCATACGTTTGGTTGAGTTCCGATCGATTGAAAATAAGGTCTAACCTTTGATCAATATAATTAGGGCGATTATTTGTGATTGGTCGCCAGCTGCAACGCTAATGCGTTGTCGGCGGCAAAAATCAGCCAGTTCCAATCAGGGTCGGTAGTGTAGCGGCCTAAACTTCGGCGGTATTCATCGAAAACCGTGCGCCAACCTTCGCCAATCAGCACCAGAGGTTTCGGCCGAGTGGCCTTGATGATCAGCAGGTTCCAATAAAGGGTAATTTCCGTGAGGGTTCCTGCCCCGCCGGGCAAGGCCATAGCGGCATCGCATTTATGGATGAGTTGGTCAAGCCGTTCCAGCAGGGTCCGGCAGCGCCACTCCTCGATCACCCACGGATTCGCCCCGCCGGCGCGGTAATTTTCGATTTCTTCGCAGGTGACGCCGATCACATGCCCGCCGGCTTCGTTTGCCCCGCGGGAAACAGCCTCCATCGTGCCTACGTACCCTCCCGTCAATACGGTATGACCCGCCTGCGCGATCATTCGCCCAAGCTGCATTGCCAGGTTGTAATCCGGGTCGCCGGGTTGTGGTCTTCCACTGCCAAAAACTGTGATATTCATTCTGCTGCTCGCAAGCTTTTATTTTACTTCATCCGTGTCCCAGCTTCGCTGGTAGTTTTGCTTCAGCTTGTCCAGGATGGCTTGTTCCAGGTCGATTCCAGCCAGGCTGGATAATTGAAACATATAGAGCGCCACATCCGCCAGTTCGCCGGCTAATTCCGCTCGGTCAAACTGATCTTCGCTCCATTGAAAATGCTCCAGCACTTCATTCGATTCCAGACTTAAAGAAATGGCAATATTCCGCAGTGTCTGTGGTTTGGGGCTGGTGGGTTCATACCAGCCTTTCGCCTCGACGAAACGGTGCATCGCTTCGGTTAGTTCATGGATGTGCATAGCTTCTCCGTCATTTCTCTGGCTTCGTCGGCGATGACAGCGCAAGCAAAGCTGATTGTGCCGATTTGCGTTGTTCCGGGTGCCAGCCTTCTTCCGTTGACATGCGCAGTAAATGCTGCATAACCTCGTTTCGGGAGGCGGGATCCAACCTTTCATAGGCAGCGCGAATTTGCTTTTCGTTCCGTGAAAGCAGACTATCCCAGAGAATTTCAAGCGGGTCTCTATCCATAGCGGCACTTATAGGGTTCAATTTTATCGCATCCTTCCCGGCCCAGGCGAAGCAATTTGGTAATCTTATAAAGAATGTCATGCTGAGTGTAGCCATAAATCCACGAATTCAAGCTCCCCCCTGCATTCAGGTATGCCAGGAATATCTTCGGCTTTACACACCATCAATGCATCAAGGCATCCAATGGTTTCCTAGGGTTAAAATTCAATTCCGCCCTTCAGGACGGAATTGAACAATCGTTAATCAAGGAAAATCATTCTTCCTTCTTCTCAGCTATTTCCTTCTGCCGGGCTGCCACGATCTCAGCCTGGATATGTGCAGGGGCAATTTCGTAACTGGCAAATTCCATGTCGAAAATCCCACGACCGCCGGTAAGCGAGCGCAATTGGGTCGTATACCGCAGCATCTCTGCCAGCGGAACGGTTGCCGAGATGATCGAGCGGCCCTTTTCGCTGTTCATCCCTTGCACGCGTGCGCGCCGGGTGTTCAAATCGCCAAGGACATCACCCATATGATCTTCCGGCACTGTGATCTGCACATTCATGATTGGTTCGTAGAGTACCGGGCTGGCGTCTTTGAAGGCCAGTTTGAACGCTTCTCGACCGGCGATTTCGAAGGCAACCGGCTTTGAATCGACCGGGTGTTCCTTGCCGTCGGTAATGGCAACCAATACCCCGCGCACGGGGTAACCGGCGATAACGCCTTCCTTCATTACACTATGGATCCCTTTTTGGATCGACGTGGAATAGGATTGCGAAACGGCACCCCCGAATACCTCCCAGGCAAAATCGAACTCCTTATCTCCCAGCGGCTCCACCCGTAAATGAACCTCGCCAAATTGACCTGAGCCGCCAGTCTGTTTCTTGTGACGGTACATAGCCGAGGCTTTTTTGGTAATCGTTTCCTGGTAAGGCACCTTGGGTTCGCCTACAATGAAATTGACCTGGAATTTGGACTCAGCGCGTTTGATGGCAACATCGATATGCTGATCCCCCATACCCTGTAGAATGGTTTGGTTGGTGGCAGGTTCCATGTGCCAGGAAAGAGTCATATCTTCTTCGCAAAGGCGGGTCAAGGTCGGGCTGATCTTGGTCGAGTCAGCCTGCGTCTTGGGTGTGATGGAAACGCGGTAAAGCGCGTGTGGGTAGTTGGGCAGCGGAAGGATGAGCGGGTGGGCTTTATCTCCCAGCGTGTTGCCGGTTACGGTTTCAGACAGTTTGGGGACTACTCCGATATCACCGCTGTGGATGACTTTAACCGCAACGGTATCTTTGCCATGCGGTATGCTTATGGTGCCAAAACGCTCTTCGATACCCTTGGTATGATTCCAAACACGGCTGTCGGAAGTAACCATCCCCGAATAGACCCGGAAGAAGGTTTGTTTGCCGACAAAAGGGTCAGCGGTTGTCTTCCAGACATAGAGTGCCAGAGGTCCCGCATCGTTGGCTTTTATCTCCTCCTCACCATGCTTGCTTTCAGCCTTCACCGGAGCAATATCGGCGGGTGAGGGGAAGAGGTTAACAATAGCATCCAGGAGCGGGGTAACGCCAATTTCATGCCCGCCAGCGCTGACAAATACCGGGGCGTAGCTGCCGTTTTGTACCACAGCCTTGAACCCGCGGATGATTTCTTCGCTTGATAATTCGCCGCTATCCAGGTATTTCTCGAGCAGCGAGTCTTCGCCTTCCGCCGCGGCTTCCACCAGGGCAAAGTGGGCTTCTTCGGCGGCGTCTTTGTACTCGGCCGGGATTTCAACCACGGTCTTGCCTTCATTTTTATAGGCTTTCATCGTCAGCAGATCGATCACTCCCTGGAAGCCGGCTTTTTCTCCCCAGGGGATCTGGACAGGTACCATGCGTATATCGGTGTATTCTTTGAGGGATTCCAGGGCTTTTTGGAAGTTGGCATTTTCGCGGTCCATTTTATTGACAACAATAAATCGCGGCAGGTTGAACTGATTGACATAATTCAGCGCGATTTCAGTGCCGACCTCCGCCCCCGAAACGGAATCGATTAGTATCATTGCCCCGTCCACCACGCGCAGTGCCGATACCACTTCCCCGACAAAGTCTGTGTATCCTGGCGTGTCAAGAACATTGATTTTGGTGTTGTTGTACTCCACTGGTATAACCGTGGTGTACAGTGAAATTCCACGTTTGATTTCTTGTTCATCGTAATCGGAAACGGTGCTGCCGTCTTCAATACGACCCAGGCGGGTGGAACCGCCGCTAACGTGGAGGAAGGCCTCAGCCAGCATGGTTTTGCCCGCGCTGCTGTGAGAGACCAGAGCAATGTTACGGATAGACTCAGTGGTATACTCTTTCATTAACCCAACCTTTTATAGAAGAGATGGTGTCAACCTCGTATTATATTTAAGGTTGAACATGGTTCCTGTCAAAGTAAGCATCATGGAGCCAGCGAAACACCCCCTATTATAACAGGTGACAGGTGTCTGATGGATCGAATATTCAACCAATTCTCCTTCATTATAGGCGGTTTGCTCCTGTTAATCGTGGCCGCCTTACTGCTTGCACGGCGCAAAAATCGAGTGCGCAACGGGCTTTTGCTTGGTATTCTGGTTTTACTGCTGGCGACTGCCTGGGTGGTATTGCACCCCTCCGGGCAGGCGGTCACTGCTGATCAGATCCGGCAGCAGATTGGGGCTGGCAGCCCTGTTTTACTCGAGTTTCTCTCTCCGTATTGACTGGGTTGTACCGCCATGAAGCCTGTCGTGGATGGGCTGGAACAGGAAATGGGTGAGCGCTTGATTGTATTACGGGTGGACATTCACACACAGGCCGGGCAGGAAATCGCCTCTCAGTACCGGTTCGAATACACCCCTACCTTCATCCTTTTCGACGAGCAGGGGAATGAACAATGGCGCGAGGTCGGTGGTTTGGACGTTGATCGAGTTCGGCAGACCGTGGGGGGTGAATAGCCGGATGAAACGGATTAAATTCTTCCTGCTCTATCTACTCGGAAAACCACGGTGGGATACCGGGATCGTCCCCCCGGAGGTCGTTGAATTCGTAGAGCAGCACCCGCCCAGGCGTGCGCTTGATATTGGCTGTGGTACCGGTACGAATTTGCTCTATCTGATGCAGAAGGGCTGGCAGGGTAATGGTGTAGATTTTTCCTGGCTGGCTGTTTTCAAAGCCCGCCAGCGCTTACGCAAAGCTGGTTTTCCCCCAAATGTCTGGGTCGATGACGCAACCCGCTTGACAAAAGCGAAGGGAGAATATAATTACATTCTAGATATCGGTTGTTTTCACCAGCTGTCACCCGCTGGTAAAAGGGCTGCGATGGATTCCATTTTAAAAATTTTGGCACTGGATGGCTGCTGGATGTTATACGGACATTGTTGGAACCCCTCGGAAAGCATGGACCACGGGTTAAGCGAGCAAGATATCTCCGAGGTTTCCAGTCGTTTTCGCATGATCCGCCGGGTGGATGGGCAAGAAGGCACTCGCGGTCCGTCAGTCTGGTTATGGCTTGAAAGAAGGGGCTTATGAAGCGAATAATTATAATTCTGGTAGTTCTGATTCTGGCTGCTGTGGCAGCGCTCTATTTCACCGGCAACCTGCCCCAATTGGCGGAGCTCATTAGCCCGCAACAGCAAAAATCACTTGGCGATGATCCCCAGTGTTCTTATGGTTGGGCGACTCAACCTCTGCCGGAGGTCACTGCTGAATTGCAGAAGAAACTCATTAAGTTCGAAATACGAGCTTCTGAGGTGGCGGCAGCTGCTTATGGCGAGAATTGCGTTCTGGCAGATGGCAGCATCGATCGTTTCATCACCATGCAGACCGATCTATATTTCAAAGTTCCGGTCACGGATTTTAAGGACCAGGATTCACTTGGCAGGATTGCTGAGGAAACCATCCGATTTGTTGAGGATATTCCCAAAAACACCTTGCCTGGACCGCAGGAGGGCTATATCCAGGTGAACTTTATTTCGTCTGCAGGTGAAATGCAAAGCCTGTGGTTTCGTCTGGCAGATGGAAGATCAGCGATCGGCGACGGCCTGGAAGGAGCCGCATTATACGAGTATTTAATGGATCGCTGATCCTTACAGGTGTTTTTCCATCCGGAAGGCGGGTTCCTCCACCCACCGGCGGCGACCCAGGTGGTCGACATAAGACCAGATACCAGGTTCGGGTGCCACAACCTCGTATCCCAGACGGGCATACAGATTTTGCGCCTGTAGATTATCTACAGCCACATTCAACGTCAGGCGGGTGAACCCGCGCCAGCGTAAATCATCCTCGACATGGGTCATCATCCGCGTCCCCAACCCCTGACCGCGGTAGGACGGACGGATACGAAATCCGTACAGATATGCCTGGTCTTTTCCATCTGCCATTTCCGGCCGCTCGCTGTTCAATTGGATAAAAACCTGACCGATCAATCCTTTTTGCGGCAGGAGGGCAAGCCAGATTACACCAAGATGGCGCTGTGTGCGACGATAAGCCTCCGCGTACAAATTGCGGAAATGCTTGAATTCCCCCTCCCACTCCATGGCTGGCAGATCGGCGAATTCGGCCTCACGGATCTGGACATCCTGTACCCATTTAGCGGATATTCGAGTATCCATTCGTTGCACCTGTGTTAAGGTTGGAAGCTATTTAACATCTGCTGCAGCAAGGCTGATTCCTGTTCTGGTGTACTGATCTTCCCGTCCAACCAGGCTGCCCTTAACGCCCACAAAATCTGCCGGTAAGCCGGGCCAGGATCAAGCCCCATTGCCAGTAATGCGTACCCATCTACCTTGGGCTGCACATGCCGCCAGCGGGTGACGTATTGCTCGAGCACTTTGCATATCTCCGGGGTGCTAGACAAGGTGTTAATTGCATAAAGCACTGGCAGCGAGATCTCATCCAGCACCGCAACCACACGGCTGGGAGAGCGATCTACTAGGTCCGACAATTTATCAAGATTCTCCCGGACTTCTTTAATTGCAACGCTCAGGTGATGCGACAGGCGCAGCCGGTGAGCAATGCTTTGCCCAACATCATCGGGGAATTGACCAAACCAAACCAGGTATGCCAGCACACGCCGGATTGGCACATTGCCCAGGCTTTCGGGTAAATCCCAGCCCGGGAGCAGAGGGTCCTTCAAAACTGCATGAACTGCAGCAGAGATTTCAGGTGTCCAACTAAACAACGGGTGAATCGCTTCGAGCAAGCCAAGCGAAGCCAGCCGGGAAAATCCATTCACCGGCTGTGATTCAGACATGAGTAAATCGAATTCATGCCGCAGCCTGTCGCCTGAAACCTGTTTCAGCAGGTCGTGGGCTTCTTCCATCAACTGCCGGGTGCGGGCTTCGATTTCAAAATCAAAACGCTGTTCGAACCGTACTGCCCGCAGCATTCTGGTTGGGTCATCTACAAACGAGAGCGAATGCAGCACCCGTACCAATCCCTTTTGCAGGTCGTTCAACCCGCCCCAGTAATCATACAAATCGCCGTAATGTCGCCCATCCAGCCGCAGAGCCAGGGTATTAATGGTAAAGTCGCGCCTGTGAAGGTCGAGTTTGATGCTGCCCCGTTCGACTGTCGGCAATGCTGTCGGGTAATTGTAGAATTCCGTGCGTGCGCTGATAAAATCCAGCGTCTCCGGCAAGTCATTTTCGTCGGTGCCTTGCCCGTCTGCAAACCTGTTAGCAAGGGACTCGCGGATATCACTGATCTGCCATTTGGCAGTGCCAAAACGGCTGTGGCTGGCAACCCGGCCGCCGTACATTTCTTCCATGACCTTCGCCAGCTGAATTGCATCACCCTCGACCACCAGATCGAAATCCATGCTTGGAAGGTCGAGGATTAAATCCCGTACAAAACCGCCGACAATGTAGATCGGTGAGTGATTTTTATGTGCCTGTTCCGCGATAGCCTTGAGGAAGCGAATCCGAACTTCCGGTAAGGCTGCTTCAAGACGTTCGGCAAGGTTATTGCGCTCCGCGAGCAGGGCTTCACCACTGCCGATGGTTTTCAGCAAGTCAGTGCGGGTGACGATACCAATGACATGACCATCCTCCGAATCCACTACAGGCACCTGACCCCAGCCGGTTTCTGCCATCAAACGCTGTAAGTGCTCGATGGTATCCCGGGGGGTAACGGTGATTTCACCGGCTTCCATCAGGCTGGCGGCTGGCAAATTTAATCGATGAGACTGTGCCCGGTCGACCGCCCGGCGTGTGAGCAGCCCGATTACCCGATTGTCTTTGACGACCGGATAGCCTTCATATCCGTAGCGCTGCATCAGTTTTCCAGCCTCCTGGGCTGAAGTCTCAGGCGAAAGCACCCGTGCGCCTCTCGACATAATCCTGCCAACGGTCAGGGCAGGCTCCACGACCTCCGGCAGCAAGGCCAGCAATTTTTGATAGGCCTGGGTGATGGGCATTGGCGCGTCTGATTCAATATCGGCCTGCCGCACCAGCGCTGCCGAGGCTCGCTCGTGCCCGCCGCCGCCGAACCGGGCTGCCACTTCAGCCACATTGACCCGGTCGGTGGTGGAACGAGCCACCAATCTCACCCCCTCGGCAGTTCCCACCAGTAAAAACAAAGCATCCGGGTCCAATAGATCGCGCAGCTTGTGAGCGATACTCGAGATTTCCTCGTTCAGGCTTTGAGCTTCAGTGCAGGCGATGACGATATTTTGTCCATGGATGTTCACGGTCTCAGCGGATTGCAGCAATGTGTTGTAAATTTCCCGCTGCTCTTCTGAAAGGGGCGGGTTGAGAAAATCCGTAGCGATGCGCAGGCTGGCGCCCTGATCGAGCAAATACGCCGCAGTCCGAACATCCCGTGAGGTAGTGCTGATATAGGTTAATGACCCGCTATCTTCGTAGATACCGAGCAGCAGCGTGGTCGCCTGTAAAACACTGAGCGGGCCGTTGTGGTCGCGAATATCCTCGGCCAGAATGGTGGTGCAGGCGCCTAACCGGTCATTGACGATTGTCCAATCCGCGGGCAGGTCATCACGCAGCTGGTGATGGTCGACCACATGTACTCTGGTTTTTTTGTTCTGGCCTTTCAGTGTGATGAGCGACTGGGTATCGACCAGCGTGATGGTTTCGATGGGTTCCGAAGGCAGGTCGCGCGCCTCGACGAACGGCAGTTCCGCGCCATACAGGTTCAGGAACGCTCGCACATTGCGGTTCACCCGGCGCGGCAGCACGGCATAGGCCCGCTCATTGAGAATCCGCGCCGCCAGCAGCGAAGCAATTGCGTCAAAGTCAGCCTGTTCATGCGTAAGGATCACATGCATGGAATTATTGTAACATTATCAAATGTTTTTGTAGGTTGGGATGAGCGCGTGAAAATTAGGTTTAATGCAAATCTACTCTGCGGCCTGAACTCGAACATTTTAATGCCCTGAATCTGATTTACGCCTGTTTTTTCCTTCCCAATTTCGTGGAGGGCAGGGTGGGACAGAAAAATTTTAATACAATGGCTTCGGATGTCATTATAATTAAGGTATACAGATCCATCTTCCTATTCGTTCACAATTGAAGAAAGCCAGGCATATCATGTCGAATTCGGCTGTGATTGGGTATTCAGCGCGAGCGATGGGGGAAACGCTGGAGAGGATGGCTTATGAACCCCCTGCGTTGGGGGAGCTTGATGTTAGAGTAGCAATCACCCATTGTGGCGTCTGTTATACCGACATCCAAGCCATCGACGACTATTACGATATCACAAACTATCCGTTTGTCCCCGGTCATGAAATCGTCGGATTCGTCACCGAATCAGGGTCATCCGTCACCGCCCTTAAAGCAGGGGACCGGGTTGGCATCGGCTGGCAGGGGCGCTCCTGTGGAAAATGCGAGTGGTGTCTAAAAGGCGAGGAGCACCTGTGCATAAAAATCGCTCATGCAGGGGTCTGGGAGCCATACGGCGGCTTCTCGAGTTCCGTTATCGTTGACAGCCGATTTGCTTATCTTTTACCAGAGGGGATGCCGGCGGAAACAGCGGCGGTATTGATGTGCGCGGGCATCACCGTTTATTCTGCCTTGCGGCGTTACTCAACTTCAACACGCCAAAACCTTGCCGTTGTGGGGATGGGCGGGTTGGGGCACCTGGCGGTCCAATTTGCCCGCCGCATGAACTATGATGTCACAGTCATTTCAGGTTCCCCGGAGAAAAGGGCGGAAGCCCTGGCTTACGGCGCAAACGATTTCATGGTTTCGCAACCGGATATCCTCGAAGAAAATGAATTTGCCTTCGACCTTTTGTTGTGCACCATCCACGGTGACCTTGATCCGGTGCCTCTGATGGATACCCTGAAGAAAAATGGCCGGTTTATTCTGGTCGGGTTCCCGGATCTTTCCCTCAATACCCGGGATCTGGTTTCCCACCAGGTTTCGATCACCGGTTCGTTCATCGGCAGCCGGGCAGTCATGCGTGAAATGCTGGATTTCGCGCAGGCTCACGAAATCACACCAAAGGTCGAGTTAATGCCCATGTCGAAGGTGAATGAAGCGTTGCAGCGGGTGAAGGATAATAAAGCCCGCTACCGCATCGTTCTCACCAGCGATCAAATCCAATTTTTCCCGGGTCGTTCATAAATTTGGTGCGGTTACTTTCAAACCACATAAAATTATTTTATTTGCCGGTCAGTTGAGGATGATTGGATCAAAATAAAGCACTTTCCAGCAGCCGACAAGCGCCTTTGCACATGGATTAATCCTCCTACCTGGAAATTTGCTTTTCCACCCCTTCATTTGGTATCATTGCCTGTATTAAGGAGGATGAACTCATGCTTCCTGCACTTACGAAAGCCGAACTGCTGCGCTATTCACGCCACCTGCTGATTCCAGAGGTTGGGCTGGAAGGTCAGCGTAAATTGAAAAACGCCTCGGTATTGATTATCGGTAGCGGGGGTCTCGGGTCGCCGGTGGCGCTTTACCTTGCCGCCGCGGGAATTGGCCGTATCGGCCTTGTGGATTATGACGTGGTCGACAATTCCAACCTTCAGCGCCAGATCATCCACTCCACCGAAAAAATTGGCACCCTTAAAGTCGAGTCCGCCCGCCAGCGCTTGAGCAGCCTCAATCCTTACATCCAGGTGGATATTTTCAACAAGGTGCTCACCTCGGAAAACGCCGAACGCATCGCTGCTGAATACGATATCCTGGTGGATGGCACTGATAACTTTCCTACCCGCTACCTGCTCAATGACCTGGCGGTATTTACTGGCAAGCCCTTTGTCTACGGCTCGGTCTTCCGCTTCGAGGGGCAGGTGAGTGTGTTCGACGCCCGCTCAGGGCCTTGCTACCGCTGTCTGTTCCCGGTACCCCCTCCGCCCGGCAGTGTGCCCTCCTGCGGTGATGCCGGTGTTTTTGGCATTTTACCCGGCACCATCGGCACCATTCAAGCTGCCGAGGTGATCAAACTCATTCTGGGCGTTGGTGAGCCTTTGATTGGCAAGCTTCTCCTTTATGATGCGTTGGCAATGACCATGCAATCGGTGCACCTGCGCAAAAATCCCAACTGCATCGTCTGCGGCACCAGTCCCTCCATCACGCATCTGATCGATTATGAAGAATTTTGCGGGGTTCCTGCCTACAACCTGCACGATGGGCTTGCCGGCGCAGGGCGGGATGTTGACCCGGTGGTGGTGGCGGCCTGGTTGAGCCAGGGCGAGTCGCTTCAATTGCTTGATGTGCGCGACCCGGTCGAACAGCAAATCTCCTCCCTGCCTGAGGCGCTCAATATCCCCATCGAGCGGCTTGCACATCGCATTAGCGAACTGGATCCCGCGCAAAAGTATGTTTTGTTCTGCCGCACCGGCGTCCGCTCGGCGCGTGGCGTACAACTGCTGGCCGAATTAGGATTCGGACAGGTTTTCAACATGGCTGGCGGGCTTAATGCCTGGGCTGAACAGGTTGACCCGAGCATGAACCGCTATTAACTTTTCAATATTGGAAAATCTATGACGATACCATCACAGCCGGCTACAACGCAATCCCATCACGCTACTTTATCTGCAGCGTCAAACAGACCTTCCCGGCCGGTTTTATTGGCAGTCCTGGCGCATCCTGATGATGAAACCTTTGGCATGGGCGGTACCCTGGCTTATTATTCACGGCGCGGTGTGGATACCTATTTAGTTTGTGCCACGCGTGGAGAAGCCGGCGATGTCGATGAATCCTTGCTGCACGGCTTTCAGTCAATTGCAGCGCGCCGGGAAGCCGAGTTGCGCTGCGCAGCTGGGAAGCTGGGCCTGGCGGGAGTGACCTTTCTCGATTACCGCGATTCCGGGATGCCCGGGTCGCCCGACAATCACCACCCGCAGGCACTGGTCGCCCAGCCGCTGCGGCAGGTTGCGCATGAAATAGCCTACCATATCCGCCGCCTGCAGCCGGATGTTGTGGTCACCTTCGACCCCATCGGGGGTTACCGCCATCCAGACCATATTGCTGTCCATCAAGCCACCGTCAGGGGCATGGACTTTGCCAGCGATCCATCCATCCCCGACATGGATGGACTGGCACCTTTTGCGCCGAAAAAACTGTATTACCAGACCATCCCGCGGGGTTTCATGCGTTTGATGATCCGTATCATGCGGCTGTTGGGCCGCGACCCGCATAAATTTGGCAAAAACAAAGACATCGACCTGGCTGCCATCGCCGACGTTGATTTTCCCATCCATGCTGTCATAAATTACCGGGCGGTGGCTGACATCCGCGATGAGGCTGCTGCCTGCCACGCCAGCCAATCCTCCAGTTCGTTGACAGGTGGAGCCTTTACCTGGCTGCGCCGAGTGATAGCCTCGAAAGAACTTTACATTCGGGCATTCCCGCCCTCCACCGGCAAGGTGGAACGCGATCTTTTCGAAGACATCCTGGAATTGCCGCCCCTCCGCCGTTTGTAATATCTATTAAGGGTTGCCTTTACCAGACTACTGTTCTTAAGAAATGGAATCGATGAAGACGAATAAAGAAACCATCGAGGTTGTGTGGCTGGGATTAATTGAATACCATGCTGCCTGGGAGCTGCAAAATCGTCTGGCTGCTCAGATCGCTGAAGGAACCCGTTCTCCCGTACTGCTGCTGCTGGAACATCCGCACGTGTACACTATTGGTCGTAGAGGCGGGCGCGATAATCTGGTCTGGGATGAACAGGAACGTTTGCAGCGCGGCGTGGACCTGGTCGAGGTCGACCGGGGCGGCGATATCACCTACCACGGTCCGGGGCAGCTGGTTGGTTATCCGCTGCTGCAGTTAGCCGCACCCGGCTGGCATGGCGAGCGCCTGCCGCAGGCGGATTTCGTCGGCTATGTGCGCCAGTTGGAAATGGTTCTGGTCCAAACTTTGGCATTTTTTGGCATTCCGGCGTTTCAACGGGAAGGGCTTACCGGCGTGTGGGTGCCAAAACATCGCCCGGCCGAAATCCCGGGGGGTGCGAGCCGAGAGGGTAAAATCGCTTCCATCGGCGTCAAAGTGGACGTTCGAGGGGTCACCCGCCATGGATTCGCCCTCAATGTCCAGCCGGAAATGGATTACTGGCAGGGGATCGTCGCTTGCGGGTTGGACGGGGTTCAAATGGTCTCCATGGCAGACCTGATCGAACCGGTTCCGGTAATGGCTCAGGTGGTCGAACAGGTCGTTCAATCCTTTGCCCGCGTTTTTAATTTTGCTATTATCTGGAAAAAACAGATCGAGGGGGTAGATTTATGAAAATGCGTAATATAACCCTGGCATTATTATTCACAACAGCTCTGCTCAGTGGTTTTGCCCTGGTTAATGCCATGTTTTTCAACCGGGTCATGGATTGGACCACACCCGTCAACACCTTAATCCTGTTCGCTTTTGCCTTGCTGCATGGCTGGCAGCGGTTGGGCTGGAAACGCATCCTCTTGATGTTTGTGACCGTCACCGCTGTGAGCCTGGCCTTCGAAAGCTACGGTGTGGCTACTGGAAGGATCTATGGGCCGTACCACTATACCGACATGCTCGGCCCAAAATTTTTAGGTCTGGTGCCGATCCTGATTCCCATTGCCTGGTTTATGATGATCTACGCTTCTTACCTGATCGCCGATCTGGTCGTTCCCGCCGGCTACGGCTCAAAGGCCAGCCGGCGGTTGCTGGTGGCTGCGGTGACCGGGATTGCCATGACCGCCTGGGATCTGGCCATGGATCCGATGATGGTCGCCGGAGGGAACTGGGTTTGGGAGGTGCCGGGTGCGTATTTTGGCATCCCGCTGCAGAATTTCTGGGGCTGGTGGCTTACGACCTTCTCGGCGCTGGTTGTCTATCTCATTCTGGCAGAGTTAGTCATCAAGCAGCCTGGCGCCACCTCTGAAATCCCGCTGGAGTGGGCGATCTATGCCTATGCCATCACCGGCATCAGCACGGTCTGGGTCGACTTTATCTTCGATATGGCTGGACCAGGTCTGGTTGGTTTGTTCGCCATGCTGCCCTGGGTGGTCATTGGTTTAGCCCTGGCGGGTAAGAATAAAACCGCCCGCGCCAGACTAAGAGATTCTTATTGACGGTTTGCCAAATTAATAATTATTGAACCGGGCTCTGGTCTTGGTCTTCCCCCGGGCTATCCTCTGGTTCGGATTTTACCATTTGCTCTGCAACTGCTTCTTCCACAGACGGCACAGGTTCATCCGGTTCTTCGGATACCGCCACTGATGCCAGACGGGCGTCCAATAACGCCGTCAGGTCATCCCACAGCCCCTCGTTTTTCCATTGCTCCCAGGATTGGGTAAAAATTTCGTAAATGGAATTGCGTTCGCTGCGCCGTGCCTCCTGATACAGCAGCAGCCCAGGCGCCAGCCGCTTATAGGGGCGGGCTGTTCCAAAATACTCGATGGTGCGCAGTCGTTCCTCATCCATGAACTCTTGCATGGTAACATCCCACACATCCGAATCATGGATCTCTCCCAGCATATCCTGGCTGGCGCGCATCGATTTAATCGTTGTCTTCAGGCCGTCTTCGAATAACGGCGCAAAAGTCTCCAGCGTATAGCGCAGCCGTTTGGCGGCGATGCGCATAGCATGCAATTCCTGAACCTTATCCGGCTGGGGAACGATTTCATCGAAGGCTAAAAACTCGCCCAATCGGGTGCGGATCGCCTGGTCAGCCATTTCGATCAATACCGGGTCATTGCTGTCCAGACGGTCACGGTAGATATCGAACGGTGCCAATTTCTGCGCCATTTCGCTGACCAGTCCGCTCTTTTCGAATTTATCCAGCGCTTTCAAAACCTTCGGCTGCAGCGCCAACCTTTGTTGGCGCAGCCGCAGCAATAATCGGCGTACACCAGCCCGGTTGGGCGGTTGCAGGGTTTCGAGAAAGCGATTGACATGGTCGATCTGCACATCGCTGTCGCGGGCCTCGCCCAGTGCGCGGGTGATGCTTCGAACGGATTTTATCCAGAGCAGATGGCGTTTGCCTGCCAGATGCGGTCCGAAAAGAGGCAGGGTCGCTCGCAGCCGGCGCGACGCAACCCGCATGCGGTGCACCGCCTCGATATCTTTGCCAGCCCGAACCCCGTCGCTCTCCTGCACCAGAGCGGTCAGGTGGGTCATCAGGATGCCCGCGCCGAATATTTGCAGGTTAATATTTGCCTTTTTACCCATCGCTGCCCCGCTTGTCGTCTTCTTAAATATTCAGGTCGTCCTCGTCCATACCGTCCATTTCGAACAATTCACCTGTGGCGATGAAGACTGTCCGCTCGCAGATGTTCGATACCCGGTCTGCCAGACGTTCCAGGTTGTGGATCACCCACATCCCAAGATTGACATTGTCAATACTGCTGGGATTGGCGATCATTTCATTGAGGATCTTGCGGTACGCAGTATTAAACAAATCGTCGATCTGGTCATCTTCTTTGGGAATCGCTATCGCCAGGTTGGCATTTTCATCGATGAAGGCTCCCAATCCGCGATGCAGCATGCTCACAGCCAGTTCCGCCATTTTCTCGATTTCCGCCATGGGCAGGTTGATATCTGTGTCACCCATTTTGATCGTCACTTTGGCGATGCCCTTGGCATAATCTCCCATGCGCTCCAGTTCCGTGTTGACCTCGAGGAGCGCAGTCAGGGCACGTAAATCTCGCGCCATGGGTTGTTGCGTTGCGATGAGGATCAATATCGCATTTTCGATTGCATACCGCTTTTCATTGATAATCTGATCCTGTTCGAAGACAGTTTTTGCAACTTTTATATCTCTGGTTTTGAGCGTGTTAATTGCGGAAAGCGTGGCTTGTTCCACCATGCTGCCCAGAATGAGGATCTCATCCTGAACCTGACCAAGTTGTTTATTGAGAGTTTCACGTGCCATAGGATATTCTCTCCTCTCGGCTGTTTAACCGTAACGCCCGGTGATGTAATCTTCAGTTCGTTTATCTTTTGGTTTGGTGAATAGCTGGCTGGTTTCGTTGTATTCCACCATGATCCCCGAGCGGTCTTCGTCCATGGTGAAAAATGCCGTCATATCAGAGGCACGTGCAGCCTGCTGCATGTTGTGTGTCACGATGATGATGGTGTATTGCCGCGACAACTCGCGCATGAGGTCTTCGATCTTCAGGGTGGCGATCGGGTCCAACGCGGAGCACGGCTCATCCATCAGGATGATCTCCGGGCGGACTGCTAGCGCGCGGGCAATGCACAAACGCTGCTGCTGACCGCCGGAAAGGGCTAACGCTGATTTTTTCAAATCATCCTTGACCTCATCCCACAACGCAGCCTGGCGCAATGTTTCTTCAACCAGATCGTCGTTGCTGCCGCGGAATCCGTTGACGCGCGCACCCCACACGATATTGTCGTAAATCGATTTTGGAAAGGGATTGGGTTTCTGAAATACCATCCCAATCAGCCGCCGCAATTGGACGGCATCGACTTCCGGATCATACACATTCTGTTCGTGGAAAATCACCTCCCCGGTGGCATGTGCTGATGGTACAAAGTCGTTCATGCGGTTGAAAGCGCGTAAAACGGTGCTCTTACCGCAGCCAGAGGGGCCGATGATGGCAGTGATTCGTTTTGGATCGATCTGCAGATTAATATCTTTGACGGCCTGAAAGTCATCGTAAAAGATGTTCAGTCCGCGGGTTTCGATGGCATAATGGTTATTATCGGTCATATCTAGCCTGTATTATACCCGTTTGGAAAAGCGGTTGCGGAGGAAAATCGCGGCTGCATTCAATGATAACAGTGAAATCAACAAAACCAGGATTGCGGCAGCAGCAATATGCTGGAAAGTCGGCTGCGGTCTCATCGTCCAGTTGTAAATCTGGATTGGCAGGGCGGTAAAGCTCGAGAACGGCCCGCTTGGATCACTGGTGATGTAGGTGGAGGCGCCAACCACAATCAGCGGTGCTGTCTCTCCGATGGCACGCGAAACCGCCAGGATTGTGCCCGTGAGGATACCCGGCATTGCGTATGGCAAAACGTGAGCCCAGATTGTCTGCCAGCGTGTGGCACCTAACCCGAAACTGGCCTGCCGCAAAGAGTCTGGCACCGCGCGAATGGCTTCCTGTGCGTTGATGATGAGAATTGGCAGAACCAGCAATGCCATGGTTAGCCCAGCCGAGAGGATGCTGCGCCCGTTCCCTCCCTCAACGCCGAACACCGCGCCGCTGGTAAGCGGTTCGAGGGCCCTCACGAATAGTGCGAGACCCAGGATTCCATAAACAATCGATGGTACGCCGGCCAGGTTGTCGATATTGGTCTGGATTACCCGGTTGAACCAGGATTTATGCGAGGCATATTCTTCCAGATAAATGGCTGCCCCCACCCCGATTGGAAAAGCGAGCAGCAATGTGATGACGATGATCGCCAGCGATCCAAGCAGTGCGCTGCGCACACCTGCCAGCTCCGGCACGCTCGACATTCTGTTGGCTAGAAAATCGCCGTTCAGCCAGTAACGGAATTCAACCTTGCCCTCGGGATAAGTCGCAGCAGCATTGGAAAAAATTTCTTGCCGGTTTAGCAGCGATGGAATCCAGTTATAACTTTCCATAATCTCCGGTTTGACGATTTCCTCATCGATGACCTGCAGCAGGCTGTGTTTTGGTTGGTCTTCTAAAAATCCGGCGCGCTCGATTGTCCGGACGCGGTTTTTGGAAAGATTGGCTCGAATGATTTCTGCCAGTTCGCTTGTATTGAGTTCATTCAGCGGGTGGTCGGACAGGGTGAGGGGGTTGACCTTGTTGACGATAACCACATAACCCATGGTTTTGTTGATAACAGTCACCAGCAAGGTAGCCAGAAAGATGATCGCCAGCAGAGTCGCGAATTTAAAAACTGTCTGCGCCAATATACTTTTCTTATGCCGCCGCACCCTGAAAAGACTTTCTTCGTCTCTGGCTATAAGCGCTCTCGGCGTTGGCGGTGTAGATATCCGCTTCATTCGTACACCTCACGGAACCGCCGCGAAACAGCCCGGCTTAGGATGTTTAATACCAGTGTAACTAGGAACAACAGAAGTCCGATGGCAAAGATGCTGTTGTAATCGGGTGTGTTGTACGACAGATCACCGCCGCTGATGCGCGCGATATATCCAGTCATCGTTTCTGCAGCCTCGAAGGGGTTGAAGGTAAAATTCGGACCGGAGCCGGCTGCTACTGCGACGATCATGGTTTCGCCTACAGCCCGCGAGACACCGATAATAAAGGCGGCTACCAGTCCTGAAAGCGCTGCCGGGATTACCACCTGAACAGTGGTCTCCAACCGGGTGGCACCCAGCCCGTACGCCGCTTCACGCAGCGACCCCGGCACAGCGCGGAGCGCGTCTTCGCTCATCGAACTGATTAACGGCAGAATCATGATACCCATTACCAATCCAGCAGATGCCATGTTGTAGACATCCACGGTATCGCTGCCGAAAAATCCGCGCAGCAGGGGTGTCATAAAGGTCAGAGCGAAATAACCGTACACAACGGTGGGGACGCCTGCCAGAATTTCAAGAATCGGTTTTAGAATCGATCGTGTTTTTGGTGTGGCATACTCGCTCAGGTAAACGGCTGTGGTCAACCCCAGCGGCAAGGCCACGCACATGGCAATGATACTGGTGATAAAAGTGGATGTGACCAGCGGAAGAACGCCGAATTTGCCAATTTTAGGCTGCCATTCTGTGCCGGTCAGGAAATCGATTACGCTGATATTGGGATCGCCAAAAAACAGCCAGGCTTCTTTGCCCAGTTCGAACACAATCCCAAGGGTGGTAAAAATGGAAATAATTCCGCATAAATAAAGAAAGGCTTGAATAGCCGATTCGGAAACATGCCTTTTCTTCTTTAGACTGCTAATTGCTGGTTTATTCCAGGCGGTGTGTTTTTTTCTGGCAGCTATATTTTTAGAAATTTCCATATTACTGATTTATCCATTATAAAAATTTTGCAGAAGCTGGTGGTGCACCCTTCGCAGCCACCAGCCTGATTTTCATTCGTTAGAAAAGACCTTACTGAAGGGCAGCCAGCCAGGCTTCTTTGGCAGCATCGAGCGCTTCTTCACTGGCCGGGAAGTAGCCAACCTCGCCGATCATGTCTGACACATTCGCCAGGTAGAAACCGATGAATGCACCCACCTGCGGTTTGCTTTTGATGATCTCGGCATCGGAGTAGATAAACAACGGGCGGGAGAGGGGGTACTCGCCTGACTCAGCGGTATCGAAGCTTGGAGCCACGCTGTTCACTGAAAGGATGTTGAGGACACTCTCATTTTCGCTGTAGTATGCGAACCCGAAGAACCCGATGGCGTAAGGGTCGCCGACCACACCTTGCACCAGCACATTGTCATCCTCTGATGCTTGCAGGTTGGCCGCATTGAGGAACAGTTCTTCAGCGGTTTCCTTCTCATAAACTTCCTGCATCACAGTCTCGATGAAGAAATCATAGGTGCCAGAGTCGGTGCCGGGGGCATAGCGGTGAATGTCTTCAGCCGGCCATTCAGGATTGACATCTGACCATTGGGTGGCATCGCTTGAGAAGATCTTGGCCAGTTCTTCCAGAGTAACATCGGTGACGAAGGTATTCTCTTTGTTGGTGACGATTGCAAGCGCATCGGTGCCGACCCGGAATTCGATCGGGTTGCGATTGATTGCCTTGCAGGCCTCGACTTCGGAGTCTTTGATGCCGCGTGATGCATTGGCGATATCGGTTTCTCCGGTGGTGCAGAAGCGTTCAAATCCAGCACCCGATCCAACCGAGTCGAGCTTGATATTGCCCATACCCTCGAAGCCTTCGGCGTTGAAGATTTCGATCATTTTTTCGCTGACCGGGTAGACAGTTGAGGAACCCGCCATGGTGATGTCGCCGGAGTAGTCTGCCGGATTGATATCGAAAGGATCGACTTCAGTCTCAGGCAAGCTTGCTTCGGTTGGCTGGGTAACCTCAACGCTGGTTGGAGCGCTTGTTACAACGGCAGTTGGGGCTGCTGGAGAACAGGCGGCTAAAACCAGGCTAAAGATGGTGATGACAAATAAAACGTAAATTGTTCGACGCATTGTTTTCTCCTCTAATTTTTTTTTCATCCTCATAGTACCCAAATTAGATTAACTGCTTACAAAGGACGGGTTAACAAATTGTGAACAAATGGTTAGCATTCAAATTGCCGGGCTGGTATAATACAGGGTCGATAAGCTGATAGAAAGCGATAAGAAAACCACGTCTATGCTGGAAAAACTTGCTCAAATACAAACCAGGTTCGATGAACTAAACCGTCTGTTGGAAGAATCGTCCAACGATTACCAACGAACTGCCGAGTTGGCGAAAGAGCGCTCAGATCTGGAGGACATCGTTCTGAAGGCTGAGGCATACCGTTCGATAAGTGAACGTCTGGATCAGGCACGCGAATTGGAAAATACTGAAGACGCTGATCTGCGTGAATTGGCG
>JAJZTR010000192.1 GCA_021848775.1 Chloroflexota bacterium | reverse complement strand
GAACTTGCCTCACGGCGGTTATTGGATGGACAGCCGGTAGATCTGGTTGTTGAGGGTGAGACTTTCAGCATCCTGCCCGAGGAAGTTGAAGTCCGTGTACAGGCGCGTGAAGGATACGCAGTCGCAGCGGAAGGGTCCTATCTGGCGGCACTGGTCACCGAGCTAACTCCCGCGTTGGTGCGCGAAGGTTTGGCGCGTGAATTTGTGCGCAGGGTGCAGGATTTGCGTAAGCAGTCTGATCTTGACATTTCTGACCGCATCCGCTTGTTTTACACAGCCACGCCCGGACTTATGGAGGCGGTGGCGGACTTCAAAGATTACATCATGCTGGAAACTTTGACAGTGGAGCTGATGGAATCTACACCTCCGGCTGACACCGCGACCACCCTGGCCGAATTCGATGGCGAGCAGCTCACCGTAGGGTTACAGCGAGTGTAATAAAAGAAATTGAATAATAAACCTCTCCTCATTCCGGGGGGAGGTTTTTTCAATTTTCCCGGATGGGAATCGTCGAGATGGACCATAAAACTGCTGCGTATTCATCAGCCTTCATTAAGGGGTTATGGATGTCTGGTCAGGGTGTGAACTCTCTTTGGAATAGCGGTTAACCCTCATCTTCGCGTATGGTTTTAGGGTACAATAGGGCCAGAATCGGTTGGAGGTTCATTGAAAAGCAAACTTCGCTATATTTTCTATATTCTAATTGTTCCCGGCATTATAGTCGCGATTGATCAATTTACCAAAAGTATCATTCGGCAAAACCTGGCGCTGGGCGAGTCATGGATGCCTTTGGAATGGCTGGCACCCTATGCGCGGGTCCTGCATTGGTATAACACCGGTGTGGCTTTTGGTTTATTTCAGGGCGGCGGGATAATTTTTATCCTGCTCCCGATTGTGATTGTCGTTGGCATCCTGGTTTATTTTCCCAGAATACCGGATGACGACTGGACTTTACGCCTGGCGTTGAGCTTGCAATTGGGCGGCGCCCTTGGCAATCTGGTTGATCGACTTACCATTGGCCATGTGACGGATTTTATTTCTGTAGGGCAGTTCCCGGTTTTCAATATTGCTGATTCTGCTATCACCATCGGCGTGGTTGTCTTGATCCTGGGGGTTTGGATCCAGGAGAAACGTGAAAAAGCAGCCCGAGAGAATCAACCTCCGGTGGAGGTTGACTCCAATGAGTCACGTACAGAATTTCAAGAAATTTCATGACTGCCACGGTTGTCGAATTTTTAGTTCCGGGTCCGGGTTCAGAGCGGCTGGATAAAGCGCTGGTAGCCAAACTTCCGGAGTATTCACGTACCCGCCTGCAGGCTTTGATTAAAGATGGATTTGTTTCAGTAGGCGGGCAGACAGCCGCGAAAGGCGGTCAGCTGGTTGAGCCGGGTCAGGTGGTGCGGATCGAATTACCTTCACCCCAATCCACCGACCTTATCCCTGAAGCAATCCCGCTGGATATTATTTTTGAGAACCCGGATGTGATTGTGATTAACAAACCGGCAGGGATGGTTGTGCATCCATCGGTTGGACATTTCAGCGGGACACTGGTGCATGCTGTCCTGGCGCACACTCCCGACCTGCAGGGCATCGGCGGCGAGCAGCGTCCGGGGATCGTCCACCGGCTGGACAAAGATACTTCCGGTTTGATTTTGATTGCTAAAAATGATCTTGCCCACCGCTGGCTGCAGGATCAATTCCGTTCGCGAAAGGTTGAAAAGGTCTACCTGGCGCTGGTGGACGGTGTACCGCCGACTCCTGAAGGCAGGATTGAAGCTGCAATTTCCCGCGATCCAGCCAAGCGCAAGCGTATGGCAGTGGTATCTCCTGGTCGCGGGCGCGATTCAACCACCGAATATCGCACCCTTGAAACATTTCCTGCCCATACCTTCATCGAGGCGCATCCGCATACCGGGCGTACCCATCAGATTCGCCTTCACCTGGCTTTTCTGGGTACGCCGATCGTCGGTGACACGGTCTACGGTCGGAAGAATCCAACACTTCCGCTATCCCGGCATTTTCTGCACGCTGCCAGCCTGACCATCCAACTTCCCGGAGAATCAACTCCGCGTACCTTCAATGCCCCGCTTCCTGAAGACCTTGACCAAATTTTGCATACCCTTCGCCCTCGTTAAGATTTCACTCAAGATTGGAAAATGAAAATGGAAACAATCATTGATCTTCGCTCCGATACCGTAACTCAACCCACGCCAGCCATGCGCGAAGCCATGTATCACGCTGAGGTCGGGGACGATGTGCTTGGGGAAGATCCCACCATCAACCGCCTGGAAGAAATGGCAGCTGAGAAAATGGGAAAACAGGCCGGTCTCTTTGTTTCCTCAGGCACTATGGGCAACCTCATCGCTGTTTTGGTTCACTGTCAGCGGGGAGACGAGGCAATTATGGGTCACCTGGGCCACACCTTCCTGTTCGAGGGCGGCGGTATTTCTGCGCTGGGCGGGATATTTGTCCACACGCTGCCAAATCAGCCGGATGGTACGATTCTGTTGGATCAGGTTGCTGGAAGCATCCGGGGGAGCGATATTCACCAGCCCATAACACGGCTGTTGATCCTCGAGAATACCCACAACCGCTGCGGGGGAACTGTGATTACCCCGGAATATATGCAACAGGCAGGAGATCTTGTGCACGGTCAAGGGCTGCGGCTGCATTTGGACGGGGCACGGATATTCAACGCGGCAGCCGCACTGGGTGTCCCAGCCACTGATCTGGCTGCCAGTGCTGATTCGGTAACTTTCTGTCTCAGTAAAGGGCTTTGTGCGCCGGTTGGCTCAGTGTTATGCGGCAACCATGAATTTATTGCTCAAGCCAGGCGAATCCGCAAGCAGTTAGGCGGCGGGATGCGGCAGGCAGGGGTATTGGCGGCTGCTGGAATGGTTGCCCTGGAACAGATGGTGGACCGCCTGGGCGAAGACCATGTGCGAGCCCGAAAACTCGCCGATGGATTAGCTTATATGCCGCCGTTGACTTTCCCACACGGGAAACCACAGTCCAACATGGTTTTTGTCAGGCTGGTGGATGATTACGCGCTGGATGCCAGGGAAGTTGCAGCCAGGTTGAAAGCCAGGGGAGTAAAAGTTGGCGTCGTCGACCCCAGAACTTTTAGAATGGTATTGCATTACTGGGTCGATGACCAAGGAGTCGAACGAACACTCCAGGCGTTTCAGGACGTTCTATAAATCTTCTGGTCGCTTATATGCGGCATTGCCGCTGAATTGTTCGGCAGGTTTTTCGAAAAACGGCTCGATTTCACTCCGTCCGCGTTCCTTGGCGATGAATAACCGCTGGTCAGCCAAATCGACCAGATGGATGTAATCGCCAATTTCCACTTTGTATTCAGCAATCCCCTGGCTGACAGTTGGCGAGGGGATGTTATTCCCATGCCGATCGTGAATTACAGCAGCTGCCAAAACAGCACGGATGCGTTCAGCCACGCCGTATGCCTGGAAACCCGTGGCATACGGTAAAGCGATAACGAACTCTTCGCCGCCCCAGCGGCCTACCAGGTCGCCTTTCTTGATATTTCGCCGAATCACCTGGCAGAGTGTGGTAAGGACCTCATCGCCGGTCAGATGCCCGTACCTGTCGTTGTATTTCTTGAAATCGTCTACATCCAGCATGATTAAGGAAAGGGGTATTTTAGCCGCTGTCGATTCTCTGACCTGGCGTTCAAGCTGTGCCAGGAAGGTATTATGGTTCAACACTTTGGTTAAGCTGTCATGCTGAGAACGGATTTCCACCTCAGCATGCCGGTCGGCGTTGTTTAAAGCTAATCCGGCTTGTTGAGCGATATTTTCGAGTAAATTTAGATCGCTATCATCAAAAGCAAATTTCTGATAAGAGGCAACTGCAATCAACCCGATGATACCCCGTTCTGTTTCGAGAGGGGTTCCAATCCACGAACTGGAAGGGCGGGGCTTGCCGACAATGATAAACGGCAGGTTACGCTTTTTCCTTTCCGAAACCAGATCGGTGATCATCAGCGATTTACCGCTTTGGATGACCATGCCAGCCAGTGTTTCCTTTAGTGGAATGTCCATTTCCGGGAAGAAAATGCCATCATCATAAAACAGCTCCATATGGAGTGAATCTCCATTCAGAAGCCCCACATAATAGGTGTCCGCGTCCAGCGCGTTTTGAATTGCACTGCTCACCAATCCAACAACCTGGTGCATTTCGAGTGAGGTTGCCAGGCTGCGGGCGACCCGATTGAGGGTTTCGAGGTGCTTCGTCTCATGTAAAAGCGATTTCCGCAGACGAAGGATTGTCTCCGTGGCAACAACCGCCATAGCTGGTACCATAATGATTTCCAGTATGAATAAGGGAAAATTTACAGCCGAACCAAGACCCAGATCACCCAGGTTGAATCCAATGGCAATAATTGCAAAAAGATAGGTTGGCCATCGCCCTGTACCAAGGGCTAAAATGGTAATGAAGGTCAATGAAAGTGGAATAGGTGTGCCTGGCAGATGAAGGTGTTCATTCAGCTCAATTATGCCTATGAACAAACCGAAGAGCACAGCCATTACCCATCCGAGCCATGGCTTATTGGTCAGGATTGGACCAGACCAAAGGCCAATTGCAGCCATAAAAATCAGGCCGCACAACCCAAGGATTAGATCTAATGTTCCTTCCCGGGTTGACAGCCCGCTTACCAACCCATGGATAATAAAGGA
>JAJZTR010000191.1 GCA_021848775.1 Chloroflexota bacterium | reverse complement strand
TTTCCTCCATTGGGACGGGTTGCTTTGGAAAAATGGGCTGCTCCAGAAAGATTATACTATTTTGGACGAACTTCTACAACTGGTGTGAGGTAACGAGAAACCGCAAAAGAATACCGATCCGATTTGGCAAAACAAAATTGATTTTTCTACAGTGCTGCTCTGAACGATATAGATTTATTATTGAATTTATAAACCGGTAAAGAATAAACCCCGGTCGCAACTCCGCTAAACGTTGCGCCGTGTTATGTAAAGGGTTAATTCTTCAAGATAACTGCGTTCAGGGCACGCGGGCAGGCGTTGAAGCTTTTCCAGTGCCTGATCCACATAATTGTTAGCTTCCACCAGAGAAGATGCTATGGCATCGCTGGCGCGGATCTTTTCAACGAGCCGGCCAACCTGCTCGTCGTAATAAAGGCAGTCTCCTGAGATAATTTCCTGGGCATCCTCATCGTCAGGGTGATTTTCAAGGAAATGCAGGGTCGGCAGAGTAATCAGACCCTGGCGCAGGTCGCTGCCAACCGGTTTGCCCAATTTCGATTGATCGCTGGTGAAGTCAAATACGTCATCGATGATTTGGAACGCCATACCAATGTCATAGCCGTATTGGCGGACAAGGTCGGTTGTTTCTTGATCGACCGGGCTGATCAATGCCGCACAGGTGGTACAGGTCTCGAATAACGAGGCGGTTTTAGCATAGATGCGCTGATAATATTCTTCACGGTCTGCCCGGCAGCGGCTGTTGAACAGTTGGGTAATTTCCCCATTGACGATAATTCCGAGTGTCGTAGCAAACAGACTGATTGCCGGAACGGATTCAGTGTCCGCTGCCAGTTTAGCGGCACGTGCAAACAGAAAATCACCGGTTAACACTGTAGCCCCGGGGGACCAGCGTGAATTCAACGTGGGAATCCCGCGGCGGAGCAGTGAGCCGTCGATCAGATCATCGTGAACCAGAGTGGCGGTATGCAAAAGTTCAATCGCTGCTGCCAGAGTAACAGCGCGATCTTCATCAGCGCCAAGCATACGGCCTGTTAAGATCGTCAGCGTAGGCCGGATGCGTTTTCCTCCTGATGCAATGAGATGATCGAGGGCAGCCTTAAGGTCGGGGTTGTGACCTTCGGCTTGAGAACGCATTAAACCTTCAACGCGGTGGATTTGCTCCTGTACCGGAATAAAAAAGGATGTGGTAGTGCTCAATCAACGGCTCCAAATAATTGGTTGGAATTTATGGTGGTTGCTTCCGAAATTTGCTCCAAATCCATTTGTTTCAGATCTGCCAGTTTCCTGGCGACAAGAACCACATTGGCAGGCTCATTGCGTTGACCACGAAAAGGGTGTGGAGACAAATAAGGGGCATCTGTTTCGATCAAAATATTAATGAGCGGCAAATCTGTGGCAAGCTCGTGTTTATTGCGTGCGTTATGAAACGTGATCGGACCTGCCAGACCAATGAAAAAACCTGCCTTTGTTGCGATTTCTGCTTCTGTAATACTCCCCTCAAAGGAATGCATTACTCCTGCACGATCAGACAGAGGTGATGAATCAGATTGCAGGTCGTTTGCCCACGCCAGCACAACTGGCAGAAGCTTCTCCATGGCATCCCGGCTGTGGAGTATAACTGGTTTTTGAACTTCAGCAGCCAGATCAAGTTGAGTCTGGAGAATTTGCATCTGGTAGACAGGGTCAGTGTCGTGCCAATGATTATCCATGCCAATTTCACCGATGGCGACCACCTTGGGGTGTTGCGCAAGCGATTTAAGTTCCCGCAAGGTATCCGCATGCCAGGCATCCGGTGTGTTGGGATGAATACCCACTGCGGCAAATATTTGAGGGAACCGTTCAGCAAGCGACACAGCCTGATGGCTTGTTTCCAGGTCGATGCCGGGAACTACTATTCTGCGTACCCCAGCCTCGACGGAACGAAGGATCACTGCTTCCAGATCATTATCAAATTGGTTAAGGTTCAAATGGCAGTGCGAATCGGTAAAGTACACGGCTTAACTAAGACCAGCGATTTTTAATCCATCTTTCAAGATGGCTTGCACCCGATCTTTATGTGTGGTCTCGCAATAAACACGAACGATGGGCTCTGTTCCAGAGAAACGGATCAACAACCAACCACCGTCCTCTAAAAGAAATTTAAATCCGTCGGTGGTGTTTAATCCGGTTACTTTCAGTCCACCAATTGTAGCAGGATTGGCTGATAAGATACCCTTGATTTTTTCCTGTGGGTCACCGGTAAAGCGGGTATCGATGCGATCGTAATAATGCGAGCCGACCTTTGAAAATAACAGCGCCAGTAACTGCGATGGCGATTTTTGCAATTTCACCATCATGTCGAGGAAGTATAAACCGGCCAGAATACCGTCACGTTCGGGGACGTTGCCGCGGAAAGCATAGCCGCCTGATTCTTCACCACCGATCAAAGCGTTGGTCTCGAGGAATTTGGGGGCCACATATTTAAACCCAACACCGGTTTCATACACTGGAACATCATAAATTTTGCCCAGTTTTTCCAGCATCGATGTGGTGGAGAGGGTTTTAACGATTGGGCCGCGCTCACCGCGAACCTCGAGTAAATAATAAGCAAGCAGGCCGTATACCTGCAATTGGTTGATAAATACCCCGTTTTCATCGCCAATTCCGCAGCGGTCAGCATCACCATCGGTGATTAACAAAACATCGGCTTTGTTGGCAACCGTGGCTGCAAGTCCAACATCGATGTTCGGTTGAATGGGCTCCGGGCGGAACATCTCGGGAAAGATGGGATTACGCTCGTTGTGAATTTCAAGGATTTCAGTTTTACCACCGGAAAGAAGACGGGGAAACCAACCAGCGCCGTTACCCCACATTGTGTCAACCATGACCTTCAAACCGGCGTCACGAAGCGGTTTCAGGTCAATCAATTTCTCGATATGGGTGATATATGCCGGTGCCGGATCGAAGGTAACCAGATGATTTTCTGCCATCGCCTGACCAGCCGGCATGATTTTCACTTGATCAATTGAGTCGGGAATGAGCGCCTCGATTTCCAGCAACCCTTCAGGGTCGATAGCCCCGCCTGATTGATCGCGGACCTTGAACCCATTATCCGTTGGTGGGTTATGCGAAGCGGTGATATTGACAGCACCGGCTGCTTTTAGATTAACGGTTGAAAACGAAATCACCGGGGTTGGTGTAGCGCCATCCGTCAGATAAACATTCAAACCGTTCCCACACAAGACTTCCGCCACCGCCAGCGCAAAATTCTCCGAAAGAAAACGCTTGTCGTATCCAACTACGATCCAGGAACCAGAATTTCCATGTTTTACAGTGTATGTGGCAAAACCTTGCGCGCAGCGCCGGACATTTTCGAATGTGTAATCCTCCGCGATATACCCCCGCCATCCGTCGGTGCCGAATTTAATTTTTTGAGACATACTACTCCTCGTGTTGCCTGTGAGAATCGGTACAATTATGCATTATTATAACAGGTGATACTTGAGGAGGACAGTTTAACCTTCACCGAAACCCATGCTATAATCTACCTTTATGGTCTGAATATTGGAGCGAAGGCAGGAAGAGTGAGAGAACGTGTTTATTTGGATTATGCAGCGACCACACCAGTCGATCCACGGGTTTTGGAGCGAATGCTGCCTTATTTCACGGATACCTTTGGGAACCCATCTTCAGTACACTGGTTTGGACAGAATGCCGAATCGGCATTAGATGAGGCGAGAGAACTGGTAGCCGGCCTGGTGAATGCCCGGCCTGATGAGGTTGTTTTTACCAGCTGCGGTACCGAGAGTGATAATCTAGCCATACGGGGCGCCGCCCTGGCTCAGCGTGATCGCACTGGCGCCCAGCGAATCATAACAACACCGGTCGAACATCACGCGGTACTTCATACAATCGAACAGCTGGTGGATGTCCATGGATTTACAATTGAAATCTTGCCTGTTGATAAATGCGGGCGGGTAGATCCGGAAGATCTACGCCATGCACTGCGGGATGATGTGGCTTTGGTCAGTGTGATTTATGCGAATAATGAGATTGGCACCATCAACCCCATGAAGGAAATCGGCAGCATATGCCGGCAACGAGGGGTTTTGCTTCATTCGGACGCTGTTCAAGCCGCCGCCCATATTAAGATGGATTTACTGCGCGATTCCATCGACTTGCTCGCTATCGGCGCCCATAAGTTTTACGGACCGAAGGGTGTTGGTGCGCTCATCGTAGGTCCAGGCATCGAGTTATACCCCTCTCAGACAGGCGGTGGACAAGAGGCAGGGAGGCGTGCGGGAACCCAGAACATTCCCTACATTGTCGGGTTGGGAGAAGCATTAAAGATTACCGTGGCAGAAATGGACGAGCGCAATTACCGTAACATTTACATGCGCGATCGTTTGATTGAAGGTGTTTTAGCCAGGGTGCCACGTTCACGTCTCACAGGGCACCCGATCGAACGGCTGCCCAACCATGCCAGTTTTTCCTTCGAAGGGATCGATGGCAATCACCTGCTGACTTTGTTGGATGCAGCCGGATTTGCCTGCTCCTCTGGCTCAGCCTGCAAGGTGGGTGATCCAAAGCCATCAGCGGTGCTGGAGGCAATTGGGTTGGCATCGTCGTGGACAATGGGCTCCTTGCGGGTGACTCTGGGCAGCGGTACAACCGTCGAGCACATTGATGGATTTATAGAGGCCCTCCCCGGGCAAGTAAAACAAGTTC
>JAJZTR010000021.1:20868-24014 GCA_021848775.1 Chloroflexota bacterium | reverse complement strand
GCCCGCAGGTGGTGGAAAAAGTCACCACCCCTGACGGCGACTCCATCCTATCCTTCGAACCTGAAGTCCAGGGGACGCTGCCGGTTTCGGAGGAGAATCTGAAGATCATTCAGGATGCCATGCGCAGCGTGGTGGCGAATACGCGCGGTACCGCGCATTATGCGCTGGCCGGGCTGCAGGTGCCGATCTACGGCAAGACCGGAACTGCCACCAATTCCACCGGCGAATCTCATGCCTGGTTCGCCGGCTACACCGATGCCGGACGCGAGGACCTGCCGGATATTTCGGTGGCGGTGATTGCAGAATTCGCCGGTGAAGGTTCGGAAGTGGCAGCTCCCATTTTCCGCCGCGTGGTCGAAGCGTATTACTTCGGGCGCCCGGTGCGGCTGTACCCGTGGGAGTCGAGTTTTTATGTGACACGCACGCCCACCTCGGAATTTGATGAAACCGCTGAGGAAACGCCTCAGCCTTAGCGTTGGAAACAGGATATCAGCCCATATGACCGATAAGTACATCTGGGGATGGATTACGAAGCTGCTCTCCGGTTTTTATACCGTCCAAACGGACCAGGGCGATGTGATCTGCCAGCTGCGCGGCAAGCTCAAGCGCCACCGCTCGGCTGGCGATATTATTGCGCTGGGCGATCATGTGCGTATTCAGCTGCTGACGGTTGACAGCGGGGTCATCGAAGAGATCGCTCCGCGCGAACGGGCGTTGATTCGCACCGCTCCCTCCGCGCGCGGTGTTTACCGTCAGGTGCTGCTGGCCAACCCGGATCAGGCTGTTTTTGTTTTTGCCTGCGCCCAACCTTCGCCTCACCTGCGCATGTTGGACCGCTTTTTGATTGTGGCCGAGCAGCAGGGTATTCCTGCTGTAATCGTCGCCAATAAAATCGACCTGGCCAGCCCGGAAGTATTAAAGAAATTCGAAATCTATCCGGGGTTGGGCTATCCGGTGATTTATGCCTCTGCGCGCACTGGTGAAGGTGTGGCGGAGCTGCGCGAACAGCTCGCCGGCAAGATTTCGGCATTGGCCGGCCCTTCGGGAGTCGGCAAATCCAGCCTGCTAAACGCTGTCCAACCCGAACTGGGCCTGGCGGTGCGCGAAGTGAGCCAGGCGACCGAAAAAGGCCGCCATACCACCGTGATCCGGCAGTTGTTTCCTTTAAAGGGGGGCGGTTATGTCGCTGACCTGCCCGGGATGCGCATGCTGGCTCTGTGGGATATTCAGCCGGAAGAACTGGATGGTTATTTTCCCGAACTGCGGCCGCTGGTGCAGGATTGTCTGTATAACGATTGCACGCATCAAAACGAACAGGGCTGCGCGGTGATCGACGGGGTGAACCGCGGGATTGTGCCGGCTGAACGGTATGAGTCATATTTGCGCATACGATACGGGGAGGATGGATGACTTTAGTCACCGGTCTGCGCTGGGAAAAGATCATTCTCAAGCTGCGCAATCCGTTTCGCCTGTCGTACGGCGTTTCTGAGACACGTCAGGCTTACTGGCTGCGCCTGCCCCATGACGAGGGCTGGGGCGAAGGCACCATTCCTCCGTATTACGGCGTAAAAGATGAGGAAATGGAAGGGTTCTGGCAGGCTGCTGAAGCATCCAAACGGCTGCTGCCGGATGACCCGGCTGACATTGAATCCTGGGTGGGGCAGACCGGCCCCGCGCCGGCGCGCTGCGCGTTGGAGCTGGCGCTGTACGACCGCATTGGCCGCCAGCGCGCGCTCCCCTTGTATGCGTTGCTGGGGCTGCCCAACCCCAAACCTATGCCGACTTCGTTCACCATTGCCATCGATACACCGGATGCGATGGCGCGCATGGCGCTGGAAAACCGGCAAATGCCTATCATCAAGGTCAAACTGGGCAGCGAT
This sequence comes from Chloroflexota bacterium, assembly GCA_021848775.1. Taxonomy (GTDB): domain Bacteria; phylum Chloroflexota; class Anaerolineae; order Anaerolineales; family Anaerolineaceae; genus Bellilinea. Next base: position 22,134 of record JAJZTR010000021.1, on the reverse strand, counting down.
GATGATGAAGCCCGCCTGCAGGCCATTCGCTCAGCACGACCGGATGCCCGCCTGCGGGTGGACGCCAACGCCGGTTGGACATTCGATGAAGCTGTGCGGCAGATTCAAAAGCTGGAACGCTACGACCTTGAGATGATCGAGCAGCCGCTGCCGAAAGACCAGATCGATGCCATGGGCGAGCTGCAAAAATTCACCCGTCTGCCGCTGGTGGCTGACGAATCGGTGCAGACGCTGCAGGATGTTGAACAGCTGGCGGCTGCCGGCGTGCGCGGCATCAATCTCAAGTTGATGAAAGTGGGCGGTCTTTCGTCCGGCTTGCGCATGCTGCGCCGCGCCCGCGAACTGGGCTTGCAGGTCATGCTGGGCTGCATGGTGGAAACCTCGTTAGGCACCACCGCCATGGCGCACCTGGCGGGTCTGGCGGACTGGCTGGACCTGGACGCGCCGCTGCTGGTCAGCAACGATCCATTCGACGGGGTGGCCTATTCACCATCGCTGGATTTGTCTGTGCCGGACCGCCCGGGGATCGGCGTTTTGATCAAACCTGACCGACCTGACTAGCATTTCCTGCCTGATCATTCATTGCACCGGGCAACCTGGAGGAATCATGCGTGAAAAAATCCTGAATATCATAAACGGCCTGCGCGAGCAGAACGCCGATGAACGCGAGCATTTATTTGATGTCGATATCGCCGCGCTGGACAACCAGCACCTGGCAGTCCGCGGACGCGTCCTGGCGGAGCAAGACCTTCTGTCGCTGCGAAAAGCGCTGGCGGACGCTCAGCCCGCTCTGCAGGTGGATGACAGCGAGGTAGCCGTTTTGCGCCATCCTGAGGCGAAGATCCTTACGGTCGCCACCAATTTAACCAGTCTCCACCGCGAGCCGTCCTGGCTGGCAGAACAGATGAACCAGCTGCTGTACGGCGTACAGGTGGAAATTCTTGAGGAGCGCGGCGGCTGGGGGTTTGTCCGCTGTGCCGACGGCTACCTGGGTTGGGCTTATTTGAATTACCTGTCCGCTGATGCCATGCCGCCAGCCACCCATCTGGTTACCGCACCGGTCAGTGTGTTGACGACCGCGCCCGCCGTGGATGCAGAGGCAATTACGCGTGTACTGGGCGGCACCTTCGTCCATTTGCTGGGCATCCAGGGGGAGTGGGCACATATCCAGGCCAACCGCACCGGCTGGCTGCGCGCTGACGATTTACGGAACTTGCAGACTCTGCCGCATACGGCGGCTCAGCGGCGCGCGCAAATGGTCTCGGA
>JAJZTR010000021.1:0-20858 GCA_021848775.1 Chloroflexota bacterium | reverse complement strand
GGATGCATTCCGGATGGTGGGCACACCCTACCTTTGGGGCGGAGTCTCGGCGAACGGCATTGACTGCTCGGGTCTGACGCAGCTGGTGCATCGCTGGTCGGGCATGACCCTGCGGCGCGATGCCGATATGCAGATGGTCGACGGTAAACCGGTCGAACCAGAGCAGCTGCAGCCCGGCGACCTGGTCTTCTTTGGCGAAGGGGATGGAAAGAAAGCGGTTACCCATGTTGGCATCAGCCTGGGTGGTTGGGACATGATTCATTCCTCCCGCTCGCGCAACGGCGTATATACCGATAACATTCAACAGGTTGAAATATTGCGCAGCAGTTTTATTGGCGCGGCAACGTATTTGGGCTAAGCGGTACCATTATTGCCGTCCTGAGGAAGAGCGGCGGCCGAAGGATCTGGCTTGAGAGATGTGCATAAACGCGCCCTCCCCCCATAATCTGACCTTCGAACCACGCACCTTATTTCTTCACACAAATATCAGGCGTGTTTGACATATACCTGGATTGCCTTTATAATAATTTAGCCAGCACGGTGGCTAAATGGCGAAATTTATTTCACAAAACCATACTCTAGCTTCGCACGACTGGTGATTACCCCATGCAAATGGAGCGTGTTATACCTGTAGGAGAGAGGTTCTTGCTCAGGATAATCACAACAGAATCTCCCCGTCAAGATTTTACGTACCATTTTTGTGCCTAATGGGTGGGTTGGATTTGCAGGCCTAGATACCTCGTCCAGCCGTTTTTGCATATACCACCATCATCATGCCAACCCAAGGTTCAACAACTACCAGCAAGGATAGCAAGACACCTTGAAACAGCGTCTCAGTAAATGGAAAAGTTAACGAAGGAGATTGCCATAACCGAAAACTTATCCGCCATACCATTACACGAATCAAGAATGAATGATCGCAGGGTGTAATTTTTTGGAGTGTGGTTTTTATGGCAGGCTTTCTTAACCATTATCCGCTGTATGCAGACATAGCAATTTTTGGTTCACTGCACAGCTAATCCTCGAGAGGAGGTGGTTTTTCAAAAACATCCGCTAAAGATGAAAATGTCAATATCCTTATTTAATCCGACCATTAGTAAGAGGAGGAGTTTGAATGTTTAAGAAGAGTTTCACCTATGTGTTCGCGTTGTTGGTCATCGCCAGCATGGTATTGGCAGCTTGCCAACCTGCTCAGACCACCCCGACCGAAGCTCCGGTGGTTGAACCCACCACGGTTCCGGAAGCCACCACGGCCCCTGAACCGACCGAAGAACCGACCCCCGAAGTTGTCAAAACCACCCGCCATGGCGGCTGGTTGGACGAGATCGTGGTCTCGGTTGTTGATTCTGCCTCGGCAGTAACCCAGATTCAGGCCGGCGCGATTGATATCTATGCGGCTGGTCTGTCCTCGGCATCGCTTCCTGAAATTGAAGCTGCCGGACTGGATTATGCCAAGCAGAATGGTCTGTACTACGAGTTGACCTTCAACACCTATGGCCCGTTCTTCACCGATTCAACCGGCAAGGTCAACCCCTTCGTCTTTGCCAAAGCCCGCGAAGCCCTGAACTGGCTTATCGACCGCGACTACATCAATCGCGAAGTCTACAACGGCGGCGCGCTGCCCAAGTATTTCAGCATCATCACCCAGTTCCCCGATTATGCCAATATGGCTGAAACAGTCCGCCGACTGGAAGCCAAGTACGCCTATGATCCTGAAAAGGCTGCTACCCAGATGGATGAGGTAATGCTGGGAATCGAAGGCGTCACCAAGGAAGATGGCAAGTACATGTTCGATGGCGAGCAGGTAACCTTGATCTTCTTGATCCGCAACGACTCGGACGGTACGCGCGTTCCGATCGGCGACTATGTTGCCAATCAGCTTGAATCCATTGGCTTTGCCGTTGACCGCCAGTACAAGAAATCATCCGAAGCCTCCCCGATCTGGGTTGGCGGTAATGTCGCAGACGGCCTCTGGCACCTCTACACCGGTGCCTGGTCCGCCACCATTATCGACCGTGATGAGGGTGACAACTTCGAATTCTTCGATACCCCGCAATCCGCCTACGGCTTCTCTTCAACCTGGCAGGCGTTCAATGTGAGCGACCGCTATATGGAACTGGCAGACGCACTGGCCTATAACAAGTTCACCACCCGCGAAGAGCGCAATGCTGCTCTGGCCGAAATGCTTGACCTGGCTATGACCGAGTCCATCCATGTCTGGTTGATTGACGGCAAGAACTTCACCCCGTATCGCGATGGCGTTTCGGTGACCTATGACCTGGCAGCCGGTGTTGACGGCTCCATGATCTGGCCTTACACCATCCGCCTGACCGACCAGGAAGGCGGCACCTTGAAGTGGGGCGCTCCTGACCTGTTCGTTGACCCCTGGAACCCGATCGCCGGCTCCAACTGGGCATTTGACCAGGCCATCGGCCGCGCCACCTGGGGCGAAGCCTACATGATCGATCCCCATACCGGTCTGTTACACCCGCAGCGCTTCACCCACGCCGAAATCACCGCTCAGGAAGGCCTGCCCATCGGCTTGACCCTGACGGATTCTTACACGCTCGAGTTCGTGCCTGAGATCGCCGTCCCCGAAGACGCTATTGTTGACTGGGATGCCGCCAACCAGGCGTTTGTCACCGCCGCCGAGAAATTCCCGGAAGGCACCACCGCCAAGGTCAAGAGCATTGTATACTACCCCGAAGACCTCTTCGAGACCGTAAAATGGCATGATGGATCGAACCTCTCGCTGGGTGACTTCCTGTATTCCTGGATCATCTCCCTGGATATGGGCAAGCCCGAATCCCCGATCTATGATGAAGCCTATGCATCCAACGCCGAAGCCATTTTGGCCAACTACAAGGGCTTCCGCATCCTCTCTGAGAGCCCGCTGACCATTGAAGCCTACAGCGATGCTTATCAAACCGATGCCGAGCTCAACATCACCACCATGTGGCCAAGCTTCAACTATGGCGAGGCTCCGTGGCATGTCCTGGAAGCCGGTGCCATGGCTGATGCTGCTGGTGAAGTTGCCTTCTCACCAGACAAAGCTGATGCCAAGTCCACGGATACCGCAACGGTTGAATGGCTAAGCCTGATCGGCGGCCCCAGCATCGATATTCTGACCAAGTACTTGGACCAGGGTATCGCTGAAGCCCACATCCCGTATGCCAATGTTCTGGCTGACTACATTACCGCTGAAGAGGCAGTTGCCCGCTATGAGAACGCGAAAGCCTTCAAGGACACCTACGGTCACTACTCGATCGGCAGTGGTCCTTACATCCTGAGCGAAGTCTACCTGACCGAAAAGGTCGCGACCCTGATCAACAATCCGGATTTCGTCGATCTCTCCGATAAGTGGGCCATGTTCGGTGATCCGAAGGTTGCTGAAGCCGAGCTCGAAGGCGAAGGCAGCGTTGTGGTTGGCAATGAATTCACCTTTGATGTCTACGTGACCTTCGAAGGCGAGCCCTACGCATCCGCAGAGATCAAAGAAGTCAAGGGCTTGCTCTATGACTCCACCGAGCAGATCGTGGCTGTGCTCCAAGGTACTTTGGTCGAAGAAGGCTACTATGTCATCACCGTTCCAGCTGATGTCTCCGCAAAGATGGTTGCTGGACCGGCCAAGATCGAGGCCGTTGTCGTTCCTTACACGGTCGCCATTCCAACCTTCTCTTCAATGGAATTTGTCACCATCCAGTAAGTCTGGTGCAGATTCATTGCATTGAGTTGAGTTAAAAATGCATAGGGGCAAGGCGAACACTCTCCTTGCCCCTATGTGACCTGAATGAGCAGGAGAGTTTTCATGGGATCGGTAGCCGGAGAGACTACACTTGACGTCCAAAAGAAAAAAGCCACGACCGAGAGTGCTTTCGTCAGGGTAATAAAGTATTCAGCAGTCAGGCTGCTTTCGCTATTTGTGACCGTTGTGATCGGTATCTATTTGACCATCATGATTGCCAATATGGGTGGATATGTTGATCAGATGATGAAGGCTGAGATCCAGGAACGTGTCACCGTGCAGATTGCGATGAGCCCTTCCTATCAGAATATGGACTCTGCGACCAGGACCAAACTCACTGAGGAAAAAATACAGAGTGAGATTGAACGCCTTGATTTAGACCAACCCCTGGTTGTCCGCAGCGTAGGTTTTCTAAAAAATGCGCTGACCTTGAACCTTGGGCGGGCGCAGCATATGTCCAGTGACAGCGGCTCGCGTTCGGTTAAAGCAATCATTTTGGAACGCCTGCCGTATACCCTGCTGTTGATGGGTACGGCAAACCTGTTTTTATTTTTTACCACCATTTTCCTCGCGCTGGGGCTTTCCCGCAAGTATGGCAGCTTTTGGGACAAACTCGTTATTACGCTCTCTCCCACGTCCACCGTGCCGCCATGGATTTATGGTATTTTCTTGATTCTCATTTTTGCTGCGGTGCTCAAAATTCTGCCATTCGGCGGGGTTATCGATGCCCCGGTTCCGGACGATTTTATCGGCCGCGCTCTGAGTGTGCTAAAGCATATGATTCTGCCTGCCAGTTCATTGATTCTGGCTTCATTTTTCCTCAGCATTTACAACTGGCGCACCTTCTTCTTAATTTATTCCAGTGAAGATTATGTCGAAATGGCTAAAGCCAAGGGGCTGCCTTCGCGCGATATCGAGCGGAAATATATTCTTCGCCCGACGCTGCCCACCATTATCACAACCTTTGCTTTACTGCTTATCGGCATGTGGACTGGAGCGATTATCACCGAAACCGTCTTTCAATGGCCGGGTATCGGCCGCATTACCTATAAAGCGATCGGGTTGTATGATACGCCGGTGATTGTAGGGACCACCATCATTTATGCCTACCTGCTGGCAATCACTGTATTCCTGCTTGACTTTGCGTATGCGCTGGTAGATCCGCGGGTGAAAATTGGCGGCAGCGGAGGTCAGAAATGAAAGGGTTAAAAAACTTCTTCCGCGAAATAAAGCGATACCCGACGGCAATCTTTGGTTTAATCGTCGTCTTAACCCTGATTGTTTCAGCTGTGCTTGTCATCGTGACCATTCCTTACGATGAAGCGATTACTACCTGGCGCGGTGGAGAGCAGGTCTGGGGCAAGAACCCGCGTACTGTCCCGCCAGTCTGGTATAACTGGTTCCGCGACGAAAAAATGGTTGAATCCATGGATCTGAAAGAAGGCGACGAGGGCGTCACCGTGGAGGAGACCGTCACCGAGGGTGGTACGCATATCAAAACCACTACCTTCTCCTTTGACTACCATTTCGATTCCTTCCCGCAAGACCTGGTGCTCTACTTTACTTCGACCTACGAAGCCAAAAAACCATTTGTATCGATTAAGATGATTACCCCGGATCAAAGGGAAATCAAGATTGGCAACTTTGCCGTTGGCGCCACACACACCTTTCCCTTCCTCCAGGATACAGGGCTGAAAAAACGCCTGCGTGGTGTTGTGCCCAATATCGGTTTGTTTATTGATCCTGAAGGCGATGCGCAGGTGCCGGTCAAGGGGACCTACCAGATCATCGTTGAAGCGATTACCTTTGAACCCGAGTCGACCAGCGAGGCTGAATTTGTTATGCACGGTCAGGTGTATGGTTGGGCGGGTACCGACCATCTGCGGCGGGATTTGACCCTGCCGCTGTTGTGGGGTATTCCGATCGCTCTCGCCTTTGGTTTGCTGGCAGCTTTGGGCACTTCGGTGCTGACCATGATTATTGCTGCCATTGGCACCTGGTACGGCGGAATCGTGGATGGGATCATCCAGCGCATCACCGAGATCAACCTGGTCTTGCCTTTCCTTTCGATTTTGATTATGGTGGGCACCTTCTACTCTCGCAGCATCTGGGTCATCCTGGGTGTCACAATCGCGTTAAGCATCTTTACCGGCGGCATCAAATCGTATCGTGCCATCTTCTTGCAAGTCAAAGAATCGACCTACATCGAGGCAGCGCGCGCATACGGAGCTAAAGACGGGCGTATTATTTTCCAATACCTGATTCCCAGAATTATCCCGCTGCTCCTCCCGGGATTGGTTTCCTCGGTGCCAGCGTTTGTCTTCCTGGAAGCATCCCTGGCTGTGCTGGGGATTGGCGATCCGGTCTTGCCCACCTGGGGTAAGACGATCAACGAAGCTTATACAAACGCGGCTCTTTATCGGGGTTGGTATTACTGGATTATTGAACCGATTGTGCTGCTGATGATCACTGGTCTGGGTTTCGCAATGCTGGGCTTTGCTCTCGACCGCATTTTCAATCCGAGATTGAGGGGAATATAGCATCATGGCGGAAACGACATTATTGCAGCTCGATAAATTAAAACTGCATTTCAAAACGCAGCACGGCACCGTGCAGGCAGTGGACGGCGTGGATTTCATATTAAATTCAAACGAAGCCATTGTGGTGGTCGGGGAATCCGGCTGCGGCAAAAGTTCGCTGGCAAAAGCGATCTTAAGATTGCTGCCGCGCAATGTGGAAGAGTACTCAGGCAAGGTCTACTTGAACGGCACTGAACTGATGGGCCTGACCGATGAGGAGTACCGCCAGCAGATCCGCTGGATCAAAATGGCGATGGTGCCGCAGGCGGCTATGAACGCCTTGAATCCCGTATTAAAAGTGGGGGATCAGGTGGCTGAACCCATGATGGTTCATTTCGCCGTCAAAAAAGAAGAAGCCATGGAACAGGCCAAAAAGATGTTCCAGCATGTGGGGGTGCCGGTTGATTTCCTGAACCGCTATGCGTTCGAATTAAGCGGCGGTATGCGTCAGCGCGTGGCCCTGGCAATGTCGCTGGTCACCACCCCCGACTTGATCATTCTTGATGAGCCCACCTCTGCCCTGGATGTGCTGACCCAGGCCAACATTTTCAATCTGCTCAAGCGCATCAAGTCGCAAATGTCCACCAGCTTCATTCTGATCACGCATGATATCGCGACCTCCAGTGAGCTGGCCGATAAGGCGGCGGTGATGTACGCCGGGCAAATTGTGGAAGTAAGCGACGCGCACACCTTTTACAGCAAACCGCACCATCCGTATTCGGCAATGTTGATGGCCAGTGTTCCCAAATTGCGCGGCGACGCGGTACCTGAATTCATCACCGGTCAGCCGCCAAGCCTGATCAACCCACCAACCGGATGCCGCTTTGCAGACCGTTGTCCCAAGCGGTTTGCCCGTTGTGTCGAAGAACCGCCTGTTGTCCAGGTCGGGAATAATCTGGTCAAATGCTGGTTATATGTATAGGGCGGGGTGAACCATGACGATTGAGGAAAAGAATTTGCAGAAAGAACTCCTGGTTGCGGACGACGGTAAAAACGTTAACAACGGCCCGCTGCTATCTGTGCAGGATTTGCGGGTCTGGTTTGAACTGCGCCGCTTTGGTTTCGGCCACGCCGGCTATGTGCGCGCTGTAGACGGCGTCTCCTTCGATCTGGACAATGGCGGCTCGATCGCGATTGTGGGCGAGAGCGGTTGCGGCAAGACCAGCCTGATGAAAACCATCCTGTTATTGAACAAACCAACCGGTGGGAAGGTGGTTTTTGACGGGAAGGATCTGAGCGAACTTCGGGGGAAAAGTTTGCAGGAGTACCGATCCGAAGTCGGATTTGTGCAGCAAGATCCTTACGGGGCCTTGCCGCCATTCATGAGTGTCCAACGGATTCTGGAAGAGCCGTTGATTATCAATTATGTAAAAGACAAGGCAGAGCGGCTGGAACGCATTCATAAGGTACTCGAAGAAGTCAAGATGACCCCGGTGGAAGAGTTTCTGCCCAAGTTCCCGCACCAACTCAGCGGCGGACAGCAGCAGCGCATCGTCATCGCCCGCGCGATGATCCTTAACCCCAAGCTGCTGGTGGCAGACGAGCCTGTGTCGATGCTGGATGCCTCGGTGCGGGTCGAAATTCTAAAGCTGCTGAAAGGGCTGCAGGAAAGGCACAACCTGGCGGTGATTTATGTGACGCATGACCTTTCGACCGTGCGTTACTTCTCGGAACGAATTTTCGTGATGTACGCCGGTCAGGTGATCGAAAAGGGGAAAGTGGATCGGTTGGTGGACAATCCGCTCCATCCTTACACCTATGCCCTGCTGCAAGGCACCTCAGACCCCGATGCCCGCAATGCGTCGATTATGAAAGAAGTCCCCCCGGGCGAGCCGCCGAGCCTGGTAAAACCGCCTGCCGGCTGCCGCTTCCACCCGCGCTGCCCGAAGATCATCAAGGGCGTATGCGATATCAAGGATCCGCCCGAGTTTGAACCCGAACCGAACCACCTGACCTATTGTTGGCTTTACGAATGAAATTTCTTACGCCTGGTCGCATGCTGTTGATTGGATTTATCCTCGTAATGGCGGGGGTCGCATTACCGTTCTTGATGGTGATGCAGGTCATCGAGTCGACCATATTCATGAATTTTTTCGCATATTCGCTCAGCCTGATCGGGATCATTCTCGGCGGTCTTGGCGCGTCGATGTATGTGAAGTTCAACCGGCGTAAGTAAAGGGTCATATAGGATATCGAAAGGGTGCGGGTGTTTTCACCCGCACCCTTTTTTTGACTTTGACCGCCCGCGTAGGTCGGATTGAGGGCGTGGAAGGTTATTTAATGCAAGAGAATATCATGCCGCCCGAAATCCGACATTGAACCATATTGTTGGATATCGGGGCTGCTGGGGTCAATATTACCCCGGCTTGTTCGCGCCGCCCCTCAATCCGCCGATATCAACAATTCTCCGGCTTTGCCAAACAACCTGAACGCCGCGGGTTCATCCTGAATGTCATTGGTGAATAAAAATATCCGGCAATCACGGGTGTACCCCCAATCGTGCAATACACCTTTCATCGAGCCGGTCTTATGATAAAAATGCAATTCGTCGCGCGGGATGTTCCGCATAAGCAGCAAATCGTCGGTGTTGACCAGCAGCATCGGTTCGACCCACGCCTTTTCGTCCGGTGTCAGGCTGGCGAACAAATCAAAAAATCGAATCGCTTCCTCACCGGACACCCAGTTATCCAAACCACGGTCGCGGGCCTTAAAATCCAGCAGCTTGCGCTGCAATTCCGTACTTCGCAGCCCAAGCTCATCGCGAAAAATTCGCTGCGCCCGTTCCAGACCGATGCGACGGATCACCAGATTGGTGCACAGATTATCGGATGTGGCGATCATCATCAACAAAACATCGTGGTAGGGCAGCTTCCGCGCCTGCATCTGGTAAGCAAATCCGGCGCCGCGAACCTGTGGTTCCGCATCCAGCTCACACAGTTCCCCCCGGTCCACCTCACCGGTCCGTTCCAGGTAAACCCACGCCAACAGCAGCGGCAGCTTGATAATGGATGCGGACGAAAAACGGTCGCAGTTGCCTGCCTGCACCGCTTTCTCCCCCTGACGCTGGAAGAAAAATGAATATTTAAATATTTGCTTGTTCAGATCCTTGATTACTTCATCAATTTTCATTTATTGATTATAATATTCATCTGCTTTTAAGCCGATGAAAACACGACAATGTTTGACAACCCCTTTTATTTCATGTAGAATTAAATTTAGGCTTAATTTGCAGCCAGCCTCTTTTTTTAAAACCCCCTCCCGCTGTTTAACAGCAATCTGAACAACCCAGAGGTCAATTGCATGACAGAATTATTGAGTGTGCAAGGCCTGGAAACACAATTCCACACAAGGGAAGGGAACGTCCATGCGGTTAATGGTGTCTCTTTCACGCTAAAAGAGGGTGAAACCCTCGGGATTGTGGGAGAAAGTGGATGCGGTAAAAGCGTTACTGTTATGTCAATGCTTCGCTTGATCCCCTCTCCTCCAGGTAAAGTCGCTGCCGGCAAGGCTCTTTTCCAGGGGAAAGACCTGCTAAAGATGACCGACGATGAAATACGCCATATTCGCGGTTCTCAAATCAGCATGGTCTTCCAGGACCCAATGACATCCTTCAACCCGGTGTTAACCATCGGCCGCCAGGTTTCAGAGCCCTTGGAGGTTCATCTGGGGATGAACCACAAGCAGGCCGAGGATAGAGTGGTGGAGATGCTCTCGAAAGTGGGCATCCCTAACCCCAAAGACCGGTTGAATAATTACCCGCACCAGTTCTCGGGCGGCATGCGCCAGCGCGTTATGATTGCCATGGCGCTGGTTTGCACACCGCAAATATTGATCGCCGATGAACCAACTACTGCGCTGGATGTGACGATCCAGGCGCAGATTGTGGAATTGGCCAAGAAAATCCGGGACGATCTGGGCATGGCGATCATCTGGATTACCCACGATCTGGGCGTAATCGCCGGCCTGGCTGATAAGTTAGCCGTGATGTACGGTGGATATATTATTGAAACGGCTCCGGTACGCGAATTATACGGTCACCCCAATCATCCTTATACCCTTGGACTTTTAGGCAGCCTGCCGCGCATGGACGAATCCGGGCAGCGGCGGCTGGTTTCGATCGATGGTTTGCCGCCGGTGCTGCTGGAAAAACCAAACTTCTGCCCCTTTGCGCCGCGCTGTAAATTTGTCGTCGAACGATGTTGGAAAGAAAATCCCCCACTTATGCAGGTCGGTCCAGACCATCAGGCAGCCTGCTGGGTAAATCCTGAGACGGGGAGAGAACGCTAATGGCCACCCAGGAAGTTTTACTTAAAGTCGATAATCTGGTCAAGCACTTCCCGATCATGAAGGGCGTCCTTGTGCAAAAACAGGTTGGCGCCGTGCATGCAGTTGACGGTGTGAGCTTCGATGTATATAAAGGAGAGACACTCGGCCTGGTTGGTGAATCGGGCTGCGGTAAATCCACCACCGGACGTACCATTTTGCAGCTTTACCGCCCCACTTCCGGCAGTGTTTTTTATGAAGGCAGAGACCTGGTGAAGCTGAAAGGCGAGGAACTGCGTAAGACACGCCGCCGCATGCAGATGATCTTCCAGGATCCTTATGCCAGCCTGAATCCGCGCATGACCGTTGGTCAAATCATCACCGAACCCATGTTGATCCATGACATGATCAACCGCAGAGATGCGCAGGGGGAAGCGGAGCGATTGCTAAAACTGGTTGGCCTTAACCCGGCATACACCAGCCGCTATCCTCATGAATTTTCCGGTGGTCAGCGGCAGCGCATTGGTGTTGCCCGCTCACTGGCGTTGGAACCAGCGCTCATTGTTTGCGACGAACCGATTTCCGCCCTGGATGTTTCCATCCAGGCGCAAGTGGTTAACCTGTTGGAAGATTTGCAGGCAGAATTAGGCCTTACGTATCTCTTCATCGCCCATGACCTCTCGATGGTCCGCCACATCAGCGACCGGGTAGCGGTGATGTATCTGGGCGTTATTATGGAACTCACTTCGCGCGATAAATTGTATTCGGATGCAATGCATCCATACACTAAGGCACTGCTTTCAGCCGTGCCAATTCCGGATCCGGCTATCGAGTTGAAACGCCAACGCACTATCCTTGTGGGCGATGTACCTTCTCCCATCAATCCGCCGTCCGGCTGCCGCTTCCGCACCCGCTGCCCGATCGCAGAGCAAATCTGCGCCGAGAAAAAACCTGATTGGCGCGAGGTCGCACCGGATCACTGGGTAGCCTGTCATATGGTATAGCATATTCAAACCATTAATCTTTCAACCCCTGAGAGGAGGTGGTGACTGGGATAGCTAGTGTAAAGTTTGACTCGAAGAAACCAGATTGGTTTCGACCACTGTTTGTTTCCCAATTATCCTGTAAGGAGGAGAACCAAATGCGATCCAAACTATTTGTATTCTTGTCGTTGTTGATCCTGGCCAGCATGGTGCTTGCAGCCTGCGCCCCAACGGCAACTCCCGAGACCATCGTGGAGACTGTTGTAATTGAAAAAGAAGGTGAGACCATCGTTGTCACCGCCACTCCAGGCCCAGTAGCCGCCGAGACTCCGACACTGCGTGTCAACCTCGGCTCCTGGCCCGACATCATCGACCCGCAAAAGTCGTCCTTTGTGAACGAAATTGCCCACCTGAAGATGATGTACGAAGGTCTGACCACCCTGGATGCCGAACTCAACACCGTCCCCGGTGCTGCCGAGTCCTGGGAATACAACCCGGAAGCCACTGAGCTGACCTTCACCCTGCGCGAAGGCCTCAAGTACTCAGATGGAACCCTGTTGAATGCCAAGCGCTTCGAGTATTCAATCTTCCGCAACGTCGACCCCGCTACCGCTGGCGAGTATGCATCGATCACCGATGACATCGCCGGTGCGAAGGAATGGCGTTATGCTGATGACACTACCCTGCCCGAACTCCGCGAAGGACTTCAGGTAAAAGCCTTGGATATGGCTGGCAATGCCTGCACAGATTACGAACAGGTTGACTGCCGCGTTCTCAAGATCGGTCTTGCCCAGGCTGCCCCCTACTTCCACACCGTCATGTCCCTGTGGGTAACATTCCCCGCCAAGGAAGAACTGATTGCGGAAGGTGGAGACATCTGGTGGACTTCCTCCAAGTTCCATGTGGGTAACGGCCCCTTCGTCGTGAAAAACCTGGAACCCGTTGTGCGCGGTTACTTTGAGCCGAACCCCAATTATTGGGGCGGCGTAGCCACCTACAACCTGGAATTCCGCTACATCACCGACTCGGCTGTATCTTTCGAAGCCTACAAGAACGACGAATTTGACATTGTTCCTCTGGCTGCTGAAGATCTGGCCACCGTCCAGAATGATGCGGTCCTGAGCCAGGAAGCCCAGATCTACGCTGGCTCCTGCACCTTTGCTATCATGTTCCACCAGCTCAAGGAACCCTTCACCAATCAGAAAGTTCGTGAAGCCTTCGCCATGGCACTCGACCGCGAGACCTGGGTGTCGGATGTGCTCAATGGTTTAGGCTCCCCGACCCTGACCTGGATCCCGCCGGGATTCCCTGGATATGACGCAGAAGAAAACCGCTGGGGTTATGACCCCGAGGCTGCGAAAGCTGCCCTGGCCGAATCTGGTTACACGGTTGATGCTGCTGGTCAATTGCTCGACCCAACCGGTGCCGTTGTAGAGATGATGCAAACCTTCTCTGACACCCCGCGCAACCGCGTTCGCTATGAGTGGCTGGTTGCCAAGTACAAGGAAGTCCTGGGCGTCGATATCAAGCTCAACCCGGTTGAGTCCACCACGTACACCGCCCTGACCAAAGACATCAACACTGCCCCGCAGATGTTCATCCTCGGTTGGTGCGCTGACTACCCCGATCCTCAGAACTGGCTTTCCGTGTACTGGAAGACCGGTGCCTTTGGCGAGCGCATTGGCTATTCCAATCCAGACCTGGATGCCAAGCTGGCCGAAGCCGATTCCACGGTTGATCCTGCAGCCCGTATGCCTCTGTATGCTGAAGCTCAACGCATGCTGACCGACGGCGCTCCGGTGGCCTTCATGTGGAATAACGTCAACTCCTACCTGGTGAAACCATGGGTCAAGGGCGTGGTCTATACCCCGCAGGACTCTGGTTGGCCCGGTGACGTAGCCCCGCTCTCCATCTCCATCGACACCTCGATGATGCCGTAAGTGCTGCGCATCATTCCTTCATCGAAATAGATTAACAATTGAGCCGGTTCTGCCTGGCAACGGGCAGAACCGGCCAAAATCCTGCAAGCCCAGCCATGCTGGATCCTCTAGAAATTAGGGATTACTATGGGTAAATTTCTAATTCGCCGCATGTTATGGCTTATCCCGGTGATTCTGGTTGTTTCCACAATCACATTTATTTTGATGCATGCTGCTCCTGGCGGTCCATGGGACCGTGATTTGAGCGCGCGTCAGGTAGACCCCGTAACACAAAAAATGTTAAATGAATATTACGGGTTGGATAAACCTCTCTGGCGGCAATATACAGCTTATTTGATCGGCGACTTTGACAGCGAAGGCAAATTTGACTGCGGCTTGATCTGCGGTGATCTGGGTCCTTCTTACCGCCAGCGCGGGCTGTCTATCCAGCAAATCTTGTTCATGCCGCCGGAAGGCAAGAATTTTCTCTACAGCCGCTTTGGATATTCGATGCGGCTGGGTATTTATGCACTGTTGTTTGCTATTGTCATCGGTATTCCTGCCGGTGTTATTTCTGCCCTCAAGCAAAACTCAATGATTGACTATGCCAGTCTGTTCATTGTTACGATTGGCATCTCGGTTCCCAACTTTGTGATGGCGATCTTCCTGATTATTGTTTTTGCGTCAACCTTGCACATGGTCAGCATCGTCCCGAGAAGTTGGGACGAGGTCAGCGTATGGATTTTACCTGCCGTGATTTTAGGGTTTAACACCATGGCGCGCACCGCACGCCTGACCCGCGGTTCTATGCTGGAAGTGATGCGCCAGGATTATATTCGCACCGCCCGGTCGAAAGGTCTGTCTGAACGCGTGGTCATCGTCCGGCACATGATTAAAAACTCGCTAATTCCCGTCGTTACCATCCTTGGCCCGGCTCTTGCTGCTCTGGTAACCGGTTCATTTATTATAGAAACCATGTTTGGTTTTCCAGGAATGGGACGTGCCTACGTGACCGCCATTGGTCAGCGAGACTACTCGATGATCATGGGCACCACCCTGATCTATGCGGTGATGGTGGCCCTGGCTAACGTCAGCGTCGATGTCGTCTATGTCTTCCTGGATCCCCGGATACGGTTGGATTAATAGGTACACCTATGACAACCCAAGTTTCGCACCCCACAACTGGTCAAACTCAGGCACGTATTGCTGATCTGACGATGATGACTGTAAAACCGCGCAGCCTGTGGATGGATGCCTGGTCTCGTTTGATAAGGAACAAAGCCTCCGTCGTCGGCATGGTCGTGATTGCCATTTTTACGCTGGTGGCCATATTTGCCAGCGTCCTCGCTCCGCACAACCCGCTGCAAATCAACAATGGCATGGGATTCCTGCCGCCTGCCTGGCAGGAAGTTGGCCCCAATGGCAAAGCCAGCAATCCGGACTTTTTACTGGGCACCGACACCCTGGGGCGTGACGTGCTTAGCCGCACGCTTTACGGCTCGCGCGTGTCCATGACGGTTGGATTTTTGCCGACCTTTATTATCATCGTCATCGGAACGGTGGTCGGGTTGTTCGCAGGGTACCGCGGCGGCCGCATCGATAACATCCTGATGCGCTTGACCGATGTGTTTTACGCTTTCCCCGACCTGCTGTTTTTCATCATCGTCATGGTGACACTGCGCCAGACTGCCATCGGGCAGGCGCTAAACGGCCTGGCTTTGTTGTTTGGTGCGCTGGCTATGGTTGGCTGGGTGGGCTTCGCTCGAATTGTGCGCGGGCAGACCCTGTCTTTAAAAGAAAAAGAGTTCATTGAAGCGGCCCGCTGCATGGGCGCCACTGATTCGCGCATCATGTTCCGCCATATCCTGCCCAACTCGCTTGGCCCGGTCATTATCCTTACGGCCATGACCATCCCGGGGATGATCATCACCGAGGCGATTTTAGGGTACCTGGGTCTTGGTTTAATCCCTTCCACCAATCCCAAAGATTTCTTTATCACCAGTTGGGGCGCATCGATGCTGGAGGGTCAAACCGCGATCAACGCGCAGCCGTGGCTGCTGCTGGCTCCTGCCATCGCGGTATCGCTGGTGGTGCTGGCGTTCACCGCCCTCGGTGACGGCTTGCGCGATGCGCTGGATCCGCGCCTGCAAGGGACGCAGTAAATCAACCAGTATGCCGGAGGGCGGTCGAATTCGACCGCCCTCTTTTTATGCGGGGTCAGACTACCTGGAATGCCCGCCCTGTAGGCGGAATCTGCCAGTGCGAACCTGATAAGGCAGAACGGAACGAAGTATATTCCCTGAGGGTGATCCAAAAGTTTTTCGCTTGACCCGTCACACCGGGCACATGCTTCCTGACACGCCGGATTCTTGGTTATAATGAGCATCAGACTCGCTCAAGCGGGTTTTATCGACGAACCAAAAGGAAAATTCAATGGTCCCTCGCCATAAAAATATTTTCATTACCGGTTTGCTGGCCCTGGTGCTTTTGGCTGCCTGCGGTGAAAGAACCACAGCTCTCCAGCCATCCCCGACCCTGGTTTCCACTCCCACCGAATTACCTACCCCCACACCGGCTCCTCCCAGCGAGTTGACCATCTGCCTTGGGCGCGAACCCCAGGGGTTGTACATCTATGGCAGTTCCTCGCGCGCGCAATGGAGCGTCCTCGAGGCGGTTTACGACGGCCCCATCGACCGGCGCGGCTATATCGATCAGCCGGTGATCCTGACCCAGATTCCATCCGAGGCGAATGGCGATATCCTCATTACACCGGTCGCGGTTCAGCGCGGTCAGATGATGCTGGATGCCAACGGCAGCCTGGCTTTACTCGACACCGGCACGATTGTCTTCCCTTCCGGCTGCAACGATCAAAGCTGCGCGGCAGCCTGGGATGGTTCCTCGCCGCTGGAAATGGATCAGCAGCGGGTGACCTACCGCTTATCCCCCGGCCTGACCTGGTCGGACGGCACGCCGCTGACCGCTGAAGATTCGGTCTATTCCTTCCGGGTGGCATCCGACCCGGCCACACCTGTGAACCCCCTGGCCATCGACCGCACCGAGTCCTACACCGCCCTCGATGCGAACACCGTCGTATGGACCGGAGTCCCGGGATATCGCACCGATGAACCCTCCGCTTATTTCTTCATCCCGCTGCCCCAGCACGCCTGGGGGAGTATCCCCGCCGCTGATTTGCTGACCGCCGATCAATCGAACCGCCGCCCGCTGGGCTGGGGACCGTATATCCTCTCAGAATGGCTGCCCGGCGAAGCCATTTCGCTGACCCGCAACCCCAATTACTTCCGGGCTGGCGAAGGCCTTCCCCGTTTCGACCGCCTGACCTACCGCTTCCTGGGTGAGCAGCCCGACAACAACCTGGTGGGGCTGGTGGACGGCACCTGTGACGTGGTGGATGAAACCACCCTGCTGGAGGAGCAGCTTCAGTCGGTGCGCAATATGACGATTAATGAAACCATCCAGACCCATGTGCGGCTGGGTCCCGAATGGGAGCACCTCGATTTTGGCATTCGCCCGGCGGCCTACGACGCCGGTTTGAACCCTTATGCGGTCACCCGCCAGGATTATTTTGGCGATATAAGAGTACGTCAGGCTGTGGCTGCCTGTATCGACCGCCAGGCATTGATCGGCGAATTGCTGTACAGCCAGTCTCAGATCCCCTCCGGGTTCTTCCCGCCGGATCATCCGCTGTATGCAGCCGATCTACCCCAAATCGCTTTTGATCCAGCCCGAGCGGCGCAGCTGCTGGATGAGGTGGGCTGGCTCGATCAGGACGGCGACCCCGCCACCCCCCGCACCGCGCTGGGCGTTGCCAACGTGCTGGACGGAACCCCGCTGAGCGTAACGTATGCCACCACCAATGAAAAACTGCGGGTGGCCACCGCCAACCGGATTGCTGGAATGCTGAAAGACTGCGGCATTGGCGTCAGTGTGCAATCGCCGGATGCCGGTACCCTGTACGCCCCCGGTCCCGAAGGGCAGTTGTTCGGGCGCAGCTTTGACCTGGCCCAGTTCTCCTGGCAGTCCGGCCGCGTATCGCCGTGCTTCCTGTACACCGCCGACCAGATTCCAGCCGAAGCCAACAGCTGGCTGGGGGTAAACATCACCGGCTGGAGCCATCCGGCTTACGACGCGGCCTGCCAAACCGCACAGGGGGCCGGCTCTGACGATCCGGCAGCCAACCGCGAGGTTCAGGAAATCTTCTCCAGCGAACTGCCGGTGCTGCCGCTGTATTACACCATCCATATCACAGCCGCGCGCACCGATTTATGCGAGCTGGTGGTTGACAGCAGCGCCCGCAGCGATTTGTGGAACCTGGAAAAATTTGCTCTCGGCACGGACTGTCCGTAATGATCCATGTCAGATTGTAAAAAATCTGATCTGGCCTACTCCTCCAGGCTTTTCCTGGTATTCGAGCGGTAATATTATGGTTCTGCTATAATCAAGACATTCCTTATAGACAGGTATCGAGGAGCCATGGCCGCTAAACGAGTTTTGATTGTCGATGATGCGCTCGAACTGGGCCGGATGCTAAAGGCCGCGCTGCTCACTCTGGAAAAATCGCTGGATATCAAAGTGGTGCCCTCGGCTGAGGAAGCCCTGCTCGAAATCACATCCCTGCCGCTGAGTCTGGTCATCGCTGATGTTCGTCTGCCGGGAATGTCCGGGCTGGATCTGGTGAGCCGAATCCATTCCCGCAGCAACCAGACAAAAATTATGGTGATCACCGGGCTGGCGGGAGAAAACCTGCCGGCCCAGGCCGAGGCAGCCGGGGCGCATCGGTTCATGCGCAAACCGCTGCACATGGCTGATTTTTTATCCGCATCCGCCGAGCTGCTTGGCTTAGCGCCCGCAGTTGAGAGCAAACCGGCGCCGGGCCCCATCCTCACCGAAACACCTTCACAGCCGGATCTGGCCGGAGCGTTGCTGCATCTGCGCAACTCGCTGGGTGCTACCCTGGTCCTGCTGGCGGATGATACCGGCAAGGTGCTGGTTCAGGTTGGCGAACGCGCCGATCTGGATTTCGAAATGCAGTGGGCGCCGCCAGTCATGGCGGCTCTGAGCGCTGCGCAAAAGGCCGGGCGGCTGGTCAACCCCGGCATGCCGCGGGGCGTGCTGGTCTTGCGCGGCCCCGAACATCAATTGTTGCTGACTCCGCTGGGTAATTATGCGCTGGTCGTCCTGCTTGGCGTGGATACTTCCGGCCTGCGCACCGCCCTGGTGCTGGAAGAAACGCTGGCGGCGCAGTCGCAGCTGGAAACCATATTGGATCGAATAGGCGCCCCATTCCGCCCGATCACAGTCGCGCCGACCCCGGAACAGCTCGAAAAAATGATGGAATCCCCTTCTGCAGCCGGAGAAAAGACCGCGGGCAGCGGCACTGATGAGCTAAAAGTCTTGAACTCGCGTCTTCAGGAAACTGCCAGGGGGGTGGACCAACAGAAAGCCGATGACTTCTGGGAAAATGGGCTGGCTGAAGCCCCGCCGGCGCCTGAATCTGCCGATGTGCTGTCCTATGATGAAGCCCGCCGGCTGGGTTTGACACCTGAAAACGATTGACACGAAGCGTTCTTGTACAATAATTATCGGTATGGTAAACCGCAAACGCATCTTCCTCGCCAGCATCACCATGCTCGTAATGATGGGCATGCTGGGCAGCCTTGGCCGTTTAATCCCGGCAGCCGCGCAGGTCTCCGGGCCGCGGGCGCAGGTCGACACTCAGGTGCTGGAAGCGCTGCAGAGCGGCGAAACAGCCGATTATGTGATCGTCATGGCCGAGCAGGCTGACCTCAGCGCCGCTTACGGTATCAGCGACTGGGAGGAACGCGGCTGGTATGTGTACAACACGCTCAAAGAGACCGCCGCCCGCACGCAGAAAAGCACCCTCGCGCAGCTGAAGCGCCAGGGGATACGCAATCAGTCGTTCTTCGCCGGCAACGAGATTTACGTGCACGGCGGAACGCAGCAGTCGCTGAACGCCGTCATCGACCTGGCGGAGGTGGGCAGCGTGCGTGCCCCGCTGACGGTGCAGTTGGAGCCGGCCGGCGCCCGCTTTTCGCGGCCGCTCGGTCCGGCTCAACCACAGGCGGCTCTGCAGACCGAATTAAACGGCTCCCCCACCTGGGGTTTGGATGATACCGGCGCGCCGGCCTTTTGGTCGGATTACGGCCGTACGGGGCAGGGCATCATTGTGGCCAATATCGATTCCGGCGTGCAGTATGATCACCCGGCGCTGGCAAATTCGTACCGCTGCATAAACGGGAATTTATTGGACCCAAAATGCTGGTATGATGCCACCGGTGATACGCCTGAAATTGGGCCGCATGACGACCTGGGTCACGGCACCCACACCATGGGTACCATGGTTGGAAGAAATGATAAAAAATTACCATACTCCGTTGGCATGGCACCCGGCGCTGCCTGGATCGCCTGCCGGGCGTTTAGTACCAATACAACTTCTAATGCAATATTAAATTCCTGCGCGGATTGGGTCCTGGCGCCAGGCGGCAACCCATCCAACCGGCCGCATGTCATCAATAATTCCTGGAGCGGTGACGTTCACGACTCATGGTTTCAGGGTAAAGTAATTGCATGGCGGGCCGCCGGTATCTTCCCTGTGTTCTCGGCGGGGAATGAGGGCGGCTGTTCAACAATTTTTTCTCCAGGCGACTACGTTGAGAGTTTCACCGTCGGGGCGCACAACGAATTCGGCGATATTGCATATTTTTCCAGCAAAGGGGGGAGTACTCCCTATGTCAAACCAAATCTTTCCGCCCCTGGCGTTGAGATAATTTCCTCGTACTCGATTCCTAAAAACACTTGGGTCAATTTAAGCGGCACCTCGATGGCTGCGCCGCACGCTGCCGGCGCGGTGGCGCTGCTTTGGTCGTGCAATGATTATTTGATTGGAAATATCGGTCTTACATTTGCATTGCTGCAGGGCGGTGCTGCCAGTTCCCAAGATGGGTCTTGCGGTACCTCTCCCACCGGTGGAAATTACACCTACGGTTATGGCTATCTCGATGTTTTCAAGGCCGGGCAAATGGGGTGCAATATGGCACCAGCCGCTTACCTGCCACTGATCTTTCGGTGATCATCGTTTCCAGTTTTTCCAATCTTAAAGACCGCCACCAATTCTTCACATTGGATTAGTTTGCCGGTACCGAATGCGCTGAAGTTTCATAGCCTGATGGTGAAATCGCTCAACCTAAATGGTACTTCAGCGCACTATGCTCACATTACCTAGGTAATGGTCCTACGGCGTAGCGGTCGCCAGCGGGTACGGCGTGCGTGTCGGCAGGGCGGCGGTGTTGATGCTATACACCACCATATCCGAGAAACTGGAAACGATGAT
>JAJZTR010000020.1 GCA_021848775.1 Chloroflexota bacterium | reverse complement strand
AAGCCTTTCGTCCTCTTGAGGCGAAGGGTTTTTTAATTTCAGGAGGCTGCTATGACCGATAATGCGTTGCCAAAGGTGTACGAATTTTCAACGGTGGAAGAACGGATCTACCAGGAATGGGAACGCCGTGGTTTTTTCAAACCTTCCAATGACCCCAACAAGTCTGGTTTCGACCCTTCGCGCAAGCCGTTTGTCATCTCGATACCGCCGCCCAATGTAACCGGTGAGCTACACCAGGGGCATGCCATGTTCGTGACCGTCGAAGACTTGATGATCCGCTATCACCGTATGAAAGGCATTCCCAGTTTGTGGGTGCCCGGCTCGGACCATGCTGGAATCGCTACGCAGCTTCAGATTGAAAAGATGCTGGCAAAGGAAGGTTTGAAGCGCGAGGAACTGGGACGGGAAGAATTCATCCGCCGCACCTGGCAGTGGAAAGAAAAATACGGCGGTCTGATCACGCGCCAGATTCGCCGCCTGGGTGCCTCTTGCGACTGGGACCGTGAGCGCTTCACCCTCGATGACGGCCTATCACGGGCGGTGCGCGAGGCTTTTGTGCGCCTTTATGTAAAAGGCCTCATCTACCGCGGTCCGCGCATGATCAACTGGTCACCAGGGTTGAAAACGGCTGTCTCAGACCTTGAAGTGGAGTACAGCGAAGAACCCGGTTTGCTGTACTATTTCAAATACGTCCTGGCGGATGACCCGGATACCTTCATCCCGGTGGCCACCACCCGGCCCGAGACCATCCTGGGCGATACCGCGGTTGCTGTGCACCCGGAGGATGAACGCTATGCGGCACTGGTCGGACGCAACGTGTTGGTGCCCATGCTCAACCGGCTGGTGCCGGTCATCGCCGATGATTATGTGGACCGGGCTTTTGGCACCGGTGCCTTGAAAATCACCCCCGCGCACGATCCCAACGACTATGCCATTGGTCAGCGGCACGGGCTGGAGATGATTAATATCCTCACCTCCGATGCAGCCATCAATGAAAATGGCGGACCTTACGCCGGCATGGACCGCTTCGAGTGCCGCAAAAAGCTCTGGGCTGACATGAAGGATGCCGGACTGGTGATCAAGGAACAGCCTTACACGCTCAACATCCCCCGTTCGCAGCGCGGCGGTGAAATCGTTGAGCCGTTGATCTCGACCCAATGGTTTGTGCGGATAAAGCCGCTGGCAGAAGCTGCGCTGGATGTGGTTCGACAGGGGCAGATTCGCATTGTGCCGGAACGCTTCACCAAGGTGTACTATAACTGGCTCGAAAACATCGAAGATTGGTGCATCAGCCGCCAGTTGTGGTGGGGGCACCGCATTCCAGTGTGGTATTGCAATCATTGCAGCGCTGAACTGGTCTCGCGTGAGGATCCGACAACCTGCAGCCAATGCGGCAGCGCGGATATCCACCAGGATGAGGATGTGCTTGACACCTGGTTCTCTTCGGCGCTGTGGCCTTTCTCAACACTGGGTTGGCCTGAAAAAACACCCGACCTGGAATACTTTTATCCCACCAGCTACATGGAAACTGGATATGACATCCTGTTCTTCTGGGTGGCGCGGATGATCATGTTCGGTTTGGAATTTACCGGCCAGGTGCCGTTCCATACCGTGTACTTGCATGGGCTTATTCGCGACGGTGATGGCCGCAAGATGAGCAAATCGAAGGGCAATGTGATCGACCCTCTGGGTGTCATGGATGAATTGGGTACCGACGCGCTGCGCTTCACCCTTTTGGTGGGTTCGACACCTGGAAATGATACCAACCTTAGCCTGACCAAGGTGGAGGCTAACCGCAACTTTGCCAACAAGATCTGGAATGCCGGTCGATTTGTGTTGAGCATGCTGGAAGCTGCACCGGAGCAGGCACAAGCTGATCCGGAATGGACGCTGGCTGACGCCTGGATTTGGGCACGGCTGCAATCCCTCGAGATTGAAGTGGAGCGGTTGTTCCAGACATTCCAGTACGGTGAGGCCGGACGTCAAATATATGACTTCATTTGGTCGGAATATGCTGACTGGTATTTGGAGATCGCCAAGCTGCAAATGGCAGAGGGTGGTGACCGCGCTTACTACACCGCAAAAACACTTGCCTGGATTCTGGATGCCTGCCTGCGTTTGCTGCACCCCTTCACACCCTTTGTCACTGAAGAGTTGTGGGGGCATCTCAAGCAGGCGTGCCAGGCTAAACCTTTGGTGTACCAACCGGCAGAAGGCTGGGCTGAGGCTTTGATTGTGGCAAAATGGCCGGAAGGACGTGAGCCTGAAGGCTGGGAAGAGCAAAAGATTGCTGATTTTACGCTCTTCCAGGAGATCATTCGCGCGGTGCGCAATCTTCGTACGGAGAACAAAGTGACTCCCGGCCGGCGCATCGGCGCGACGATTGCCGCTGGCGACCGGCTGCCAATTCTCCAATCTCAGGCGGCGGCACTGGCTGCGCTGGCATACATCGACCCGCAGAAATTGACCCTGACCGATACCCTGCCGGAAAAGCCGCAGGACCAGGTAACGCTGGTGGTTTCTGGCGTCGAAATTTACCTGCCGCTCAGCGGGCTGGTCGACCTGGCCAGCGAACGTATCCGGCTGCAAAAAGAATTGGACGAAGTGCAATCCCATATCACGCGCCTGGAAGACCTGCTGTCCAGTCCGTTCGCGCAAAAAGCGCCTGCAGCTGTGGTTGATAAAGAACGCCAGAAACTGGCGACTTTCCAGGATACAGCCGCCAGCCTGCGCGATCAACTAAACGCTTTGATCTGAACAAGCTCTAACGGGGGAACTGACCTAAATTCTGTTCCCCCGTGGTGACCAATCAACGAACAGGAGTGTTTATGCAAACAATCCGAATTGCCCGTCTGCGTCCTGACGCCGTTCTGCCAACCCGCAAGCATCCGGCGGATGCCGGGTTGGATGTTTATGCTGTCAAGAAGGTTGAGATTGCACCGCACAGCTTTACCATTGTTCCAACCGGCGTGACGGTCGAAATTCCGGCCGGATTTGTTGGGCTGCTCAAGCCAAAAGGGCGCAGCGATCATATACTGGGAGCGGGCGTGGTCGATGCCGGATATCAGGGTGAAATCCTTATCAAAGTCGCCAATGTTACGGATCAGAGGTTGATTTTTAATCACGGCGACGCAGTTGGTCAGCTGGTGATTTTACCCGTGATCACGCCCGAAGTTGAGGAAGTGGATGCCGTAGGAATCCATTCTGAAAAATCCTCGCGCGGCGGAGCGGGCGGGATCGTAACCCAGCATTCGGGACAATAATTTAAGCCGATTCTTCGTTGAAATCCGCGACCGCCTGGTAGAAAGCCTCCAGGTTAATCAGCGGCAGGTTGGGCGGCAAATCGCAGCCGGATGAGATCAGGAAATTGCGGTATCCCGCGGTTGCATTCAGCAATTCCGTGGTTCGTTGGTAGACCCCTTCGGTGGTGGCTCCCACAAAAACTTCAGCCGGGTCTAAATTCCCCGCCAGGATGGTCTGGCTATCGACCTGCTGTAATGCAGCACCGATGTCCATCGGTTTGCCAAAATGGTGGATGGCAGCCCCATCCTTGAGAATTTCCTCCAGATGCACCAGCTTTGCCCCGCAGTTATGATAAATAAAGGTGAATTCTTCAGTCTGCAGAGCGCTCACAATTTGACCCACATAAGGGGTTGAAAATTTTGCCAGAGATTTAGGTGACATTAACCCGGCTGCCGGTTCTGCCATGATGACCCCGTCGGCTCCGACACCGCGGAAAGCTTCAGCGTAACGCATCAGAAAATTGGTCGCCAACTTTAACAGATCAGTTGCAAAATCCGGATCCTCGCGGGTTAAAGCCAGGGATTCGCTGACACCAAACATTCGACCAACCAGTGAAAATGGTCCGATCATCCCGCCGAGCACAAATTTAGGCTCATTTCCAACGCGTTCTTTGAGTTCGGACACCACGGGCAGCGGGATCATCGTGCGTTTGTGCCCGACCTTGGGTGCGAAAAGTTTACCGACATCCTCTCTGCTGGTTATCAAGCGCCCAACAATGGTGGGAACCTCGCCCTCATCGAAACGTACCTGAGCGCCAAAAGCTTCTGCCTCGATGCTCAGATCCATGGCTGTTTGCAGAAAAGGCGATGGGAATCGCTGGTGCAAGGCGGTGCTGGCATTCGCCTGTATCATGGGGTCATTGGCAGCCTGCGGAACCGATTTACCCGTCAGCTGAAGTCCGGGGTAAATCCCGATGGGGATGGCTAAGCGCTGCCGGCTGGCAAGAATGAAATTGGTCAGGTGGGTTTGCATGCAGGCAATCTCGTTTCGGTGGAGGATGCCTGTATTATACCAACCTGTCATCGACAGTAATAATTACCCCTGGTCTTTGTCGGCGTACAATCCAGAATCAGCAGCTTCGAGCAGATCTTCCGGCGTCAGCCCGGATTGAGGAAAATTGGCTAACCCAAGGGAAACCGAAACACAGCCAAGTTTCCCATCCGGCAGCTTCAGATCGCAGCCCGAGACATGCTGCTGGAGCCCAATTCCAATCGTGTAGGCTTCTTCCAGGCTGGTATTTGGGAAAAGGATGGCGAATTCATCGCCGCCCAGCCTGGTGAGGAAATCGGTTTTACGGACAGATTCTTTCAAGCGCAAGGCGATCCGTTTCAACGCCTCATCTCCCACCCGGTGACCATAGGTGTCATTGATGCTCTTGAAGTGATCCAGATCGAGCATCATCAATGTAAAACTTCTGCCTAAAGTCCGTCCCTGATCGATCAATTGGACAATGGTCAGTTCAAACGCCCTGCGGTTGGGCAGTCCGGTCAGCCAATCGGTTTGAGCCTCTTCACGGATCAGGTTATGCAAACGGGCATTCTGAATGGCAATGCCTGCCTGGTCTGCCAGCAGCCGTAATTGCCGCACGTTCATCTCATTGAAGGTATAGGGGTCTAACAATGCCAGGGTCATAACACCAATGACTTCACCCTTCATCTTCAGCGGCAGGCCGATGATAGCACCCCTCCAGGAAGCAGGGGCATCCTTATATAAGTGGTGGGTTCCCATATTTTCGACTACAATCATTTTCCCGGTGCGCGCCACTGTATATGTCAATCCCTCATTACGCGGAACCGACCATACCTCCCCGGAGGATCCATCCTGAAACAGTGCCGCGCCGAAAGAAAGATGTTCTCCGTCATAATAGAATATGTGCGCATCATTGGCATTCGTAATCAGCGCCAGCGCGTTCTTTAAAATATTGTTTAATACATCTTCTGGATCAAGGGTGGCAGTCAAATCCAGACTGGCTAAAAACACCCGTTCCAATTCGCGGATTTGCTGTTGAGCCTGGGCGAGATCATTGCGCATGCCATACACCGTGACCGCAAGTTCGACCATTTCATAACCGGCAACTGCCTCATCCGGTGCCCAGGGTTGTTTATCCGGTTTGCGTCCAAGAACCAGTATGCCTCGCACATCCCCCTCCAGGTAAATTGGCAGGATGAGCAGGCTGGAGCAGCTGGTACGCTGCATTAATGTGGCTATCCCCGACGGTACTTCTGGATCGGGCAGAGAGAATACCGTGAACTTTCCGGATTTTAGAATCGTGGAGGTAGTCGGGTCGACTCCCCAGGCGGTTTGTTCCATCAATTTACCCATGTCACCGGTGACCGATTCCCAACGAACTCCCATACCTGGGGATTGAACCCAGGTGAGGTAACCGCAGCCACAGGCTTCCATGATAATGGGGAGGGTTTGCGTTAAAGCCTGAATCAGCTGAGCCAGCGACTGTGCCTGCCGAAAGCCGTGCATCATTTCTGCGGCTTGACCCAGCTTTACCCTGTTTGAGGCCGAGGGATCGGGGACCGGATCGGGTTCGGAATGTCCCGGAAAAATATTCACAGATGCGTCCAGAGATTTGCCGATATTCATTGATAAATGCCGATTTACCATTAAACCTACAAAAGGATTATTCTTCTTACCATATTCTAATGCATTTGGTCATAGAGAACGTACATATTACTCTAATTATATGAAATGTCTAAACAATTAAAAGACATTTAAGAGTGAAAAAGGGGTGATTTTAAAAATCACGATGAAATTAACCCAAAATTAAGCCAAAAGGTGCGGCAAGAAAACCGCTTTTAAACCATCAGGCTGCTATTACACTTTTTCGAATCTCGTCTGTTATTTGCCGGGCTCTTTCGCTCGCGATACCGGTGTACCCCTCGATAGAAAAGAGGGCTTTAAGTTGGCGATCATCCAGCAGGAGTTTTATCTCGGCATCTGCTTGAATAGTGTCCATCAGCGGATTATGGCCCCCAGTTTGAACGGCCTCCCAGGCGGAAAGGGCGTACCCGCGCAACTTCTCGTGCATGACCTGCCGATTTGCGCCGCTGCGGACAAGCGCCATCAATACCCGCTCAGTGGCTGCAAACGGTGCATATTGCTCCAGGTTGCGGCGCATGGCGGTTGGATTGAATTGCAGCCCATCGATTAACCGTGTGGAAACAGCGAGCAATTCATCGCAAATTAAAAATGCTTCCGGCAGCAGGCTTCGGCGATTGGCTGAATCATCCAATGTGCGTTCGAGCAGGGAATGGGCGGCATTATGCCAGGCTGTCTGCGGCATGCCGGCCAAAACACGTGCCAGCGAATCAATTTTTTCCGCATTGATAGGATTGCGTTTGAAAGGCATCGCTGAAGACCCCACCTGCATTTTGCCAAAAGGTTCAGCCCATTCGCCCACCAGCGGGGACTGCATGATACGCAGATCGAAGGCGAATTTATGGAGCGATGCACCCATCCCCGCCAGCGCGCTCACCACCAGGTAATCCTGTTTTCGCGGGTAGGTTTGTGTTGTCACTGGATAAAACTCAAGGCCAAGACGGTCGGAAAGACTGGCTTCGAATTCTGGGAACTTTTCCAGGCCAATCAGGTCGGCATAAGCAGCCGCGGTTCCAACCGCGCCTTTAAAACCCTTTCCGCGTAAATCCGCCCGGGCCGAAAGCAATTCCTTTCGGTCAGTAAGCAGATCCTGGGCATAGCTCGCCAAACGGTAGCCAAGCGTGGTTGGTTCTGCGGGCTGGATATGGGTATATGCCATCACGGGTGTTTCAGCCGTTTCCTCGATTCGGCGGGCGAAGGCTGACAATAATTTATCCAGCATTGTGATGATTAAATCCAATGCCTCGCCCATGCGCAGAACATCCGCGTTATCCTCAATGTCCATCGAGGTGGCGCCGAGATGCAGGATACCGCCGCCAAGCGCACATTGTTCCGCATAGGCTTTTAATTCCGCCATTAAATCATGATGGATTTCGGATTCGATCTCCATTGCCCGCGGGAGGTCGATATCTTCCACATGGGTGCGCAAATCATCCACCTGCTCCCGGCTGACGAGCCCGTATTCCTTTTGAGTTTCAGCAAGCGCCAGCCAGATTTTTCGCCAGAGCCTGCGCTTATGCTGTTCGCTCCAGATTTGGCGCATTACCGGGCTGCCATACCGCCATGAAAACGGAGATTGGTAAACATCCTGGTTATCCATGAGTACATTTTATCCGAAACACAGCTAAATCTCATCGTTCACAAGCAACCAATATGTCCTGTTAAATCCCCCTCTCAGAAAGCCCCCTGACTTCATGAACCATTTCAATGGGTGAACAAGGCAAAAAAGTACTGATGGGAACGAAATGTGATCTATTATTTCTGACCCCTCCATTCGTATTCCTCTATAATCAAGGTGGAAGCCAATTAACGCCTTTCCAACCGGAAACCTATTTGCTCCGGCATCCTATAATAGGGGTTTACATGTGGATTAAAACGCGAAAAAGGATGAAAACTTTATCGATCATCGTGCTCATGGTCTTATCCGCATGCAGTCAAACGGTTATGACTGCCTTGCCTGAAACCCTGCCACCTGAACAGCAGACGACCCCACCTTCAAATTCGCAGGAGGAGGAACAAAAGCCTATGAAGACCCCCCTGATTATTGCTCACCGCGGCGCCCGCAGTCTGGCACCTGAAAATACACTCGCCGCCGCGCGTAAAGCCTTTGAGGCCGGCGCTGATATGTGGGAATTGGATGTGTCGGTCACCGCTGATGGCGAATTGTTTATCATGCACGATGACACCCTGGAGCGCACCTGTAATGCGAGAGAGGTATTTCCTGATCGCAGGCCTTGGAATGTATACGATTTTACGCTGGCAGAGATCCGGCAGCTGGACTGCGGGACCTGGTTTACGCTCGAAGATCCTTTCCAGCAAATCGCGGCCGGGAATGTCTCTGTCGAAGACCAACAAGCCTATAAAGGTGAAAAAGCCCCGACCTTGCGCGAGGCGTTGGAATTGACCAAGGCGAACAACAAGGCAGTCAATATCGAGATCAAGGAACAACCCGATGAGGCGACTGCCCGGCTGGCTGTGGAGAAAACGGTGGCGCTGGTGGCAGAACTGGGGATGGATGATGGCAAACAAGTGGTCATTTCCTCCTTTGAGCATGAATATCTGCGGCATGCACGGGAATTGAACAGCCATATCCCGATTCAAATCCTCACGAAAAACCAAATTCCAGATCTGGAATCCTACCTGGCATCCTTCGGAACAAATTCGGTTAATCCCAAATTATCTACCTGGAATTACAAACAACTTAAAGCCTTCAGCGATCAGGGCATTTTGGCCAATGTTTGGACGGTTAATGAAGCAGAGGAAATGAAAGCGCTTGTCGATGCCAACGTGAATGGTATCATTACCGATTTTCCACAGGTGTTACGAGCACTGCTGCAGGAATAACCCCTCCGTGCCGATTCTGAAATGAACTGCCTGCCTTGAACACACAGGCAAAAAAAACAGCAACCTCATTTAAATGTCGATGAGGTTGCTGATAAAGTGTCGATGGTTGATTTATACCTGAATTTAGTTGTGGTAAATGGTCTTACCCCTTACTCTTCAAACAAAGCCGCGGGACCAACCGCGAGCCCAACCAGCCCCGGACCGGTATGAGCACCCAGCGCAGGTGCAACCGGCACCGTGGGCAGCCAAACGCAGTCGAACCTTTCGTTCATTTTCTCTCGGAGCAAAGCAATTCCATCTGGATTATTGCCGTGAAGCAACTGAACGCGCAGGCGTTTTTGGCCGGGATATTTTTCGGCGACCACATCAACAATACCTTGAATGGAACGTTTGATGGACACATGCTTACCCAGTTGAACATACTTGCCATCGCTTTTACCCACGCCAATGACGGGTTTAATATTGAGCATTTGTGCCAGCAATCCACTGATGTGGCTGATCCGCCCCCCGTGGATCAGATATCTCAAGGTGTCCAGGGTATAAATCCCTTCCACAGATTGCCGCAGTGTATCTAATTTTGGGAGGATATCCTTTATTGACGCACCGGCCTCCGCCATTTTGACCGCTGTCTCAACCTGCCACCCTAAGGGGCAGGAGAGGGTTTTGCTGTCCCAAATGGTCACTTTAGCCTCGGGAGCCATTTGCGCCCCGGCTACCGCGGCATTATAGGTACCGCTCAAACCGGAGGAGATGTGGATCGACAGAATTTCCTCGCCCGTCTCCGCCAGCTTGCGATACATTTCCGCAAATTCTCCGGCTGAAGGCTGGGAAGTGGTTGGGTAGCTGTCGGTGGCTCCTAATATTTTATAAAAGGTGTCTCCGTCAAGATCGACACCGCTTTCGTAAGTCTTATTATCGAGCGCGATTCGCAAACTGGCGAAGTGAATGTCATGGCCTTTGAGTTGGTCTGGAGAAAGGTCGGCTCCACGGTCGGTCACTATGATCATCATATGGATTGTTCCTATTTCTTTATGTGTAGTCGCTTATGGATGAGTCACCCCGTAAACCTAAATCTGCTTTGCCACACATGGAGGTTATAGAACAACTCAAAACCATACACGGATCCAAACCATGCGGCTTGGCCTAAAAAAAAATATAACATACCATCTGGTGGAATATATATGACTTAGATCACATTTTTTTGGCCTTAGGATTAGGACTTCAGCCAGTTATTGATTGCTTATCCCGCACAAGCGTTCTGATAATTCCCATAACCGATCCACCACATCGAGACGTTGCGCGTACGGGCTGGGCGGTATGGATCGGCAGTTTTTCCAATAAATGCCGTCCGGGGGGTTCAGTTTGGGAGAGCTGGCAACATGGACCAGCGTTTTCGCGGCATCGGAAGGATTTGCGCCTTTTTTTCGACGGATACTCCATCCCCAGCGTATAATCGCAGGATTGTTTTTTAAACCGATGGAGGTATTGACCAGCCCGGGGTCGATGGCGTAAGCCCGAACGTTGGGTGAATTGGCTAACCGATGATTTAATCCGAGGGTGAATAATACGTTGGCCAGTTTGGATTGCTTGTATGCCAAAATGAACGTATAGAAACGCCGCATCATAACGTCGTTCCAGAATATCCGCATGTTGCGGTGAGATTTCGAGCTTACCGTAAGGATGCGCCCTTCAGGCGCAGTTTGCAGAAGCGGCATAAGTTCATGAGTCAAGAGAAATGGCGCCAGGTGATTGACAGCAAATTGCATTTCATACCCATCTTCGGTCGCTGTGTACCAGGCTTTTACGACTCCGGCATTATTTACCAGTACATCGAGCTTTCCACTGTTATTTTTAACGTGCGTCGTGACCTCTTTGGCTAACTGCCGTACCTGGCGTTGAGAGGATAAATCGGCCGTAAAAAAGTGGATATGGTCATTTGAATTTGCTGTTCGGATATCTTCGGCAGCCTGCGCGCAGCTTTCCTCGGAGCGACCAACGCCTAGAATGACCGCCCCCATGCCGGCCAGTGCATGGGCTGCAGCCAGCCCGATCCCGGAAGTTGCCCCGGTGATTAGAATTGTTTTATCCGAAAGGGAATGGCTATGATCCACGATGACCTCAACTTTGGTTTGGCGCGAATTGCGTTTCGGTATTAATATTCTTGTGGGGAATGATAGCATTATTTGACAAAGGGTAAAGCATGAGACATATTTTACCTAAATCGATGGTCCTGATCACTGCCGCAGCCGGGGGACTGGGAAAAGCTTTCGCTGCCGAATGTGCCTCTCGCGGCTGGGACCTTTTTTTGACCGATATTCGCTCAGATCTGCTGAAACCGTTGGCGGAAGGACTGACCCGCATGTACCCGGTGAAGGTGGCTTATTTCCCCGCGGATCTTACCGTGGCCGAAGACCGCGACATACTTTGGCGCGAAATCGACAGGCTTGGGCTTTGTTTTAATTTCATCATCAATATCGCCGGGATGGAATATGAAGGTGCATTCAGCGAACGATCGATTGATGAGCTGCGCACCATCCTGAGATTGAATGTCGAGGCTGGCGTTGAAATGACCAGTCAGGTACTGCGCCGAAGGGTGCCTGATTCACCGCTGTATATCCTGAATGTCAGCAGTCTGGCAGGTTTTTACCCCATGCCCATGAAGGCGGTGTATGCTGCCTCGAAGCGGTTCATTATTGACTATTCCCTGGCTCTGCGGGAAGAACTGCGTTCCTCTGGCGGGCATGTGACCGTTTTGTGCCCGGCCGGATTGCCCACCAGCGAACGGTCGATCAAGGGCATTGAGCGCCAGGGAATCATCGGTCAAATAACCATGAAAAATGTTGGAGCCGTCGCATATCGCGCGATTCAGCTTACGCTCGCTGACCGACCGGTCTACATCCCTGGATTCGTCAATCGATTTGTTCACTTCGTGTCTTCCTTTGTCCCTCCAGGCTGGAGAACTACTTTTATCTGGCGCCGCTGGCACAAAGCGCATCTCCGTGCTGCCAGGCCGGCTGATCTGACAAACATCAACAAATCGGATGACAATCCGTTGATCTCCCGGTGACATTCAAACCAGGGGATTTCCGCTATACTCAAAGCTGCTTACCCATTTATGCGCATGTGAAAGGTTCTGCATGGAGAATCACATCATAAACCTCACCCGAGGGGTTCCGCCTGCCGAAGTTTTTCCGATTCAAGAAATTCAGGCCTGCCTTGAAACCGCTTTAGCACGGGATGGAGGGCAAATCCTCACCTACAATTTTGTGCCCGGCTATGCTCCGCTGCGCCAGATTGTTGCCGAGCGGATGGGCGTACCCCTGGAACAGATATTCACCGGAAACGGGTCGCTCGAAATCGTAAACTTTCTTTCTGCCATTTTCCTTGGCTCGGGAGATACCGCCTTTACAGAATCGCCTACCTATGATCGGGCGAACACGTTGTTTAAACGCACGGGGGCGAACATTGTCGGGATTCCCATGGAAGCAGACGGGGTGGACTTGAATGCGTTAGAAGATGCGCTCAAGAAACAGACCCCCAAACTTTTTTATACCATTACAGACTTTCATAATCCGCTTGGCACGGTTACCAGCCTGGAAAAACGCCAACAGGTCGCCCGTTGGGCTGAGGAGTACGAATTTCTCGTAATCGAAGATTCACCCTACCGCCTATTGCGCTACCAGGGGCAAGACTTGCCAACCCTCTATTCTTTTGCTCCCGAACGGGTGGTGCACCTGTGTTCAGTGTCCAAGCTGCTGGCACCGGGACTGCGCGTTGGCTGGGCTATGGGTTCCCCGCAAATTATCGGCAAACTGATTAAATGGGGCATCGACAGCACCCTGGCATCCCCGTCTCCTACACAGGCTATTGTTTATGAATACATGCGTCAGGGGTTATTCGATATCAATATCGAACGATTGAAAGCGGTATATGCGCCGCGGCTGGTTGCCCTGGCTGCATCCATCGACCAGCATATGCCGAGCGTAATCTACCCCAAACCGGAAGGCGGCTTCTTTATCGGGTTGACTTTACCCGCCGGCAACGATATGGATACTTTAATGAAGAATGCCGCCGCCGTTGGCCTGAAAATAACCGATGGACGGGCATTTTTTACCAACCCTGCTGATGGTGAGCGATTCCTGCGCATTCCATTCTGCACGCTTCCTCCGGACGAGATTGAAACGGCGGTTCAACGCCTGGCAGGAATTATTCACCACTAATCAATCGTTTATCCATCCCCCATATCGGCAACATAATCGCCTACCAGATCGTCAAAATACTTACGCAGCGGGCGGAAATATACCTCTTCCCACCATTGCATCACCTGACGAGTGCTTCCCGCAGCGATCCCGCGGTGAATTAAGGTCATCTGGGTGCCGGTACAAGTCGGTTCGAGAGTAAGTTCAATCTCGGCGCCAGGGTCGTTTGCCGGAAACCCGGCAGTATTCCAGGTTTGCACAATGCGGTCAAAGGGGGAGAGATTCTTGATGATCCCTTTCACCTGACCGTTTAGCGTCAAAAAAGGTTGCCCCAGCTGCCCATCTATTTGTGCCGGACTACCGGTAAAAAGGGTGTGTTCGTAGCTATCCAACCAGGCGCGGTAAACTCGCTCTGGATAAACCGGTAAATCAACGGTAAACGTAAACGACGCGTACAAAGAGAACCTCCCTATAAAGGTGTCGAAAAGTTGATATTTTTACATCTGACCTCATTTTAACCATCATTTTAAGGAAAAATGGGGGCAATTTGGCAAAAAACAGGTAAAAAAGGGGTGAAAATAGCCATTTTGGGCGTGAAATTCCTACAAAGTTCTTGACATGAGTAGTAAAATATAGTTAGTTACCTTTCAACCTTAGAAAAGGAGAAGCAATATGGATTTCAATGGTTACTGCGTAAAATGTCGCAAGAAACGCGATGTCAAGGATGGCGTTGTTACCCAAACAACCACGGGTCGCAAAATGGTTAAGGGCACCTGCCCAGTATGCAAAACAACTGTAACACGCTTTTTGCCGTCCAAATAATTCTTACGCCGTAGGAAGATCTTCAACCCCGATTTTTTCCGGGGACCTAGACCTTACCCTAACGGGTAAGGTTTTTTAATCCTACAAGGGATAACCAGATTTGTCGCCTGGCATGATGAGTTTCAATAGGATTTTTTTCTTTATTCATTATTTAAGTGGTCAAAGGGAATACCCATGGATCAAGTTGATAAAGCGAAACCGAAATCAATCGGGAGGCGGATCCGCTCTTTATATCAAGAATTTCCGAAACAATTTTGGATTCTGGTCGTTGGCATGTTCATCGACCGCCTGGGTGGTGCGCTGCTATTCCCGTTTTTCTCGCTCTACCTGACGCGAAAATTCCAGATACAAATGACCGAGGTCGGATTGATATTCGGCCTTTTTGCTTTATCCAGTTTTTTGGGAAGCATGGTTGGAGGGGCGTTAACAGATCGGTGGGGGCGGAAGAAAATTCTATTGTTTGGTCTGGCTATGAGCGGGCTTTCCAGCGTGCTCATGGGCGTAATCGACCTGCTGCCGATGTTTTTGGTCGTGACGCTGGTAGTAGGCATCCTGTCGGATGTGGCCGGGCCGGCCTATCAATCCCTGGTGGCAGATTTACTGCCTGAGAATCAGCGGGCTCAGGGGTTTGGCATCCTGCGGGTGGTGGCGAATCTTGCGGTCACCATCGGCCCACTCATCGGCGGTTTGTTGGCATCGAAATCCTATCTGATCCTTTTCATAGCGGATGCCACCACCAGCATCATCACCGCGGTTATTCTATTTTTTGCCTTGCAGGAAACCTATCACCCGAAGGAAACCGGACAAGCCCAGGAAAGCATGGCTGATACCTTTAAAGGCTATTTCCATGTGATCCGTGACAATGCCTTCGTTGGATTCCTGGTTGCTTCCGTATTGATGGTGCTGGTTTATATGCAAATGAACACGACGCTGGCGGTTTACCTGCGGGATAACCATGGTGTGCCTGAACGCGGATTCGGGTACATCCTCAGCCTGAATGCAGCCATGGTCGTGCTCTTTCAGTTTACGATCACACGCTGGATTAATCGCTACCGTCCTTTGCTCATTATGACCATTGGCAGCCTGTTCTATGCCGTGGGATTTGCCATGTACGGCTTTGTCGCTGTATTCCCGCTATTTCTGGCGGCAATGGCCATTA
The DNA here is from genome assembly GCA_021848775.1 of Chloroflexota bacterium. Lineage (GTDB taxonomy): Bacteria > Chloroflexota > Anaerolineae > Anaerolineales > Anaerolineaceae > Bellilinea. The sequence continues at coordinate 9,096 of JAJZTR010000020.1, read as the reverse complement.
TCACCATCGGCGAAATGTTTGTCAGCCCGGTAAGCCAATCCATTGTGGCGCGCATGGCCCCGGAAGATATGCGCGGGAGGTACATGGCGGTATATGGGTTTTCATGGTTGATACCTTTCGCCATCGGCCCGCTGCTGGCTGGCCTGGTCATGGATAATTTCAACCCGGATTGGGTCTGGTATATTTCAGGCGTCCTGGGTGTGGTTGCGGCTGCCGGATATTATTGGCTGGAATGGCGTGCCGGGCGTTTTCGCTACCAATCCATCGACAGCCGGCTGGCTATTCTGCAGGATCTTGAGGATGGCAGGCTGACCGCGGAAGAAGCGGATGGTAAATTAAAAATAATCACCGGTGGAACCTGGGGAAAACTGGCCTCGCATGATGAAATTTCTACCCAGCGGCATGTTCGTATTCGCGTCAGTGACAACCTGAGCCGCACGATTAAGAGTGATTTGATCCTCCCGATGGGATTGGTTAACGCTGTTATCCACGGGAGTGGCCGGTTTTCTGCTGCTTTGGATCGATACGATCCTCAAGGGATCAGGAATATGGTCCTTGGGAGCACGGATGGGCACAATTCGCAGCAAATGGTTGCGGGCGATGACCATATCGAAGTGACCGTCGAATGATCAGGAATATCGGGTTGATGTTATCCACACGGGATATCAGTATAATGATTGTATTCAAATTTGAAGGCGAGCATGGTTGGGACGGTCATAATTAGCATAACCAGGAGGAGGTTCCCATGTCAATTGAACAGTATCGCGCCCGAATGAAGAGTGCTGTCTGGAAAGCCATTGCCAATAGCGGGACGAATATCTCGAGTATATCTTCCGAACAGCAGGCGACCATCGTTGATGCCGTGGCAGATGAAAGCCTGAGCGTGCTCAACGATATCCTGGATGACGTCTACCAAAAAGAAAGCGGCCAGCCTCAGGTTAATGGGGAAGAGACCATCATCTGGCAGGGTAGGCCGTTTTTATCGCTGGTTGAGGCGTATGTCATCACCAGCGAGCGTATAAAGGTTGTAAAAGGTCTGATCGGCAAAGATTACGAGAACTTCGAATTGGTGCGAATTCAGGATATTGACGTTTCTCAGGCAATCGGCGAGCGGGTTATGGGTCTGGGAGACATCCATATCCGCGGGGCTGATCCTTCTACACCACTTCTTACTTTACGCAATATCAATAACCCCAACCAGGTGTATGAACTTCTGCGTAAAGGTTGGCTGGCGGCACGTAAACGCTACGGGTTGATTTTCCGCGAAGAAATGTAAAAACAAATACCTCAGGTCTTGATATAAAATCTTCCCAGGAATTGAGGGGAAGATTTTTATTTTTTATTTTTTAATCTTGCTATAATTTAACTTGCAGTGTTGAAAACATACTGCATTTCCCGTTCTTCTCGCTCTTCTCGTTCTACCAGACCATCCAGGTCATAAATGTCATTCATCCCTGGCGCTCCGTCAAACCGCCAGCCCTGAGGTTGCCTGCAAGTGGGCGGGGGTGATCACATCGCTCAAGCAGGAAACACCCGGTCCATGGAAAGGTTCGCGGCGGGATGTCGAAAATATTTTATCGCGCGCAGATGACAAATAACTGCCGTTTTTTTTTTCACCGGAAAACCCCCTGCTGCTATTATCGCTATTTCTGTTATTAGGATCATAAATTTGGTCTATTAGCCCCGGATTATTAACCCCGGTGATTTAGCGATATTTCCAACATCCGTGACAGCAGCTCGTGCGATATCAACCCGGGGCCAGCAGCCGGGATTACCTAAAAACACCTTAATTCACATTGACGCCGCCCTTTATTATGCGGTTTTGCCCTAGTAGACAAAGATCATAAAGTATAAATTACAGCAAATCATTTATAATGATTAATATCGTTCAAAATAGATCCTCACGCATGATGTATTTTTGATTATCCCAATAAATGTAATTCGTTGTATCTCCGTAGCGCGGCAAGACATTATCGCATTGTGCTGGGTACAAATCTGAAACAAGGAGGGAATTAATGCCAAAAGCTGTTGACGGATGCGTAAAGCCATCAGCCGGGCCAATTCTAGCTGCCCCGGATACGGCTGTCGAACCTAAGGAAATGAAACAGGAGGCACCTAAAATGCTAGCACGGGTTGGTAAACCTGCCCCCGACTTCGAGTTATCTGCGTTTTTTGGAGGCGGTTTTAAAAATATCAAACTATCGGATTACAAGGGCAAATGGATTGTCATTTGCTTCTATCCCGGCGATTTTACTTTTGTTTGACCGACTGAGTTGTCGGCAGTTGCCGTCAAATATAAAGAATTGCAGGGATTAGGCGTCGAGATGGTCGCTATCAGCACAGACAGCCGCTTCTCGCACAAGATTTGGCAGGAAGAAGAACTCTCCAAGATGGTCGAAGGCGGGGTTCCTTTCCCAATGCTTTCCGATGCAGGTGGCCGGGTTGGCACTGTCTACGGCGTGTATGACGAAGACGCCGGCGTTGATATTCGCGGTCGGTTTATCATTGACCCAGACTTTGTCATTCGCGCCATGGAAGTATTGACCCCCGAAGTCGGGCGGAATGTATCTGAATTGATCCGCCAGATAAAGGCATTTCAGCATGTGGTCGCTACTGGAGAGGTTACACCTTCAGGATGGCAACCCGGACGCCCAACATTAACTCCAGGTCCGGATCTGGCAGGAAAAGTCTGGAAGGTGTGGACCACCGACCTCGCTTTTTAACCAATCGCGTATTTGACCCAGCATCCCAGGAAATCCAGACTGGCTTGAGTGATCAGGCCAGTCTTATTTAATTCGACCCTATAATCAAACATAATCGATAAGGGGATTTGATCGGTGATGTTTGAGCAAAGCGTACCCGAGATTGTAATTCAGGGTTTATTTCTGAAGAGTAATTATTTTGGAGCGAATAATGCCTGAAAGAACCTATCGATTGTATGGATACCGTTGGGTGGTGCTGGCCGTTTTTATGTTCATCAACCTGACCATCCAAATTCTTTGGATTTCTTACGCGCCCATCACCGGCATCGCCGCAGAATACTACGGGGTGACTGACCTCAAGATCGGTCTGTTGGCAATGACCTTTATGATCGTATTTATTCCACTTTCCATCCCTGTATCCTGGGCAATCGATACAGTCGGTTTCCGAAAGGCAGTAAGTGTTGGCGCTGTGTTGATGGGCACTTTTGGTGTATTGCGCGGTCTCGCCGGGGAAAACTACAATTTGGTGCTGCTTAGCACGGTTGGCATCGCAGCTGCGCAGCCGTTTTTGCTCAACGCATGGACCAAGGTTGCCGCGTTGTGGTTTGGCCTTGAGGAACGCGCCACAGCCGTAGGCCTGATTACGTTGGCAAATCTGATTGGGGCAGCTGTTGGGATGGTCCTCACCCCGCTTTTAATCGAGAGTATGCCCATTTCGACGATTCAATTGATTTACGGTCTGGTTACGGCCTTCTCGGCACTTTTGTTTGTGGTTTTCACCCGCGAAAAACCTGCTACACCCCCTTGCCCTCCCGGTCAGGAAGATCGCGCCTTGATGCTGGACGGGCTTAAACATGCTTTGAAGATAACGGATTTCTGGCTCTACCTTGCAGCTTTTTTTGTTGCTATGGGAATTTACAATGGTGTCTCCACCTGGGTAGAAAACATTATCCGACCGCGCGGCTTTGCTCCCACCGATGCGGGGACACTGGGAGCTTTGATGGTGGTTGGCGGGGTGCTTGGGGCTGTGGTTTTACCGCCCATCTCGGACCGAATCCATAAACGTCAGGTTTTTCTCCTGGCAGGATTTATCGCTGCTGTTCCAGCTGTAATTGGCATTGCTTTTGCCAACCAGGGCTGGCTTTTGTTTGCATCCGCATTTATGTTAGGGTTCACTCTGGTGAGCGTCGCCCCAATCGGGATGCAATATGCAGCGGAGATTACCCACCCGACGCCAGAAGGTACATCAACAGGCTTGATCCAATTGTTCGGGCAAGTATCGGTGGTGTTCGTGTATATCATGGAAGCGCTTAAAACAAGAGACGGTTCTTTCACACCCGGTTTGCTGCTTGCCAGCGGGCTGCTGGTTGTCAGTTCCGTGTTGATTCTTAGAATGAAAGATCCAGTCCAGCTTTCTACACAATAATTTTTATTCGGTTATTCCACGACCATTTTTCAAGGCTGGAAGAAACGCATCCATTCCTGCGATCAGATCCGGATTGGTTATCGCTAAATCCATCCAATAAAATTCAAATTCAATCGCATCTGATTCACCGTCGGAGCGGTATTCCAATCTATATTGAAATCCCCGCTTCCGAAAATTATGACTGTCACTATGACCCAGGTCACATTGGATATTTTACATATTCCCTTAAACTCATTCAAGAGGTGAAACAATGACAAACCAGGTAAAAATAAGACCATTACCAACTATGAAAGAACTTAAAACAGTGGTTGAGCCGTTTTCAAAATCGAATACGAAAATCGCGGTACGCCAGTTAATTCTCACGCTGATTCTGTACGCTGCAGGCTGGGCAGCCATGTACTATAGCTTGCAGGTGGGGTACTGGCTGACCCTGTTATTAGCGATTCCAACCGCGGGGTTTTTGGTACGAATATTTATCTTTTTCCACGACTGCGGGCACAATTCATTCCTGCCGTCGACCAGGGCAAACCGGCGGTTAGGTTTTTGGCTGGGGATTCTGGTGTTCACGCCTGGGGAACAATGGTGGAAGGCGCATGCCATTCATCATGCTACCAGCGGTGATTTGGATAAGCGCGGGGTCGGCGATGTGACCACGTTAACTGTGGAAGAGTATCTCAAACTGCCGTTCTTTGGCCGCTTAGGGTACCGGTTGTTTCGCAACCCGTTCGTGATGTTTGGCTTTGGGCCGATTTTCATGTTCCTGATCAAGCATCGCCTGCCGCTGCCGGTATTGGGGAAAAAAGAAACGATGAGCGTGGTTTGGGCCAATCTGGCTATTATCGGTCTGGCGACCGGGCTAAGCCTGTTGATGGGATTTCAAAATTATGTTTTGATTCAGCTGCCGGTAATCTGGTTAGGCGGGGCAGCGGGCATCTGGATGTTCTACGTCCAGCATCAGTTTGAATCCTCCTATTGGGAGCGCCACCCCGAATGGGAATATGTCGCCTCGGCATTCGAAGGCGCATCCTATTACCGACTGCCGAAGATCCTGCAGTGGTTCACTGGCAATATTGGTTTTCATCACATTCACCACCTGAGTCCCAGGGTGCCGAACTATATGCTGGACAAGGCATACCAATCCGCTGAAGTATTGCGCCACCCGCTGACATTGACCATTCGCGAAAGCCTGCGCACCATCCCGTTGACGTTGATCGACGAGGAAAATGACCGTATGATCACGTTCCGTCAATTGAAGGGAGCACGCATGACCCGGGTGGCGCAACCCGAAGGATAATGGTCTGTGGTGAAATAAGTAAGGCAACCATTTTGCCGGGAAGTGGTTATGATCACCGGTGGATTACATGAAAGCATGGAGAATTTTTTCCCCATGCTTCTTGGTTAACGACGAATCCAGGTCGGGCGTATAATAAACAAAATTCTTGACCCCCTGGATTAATGGATGACAACCCGTGACACAACATTAACCGGCGAACCGTCAAAATCACGTCTGCCGGGGACTTTTCGTGCGCTGCGGCATTATAACTATCGACTATGGTTTACCGGCCAGACAATATCATTAATCGGGACCTGGATGCAGACCATGGCGCAACAGGTGCTGGTCTACCGCCTGACAGGGTCGGCGGCTGCGCTTGGCATGGTCAATTTTATTGCACTCATCCCACTAATTCCGTTATCCTTCATCAGCGGATCGCTGGCAGACCGGGTATCGAAACGTAAGATCATCTTATACTCTCAGATTGTGATGACTCTGCAGGCGTTGGTTCTGGCATATCTGACGTTAAGCGGCACGGTTCAGGTTTGGCATGTATATGTGCTGTCATTCATCCTGGGTTCGGTCACCGCTATTGAACTGCCAGCCCGTCAGGCGTTCACAGTAGATATGGTTGAGGGAAAAGAGGATCTGACCAACGCGATCGGTCTTAATTCGGCCATGTTTAACCTGGCACGCGCATTGGGTCCGGCTCTTGCGGGGATTGTGGTTGCGGCTACCGGCGAGGGAAATGCTTTCCTGCTCAATTCGCTTACTTTTTTGGCTGTGATTGTCAGCCTGGTGTTGATGCGCAATCTGCCTCAATCTTCGCGACCGTTGGAAAAGGGTGACGGTCAATTGGAGCATATCAAGGCTGGATTCAAATTTGTAGTGTCCAACCGCACGATCTTTGTGCTTATCAGCCTGATCGCGATCAGTGCTTTCCTTTCCATGCCTTATAACACCCTCATGCCGGTGTTCGCTGAGGATATCCTGGGTGAAAGTGCCGTACCCGTCGTTCAATTTATCTGTGATCCCCAAACCGGGTTTATCACCTGCCAGTCACCAGAGGCGCTGCCCCTGGGTATTTTGCTTTCGATGGTGGGTATCGGGGCTGTGGTGTCCGCGTTGTTGATCGCCTCGATGTCCGACAATTCGCGCCGGGGTGTATTGTTGACCATTGGGAACCTGGCTTTCCCGTTAACGCTGCTTTTGTTCGCGGGGTCGACCTCTTTTGTCTTTTCAGCAATCGTGATGTTTTTTACCGGGGTTAGTTTTGTGCTGCAAAATGTGCTGGCAAACACGCTCCTGCAAATCGCTTCTCCGGATGAATTACGGGGCAGGGTGATGAGTTTTTACACGATGACTTTCCAGGGGATGATGCGGCTGGGGGGTCTGCAAGCCGGCCTGGTTGCCGACTGGCTTTCAGCGCCCATGTCGGTTGGAATCGGGGCGGGGATATCGTTGGTTTATGGCCTGTTTGTAGCGGTGCGATTCCCGCAAATCCGCAGATTGCGGTAAAACCCGTTCCATCTTTATGTTTCGGCGGCAAACCAGCCAGGCAGGGTTTCCTGCCGGAGTCGTTTAATGGAAGGATTTTAGATTGGCTTCATTTGCTTCGATCGCCAAATCGAACAGTCTGCCGTTGCCCTTAAGCCATTTTCGGCGCGCTTTGTAATCGGGCTGCATTTTTTCGACTTGATTCCAGAAGGCCCGGCTGTGATTCTTTTCGATGATGTGAGCCAGTTCATGAACGACGATATAGTCGATGATTTCGATTGGCGCCATGACCAGCCTCCAGGTAAAACTGAGGGCATTGTCCCGGCTACACGAGCCCCAGCGCGTCCGGGCCGAGGTTATGCGGATGGATTTGACTTTCAGACCAGATTTGTCGGCATAAAGGCTCACCCGTTCTGAAATAATTTCACGCGCCCGTGCTTTGTACCATGCGGTTAAGAGTTCGGCTGCCTTCGGAAGGGCGCTTTCTGGAAGACTGAAGCCATTCGAAAAAGCGACGCGGGTTCCCGCTTTTGCAGTAAGTTTAAGCGGGTAGCTGGCCCCAAGGAACCAAAGGTTTACCCCATTCGACAGGGGTCGGCGTAAAGCGTTGCCGTTTGATTTGTGAACACGTTCCTGCTGTTTTTTAATCCAGCCTGATTTTTCGCTGACGATGGTTTCGATTTGCTTGCGACCGAGCACCAGCGGCGCGCGGACCTCGAGCTTGCCTTCCGGCGTGACAATCAGCGCAACCGTTTTACGCCGGCTGCGTATGATGCGGTCGATAACTGGCGCCTGACTCATTTCAACCTGGTTCAATCAGGCATCGACTCGCCGCGATTGGAAGGTGTCAAAATCGCGCGCGACAATTGTATTTTCGAACACGGCCTGTGCCTCAGCCAGGATATCTTTTTCGCGATAGCGGCGTGAAACATGGGTCAGGATCAACTGTCCTGCATTGGCAGTCCTGGCCAGTTCGGCAGCACGGCGGGCAGTCAGGTGGCCAAACTGGTACGCCATATCCGCTTCCTCTTCCAGATACGTGGCTTCGATAACCAGGGTGTCGACCCCGCTGCAGACTTCTGTCAGGGTGTTTGTATCCCCGGTGTCACCGATCACTGCCAGCCGCGTACCCGGTCGAAATTCCCCCAGAACAATTTCCGGATCCACGCTGGACCCATCCGGCAGGGTGATGCTGCGGCCTTCGACCAATTCGCGGCGCAGCGGTCCATTGGGTATGCCCAAGGCCTCGGCTTTTTCGGCTAAAAACGGACGGCGTCCTTTTTCTTCGAATAAAAAGCCATAATTGTCCGGTCCGCGGTGGCTTACCGGGAAAGCCGAGACCGTGAAATTGGTCTCCTTGATCAACAACCCTGGCTCGATGGCACGCAAGTGCAATGGCATGGGCGGTTCCTGACCGCGTAAAACAACGCCGTAGAGCAGATCATGAACCCTTTCCAGTGCGCCTTTGCCGCCGAAAACTTCCAATTCGTCGATCGATTCCCAACGCATGAAGGTCGAGAGCAGTCCAGCCAGGCCAAGGATGTGATCCAGGTGACCGTGGGTGATCAGGATGCGGTTTAACCGTTTGAACCCGATCCCGGATTGTAAGATTTGACGTTGAGTTCCTTCTCCACAATCGATCAGGAAACGGTATTCGTCATGCTTGACCACCAGTGCCGGTAAATTACGCCGGACTGAAGGGGCTGAGGCTGAGGTTCCGAGGAAAACAAGTTCAAACAAGATGTGGAAGATTCCTTTAGAAAAAAGTGCCTAATTGTACCGCATCTCACAACGGCTGACAAAGCTGCCCTTGATGCTGGGAGAATTATTTCTTGAAATAATTAATCTTATTCCAAAACTTTTTTCCAACTCCGTGGATCGCGGTTTGGACCGAGGAATTATTTTGAAATACCTTCGGGCTTGTGGGCAGGCACAGGCCTGCGGTGCCAGAGGTTTTCGAAGGTGAACATGGCCAATGCCACCCAGATCATTACAAACCCAATGGCTCTTGCCTTGGTGAAGGGTTCATTGTAAAGCAGCACTCCCAACAAGAATTGAGTAGTAGGGGTGATGTATTGGAGCAGCCCGACGGTGGTCAAGGGTACGATCTTCATCCCGGCGGCGAAAAAGAGCAGCGGCACTGCGGTTACGATTCCCGTGGCAGCTAGTAATAAAGTGGTGCCTAACCCAGATCGGAA
>JAJZTR010000190.1 GCA_021848775.1 Chloroflexota bacterium | reverse complement strand
AATCGTCTCACCCGACATCCTGCATAAATCGGATGCCGGTGGTGTCAAGGTCAACTTGAAAGATGAAGCAAGCGTGCGGGATGCCTTCAACACCATCATGAAAAACGCCAAAGCCTATAAAGCATCGGCCAAGATCCACGGGATTGCCGTTCAGGAGATGGCGCCCTGGGGTACAGAGGTCATCCTGGGTTCGGTCAACGACCCGACCTTTGGTCCGACCATGATGTTTGGGCTGGGTGGTATTTTCGTTGAAGTGCTCAAAGATGTAACATTCCGCGTAGCACCCGTAGCGGATACACAGGCATTGCAGATGCTGGATGAAATCCGTGGTGCACCGATCCTGGCAGGCGTACGCGGCGAAGCCCCCCGCGACAAGAAAGCCCTGGCAGAAGTGATCTGCCAGTACTCGTCCATGATTATCGACTTGAAGGATGAAATCGCCGAGTCGGATGCCAATCCGGTTTTGGTTTATGAAAACGGATCCGGAGTCAAAGTGGTCGATGCCCGCATAATCTTGAAGAAAAAATAACTAACTATAGTGGAACAAATCCCTCGCTGAAATTCAGCGAGGGATTTTCTTTAATTCTTTCGGTAAATGGAATTTTCCATATAAAGGGATTACCTTTTGCTAAACTTTTCATAGGCTCCATTCCAGGGAGTACCGATGCGGTTGCGCTCAGGAATGGTGATTTTTCCCAATTTCTGCGCCACCCTGGCGGTGTTTACGGCGATCCTGCCCCAATCTTCGGTCTGCAGTGCCGATCGCATCTCACGGCCCAATGTCCCCGCCCAGTCCCACTCCATGCGAAAGCGGTCCGCTTTGACCCAGTAATCGCGCTTTTCCCAGGCCTGCACGGAGACATCGATTGTTCCGGCGATGTCTTCCAGCGCCAGGACGATAAAAGCAGCCAGATCGTGAGCCGCTTCATTGGGCCCAGGCTGCTTCATCAATTCACGTATTGCCAGCACTACCGCGCGGGTAAGGTTGTTGCGCAGCTTGCCTGCGCTTTCAGGGTTGATGACACGGCTCAAATTCAAATCCTCCAAATAATTTCAATGTTAAAGGAAACAGGCCGATTATATCCTAGAGAACGCTTATATAAAGTTTATAGAACCATCACCTTTCTAATGGTATAATTGCGGCGCTAAAAGAGCAACGGGGAAGTGTCGGAATTGGCAGACGAGCGTGGCTTAGGACCACGTGCCGCAAGGCGTGCGGGTTCAAGTCCCGCCTTCCCCACCACGATGAAAACTAAAAAAATAAAGGAAAATCAAGTTGAAACTCGACGTCCAACCCCTTGAAGATCATCAGGTAAAAGTGATCGCTGAATTGGAACCGGAATTGATGGAAGATTTCATGCGGCGCGCCGCCAGAAAAATTTCCCGCGAAACCCGCATTCCCGGCTTCCGCCCGGGAAAAGCCCCCTACGACATGGTCCGCCGGCATATCGGCGAAGAAGCGCTGCGCCAGCAGGCGGTGGAAGACATCATTGACGAATACTATCCAAAAATTTTAGATGAAGCCAACATTAAGCCCGGCGCAACCGGATCTCTGGATGAAATCGTAAGTATGGACCCGCCCAAATTCTCTTTCATTATCCCCCTCGAACCTGAGGTCGACCTGGGGAATTACAAAGACATTCGCCTTGACTACAAAGAGGAGAGCGTAACCGACGACGAAGTCAACGATTTTATCCAGCGCCTGCGCACCAACTATTCCACGGCTGAACCAGTGGAACGACCGGCGGAAAATGGCGATCTGGTCTATGTCAAATTCAGCGGTAAGCTGACTCAGCCGGTTGAAGGCGAAGATGAACTGCCGTTCCCCGAACGCCCAGCCCAATTTATTGTCGGCAACGAAGTTATTCAGAACCGCAATTGGCCTTATCCCGGATTCAACGAATCCCTGCTTGGCCTTTCCGCTGGCGACGAAAAAATCATACGCTACACCTTCCCGGAAGACGAGGCTGACGAAGCCTTGAAAGGCAAAGAAGTCGAGTTCACGGTCAACGTGCAGAGTATCAAAGCCATGAACCTGCCCGAATTGAACGATGAGTTTGCACAGTCTGTCGGGCAATTCGAGACAGTGGCGGAATTGTCCAAAGCAGTCCGCGAACAGCTTGAAGCCAATAAAAAAGACGACGCCGACGACAAGTATTACACCGAATTGATCGACAAGATCGCCGAAGGTGCAACTCTTAAATATCCGCCCCAGGTCCTGGAGCACGAGGTCGAGCACATACTGGAACACCTCAAAGAAGACCTGGCACGGCAGGGTATGGAGATGGAAGCCTATTTCAAAATGATCGACATGGACCACGAGAAATACCTCGAGGAGGAAGTCCGGCCGGCTGCCCGCAAACGCATTGCCCGTTCGCTGATCATGGATGAATTAGCTCATGCTGAAGCCGTAAAACTTGAGCAATCCGATTATGATGAAGCCATTTCAGCCACGGTTTCTCAGCTTCAGTCGCAGCCAAAACCGCGTAAAGCGAAAGAAAAAATCGACCAGGATCTGATCAATAACATGACCATGAATGAACTGTCGCGGAAGTTCAACGTCAAGGTTCTGGAACGCATGAAGGCCATCGCCACCGGTCACGGCGACGAACCCGCTGAGGCGCCAGCTGAAACTGAAACGGCAACTGAAGAGAAGCCTGTGAAAGTCAAAAAGCCGCGGGCCAAAGCAAAACCTAAGACCGAGCCAAAAGAAACCACCGGGGAATAAAACCTCGCTTAAAATGGGAAAGTACAGGAAAAATATGAGCATCCCTAATTTTCATAACGTAATTCCGATGGTGATCGAATCAACCGGCCGCGGAGAACGCGCCTATGATATCTATTCACTGCTGCTTAAAGAACGCATCATCTTTCTGGGAACCCCGATCGATGACCAGATTGCCAATGTGATCGTCGCGCAGCTGCTGTACCTGAGCAACGAGGATTCTGAACGCGGTATTCAGATGTACATCAATTCCCCTGGCGGGTTGATCTATGCCGGATTGGCGATCTACGACACCATGAAAATGATCCCGAACAAGATCAGCACCTTCGCTGTGGGGGTTACCGCTTCCTTTGGTACCGTGCTGCTGGCAGCCGGGACAAAAGGACAGCGTTATGCCCTGCCCAACGCGACCATCCACATGCACCAACCTCTGGGCGGTGCTCAAGGGCAGGCCTCGGATATCGAAATCCAGGCCAAGGAAATTCTGCGTCTTAAAGCCAGCCTCAATCAGATCATGGCCGATGCCACCGGTAAATCGCTGGAGGTTATTGAACGTGACACCGAACGCGATTTCTACCTGGATGCTGATGCTGCGGTTGAGTATGGGCTGGTCGATCAGGTGCTCCATCCGTTTGAAAAATAGACCGGCAAGCGGACCGCAATCATCCACGGAAATGCCGGACAGCATCAGCTATCCGGCATTCTTCTTCCCTCAAGGTAAAAACATGCTGAAAACCCTGAAACCTGCGATTAAAGCCCTGATTCTGGATTTGGACGGCGTATTGTGGCGTGGAAACCAACCCATTGGAAATTTACAGCACATTTTTCAGCGCATCAACCAGCATGGGTTGAAAGTCATTTGTGCCACCAATAACTCAACCAGCACCCCTTCCCAGGTTTCTGCCAAAATCGCGGAAATGGGCGTAATTCTTTCACCGGAATCAATCTTGACCTCTGCCGAAGCTTCTGCGCTTTATCTCAAGAAAATTTATCCCGCCGGAAGGTGGGTATACATTGTTGGCGAAGTCGGGTTATCGGAAGCGTTGAGAAAGCATGGCTTTTTGCATTCTGACACCCAACCGCTGGCCGTGGTGGCGGGCATGGATCGGCAGATCAGCTACGAAAAATTGGCCGGTGCCACGCACTGGATACGCCGCGGCGTACCCTTCATTGGCACTAATCCTGACAAAACTTTCCCAATCACAGATGGGTTGGCGCCGGGGGCGGGTTCCATTCTGGCTGCCATCGAAGCCGCCAGCGATGTCCAGCCGACCATTATCGGCAAACCATCGCCGTACTTGTATCAAATTGCCATGGAGCAAATTGACACAACACCGCAAGAGACCCTGGCGGTCGGCGACCGGCTGGAAACGGATATCCTCGGCGGTCAGCGAGCCGGAATGCGCACCGCCCTGGTGCTCTCTGGTGTGACTACACGCAAACAATTGGATGCCTGGCCGAATCCACCTGACCTGGTGGCGGCTGATTTAACCGAATTACTGGACGGATTACCCTGACTGTGAACAGTTCCTCAATATTTTTAATGGCGGTGATTAGAATTGTTACCAGATTTCAGAATTAGGAACCCAGATGGCTGAAACAATCCGACGATTGATCTATGACCTCGATTTGCCCGAACTGGAACAAGCCTTCAAGGAGTCTGGCCAACCGGCATATCGTGCTAAACAGGTCTGGCAGGGGTTGTACCACCAGCTGTGGAATTCGCCGGATCAGTTCTCCAGTCTGCCAAAACCGCTGCGCGAATGGCTGGGTAGTATTTTTCAATTCCAAAATCTCACTCCTGACCAGGTGCAGCTTTCCTCCGATGGTGAAACGCGTAAAACATTATTCTTGTTGCCTGACGGCCGGGCAATCGAAGCAGTCCTGATGCACTATGACAGGCGTAAAACACTGTGCATTTCCACCCAGGCCGGATGCGCCATGGGCTGCGTGTTCTGTGCCACCGGGCAGATGGGATTCAAGCGCCATCTAAGCAGCGGCGAAATTGTTGAACAAGTGCTGTATTATGCCAGAATATTGCGGTAAGAAGGCG
>JAJZTR010000189.1 GCA_021848775.1 Chloroflexota bacterium | reverse complement strand
TGGCAGGTCGACCTTCACGCCTGGCGGAATATACACGAACGAACCGCCTGACCAAACAGCGCTGTTTAGCGCAGCAAATTTGTTGTCCTCGATTGGGATGACCTTGCCGAAGTATTCACGGAAAATATCCGGATGCTGACGCAGGCCTTCTTCGATGCTCAGGAATATCACACCAATTTTTTCAAGGTGCTCCTGGATGCTGTGATACACCATCTCCGATTCATATTGGGCGCCGACACCTGCCAGGAATTTCTGTTCGGCCTCGGGGATACCTAGTTTGTCGAAAGTGTTCTTAATTGTATCGGGAACATCATCCCAGCTTTTGCCTTCCATTTCGGCTGGTCTGACATAATAAACAATCTCGTCCAGATTCAAATGGCTTAAATCAGCACCCCAGGTGGGCATTGGTCGCAGCTGAAAGTGCTTGAGAGCCTTCAAACGGAACTCGAGCATCCACTCCGGCTCGCCTTTCTTTTCTGAGATTTGCCGGACGACTTCCTCGTCTAAACCAACCCGAGTTCTATATACCGACACGTCGGGGTCTTGAAACCCGTAACGGTATTCACCGATATCACCCAAATAATCCGTCTTCGGATCTGTAGTCATTGGAACCTCCTCAACCTGTTAATACGCCTGACCAACAGGGAGATCATGCTGGCACAGTGCCGTTTTCGACCTTTTCGCGAACCCAGTCGTAGCCGTGTTCTTCCAGGTGAAGCGCCAAATCAGCGCCGCCAGTCTCAACAATTCTGCCGCCCATCATCACATGGACGACATCCGGTTTGATGTAATTCAGGATTCGCTGATAATGGGTAATCACCAAAACGCCTAACTCAGGTCCGCGCAGGGCATTTACACCCTCGGACACAATTCTCAAGGCATCGATGTCCAGACCGGAATCAGTTTCGTCGAGGATGGCAATTTGCGGCTGCAGGGTTGCCATTTGCAGAATTTCAGCGCGTTTTTTCTCACCGCCTGAAAAGCCTTCATTGAGGTAACGACCGGCAAAGGCCGGATCGACTTTTAGCAATTCCATCTTGGATTTCAGCAGTTTACGAAATTCCGGGATGGGGATGCCCTTGTCTTCCGGATTTTCAGCCCTGCGGCGGGCATTCATTGCCGTACGCAAAAAATTCGCGACCGTAACACCAGGAATGGCGACCGGATACTGGAATGCCAGGAAAATCCCCAGGCGTGACCGCTCATCGGGGGAAAGTTCTAGAATATTCAAACCATTATAGAGAACCTCACCGCCGGTAACCTCATAACTGGGATGACCCATCAGCGTGTATGCCAGAGTCGATTTGCCGGTACCGTTTGGGCCCATAATGGCATGAACTTCACCCTGAGGTAAAGTAAGATCAACGCCCTTAAGAATTTCCTTCCCTTCGATGCTTACCCTCAAGTCGCGAATTACCAGTTCAGACATTGCTTTGGAACTCCTTCTCGTTTCACTCAGGCTAAAATCCGCTGCGAAACAGGGATGGTGCAGCGGATGTTTGCTTTGTCTATTTCGTCCGGATTATAGCACAGTATCGTATTTGGGTCAATATTTACTATAAATTTCTTATATATTGACAATATGCCACTCCTTTGATATACTGCAAAAAGCACAGGAACGTCCAGGCATGGAATAAATAGGAAATCAGATGAAAAGCACACGTGAGCGAATTTTACAAACGTTATTGAATAATCCAAAATCCACCATCCACGAGTTGGCGGAAGCTGTTGGAATCAACGCGATTTCAGTGCGGCATCATCTTAACAGCATGCTGGCAGATGGCCTGGTGACATCCGAAGAAGAACGCCACGGAGTGGGGCGCCCGCGCCTGGTCTATTATCTGACGGATGAGGGTTTGGAACGGTTCCCTACGCGTTATTTTCGTCTGGCAAACCGTTTGCTGGACCAGTTGAAAGGCGCACTCCCCCCAGAGGCAATCGAGAACTTGTTCTCAACCATGGCCAGGGATCTGGCTGAGGAGCACGCTCGCCAGACCAGAAATTTATCTTTCGAGGAAAAACTTAACTTCCTGAAGAAACTGCTGGCGGAAGAAGGGTTTATTGTTGAATGGGAAAAGATCGGTAACGATTACCACATTCGGGAAATTACCTGCCCGTATTTACAGGTTGGAATGGAACATCCCCAGGTCTGTCTTGTCGACCAGACCCTGATTTCAACGGTGCTGTCGATCCCTGCGCAAAAGATTTCCTGTGTTCTGTCTGGCGATAATCACTGCACCTATGTTGTTCCTTTTAATAAAGAATTGGAGTTGGTCAATGACTGATAAACCCGGCACCAATGCTGCCGTTTGGGATATGGAAGCGGTGGATCCTGAAGCCTGCGCAAAGCTGCGTGTGGCATTGAATGAAGTCATGGACCCTGAAATCGGATTAAGCATCATCCAACTTGGCTTGATACGCAATTACCGCATTGACGGCGACCAGGCGATCTTAAAAATGATCCTCACGACACCGTTCTGCCCCTATGGGCCAGCCTTGATCGATATGACCCGCGTCAAAGCCGAAGAAGCCCTTGGCATCCCGGTTTCGATTGAGCTGGGCATGGATGTCTGGGATTTTGGCATGATGGAAGACGGGGTAGACCTCGACTGGGGTTTATATTAATACCGACCGGTAATATCAGCAATAGCTAAAATTTGACCCCTGGATTGCAGGGGTTTTTGTTTGGTTGTCTTTCTAATTGCAAATTTAATTTGCAGCCGTTTCTATTTTCTCCATTGCCTCAGACGTGCATCCTTGGTATCGAACAACTCCACCAGCCGCATCGCAAGACGCATATCACCATCGATGCGTAATTTCCCAAACAGCAGCGCTATCGAAGGATCCAAACGCCCGGTAAAGATATCCAGAATGTCCTTGGCTTTGGCGTGCAAGGTCAAATCCGGGTTAACCGCTTTACCAACCCCTACTTTGCAAATTTGATCGCGAATAGTAACCAGCCAGTCACCGCCTCCCTCACCCGGCAGGTCAAAATAGATCTCTGCATTCACCCCCCGGGCTTGATCGGGTAGAAACAATTCCGGCAATAAAGTCATTAAAGTCGGTACATTCAGCTCATCCATAATCTCTCCGTAGTCTATTTTACACGCTTTTCACCATTATTGTAGAAATATTAATTGGCTACACGAAAATAAATTTTGAGGAGATTTGACTGTCCGCTCGAATACCAATTTCACCTATAATGGGAGTGCAAATATCCGATACCCCTGGTTTCCTGGAGGGCTCATGGTACACACGCTATATTTTCCCAAGGAAGGTGCTCCGCATTGGGATATTTCTCTCGAGGACTTGAAATCAGGGTTGGAAGACCCTGATGGATTGGTATGGGTCAGCCTTGAACAGCCGTCTGAGGGCGAATACCGCGATTACCTGGCAGATTTATTCCATTTCCATCCACTGGCGATCGAGGATTGCCAGTCCACAGGTTTCCAGACACCCAAGATCGACGACTATGGAGCATATTTATTTATCGTTGTGCTTGCCCTGCTGCCCGGTCATGACCACACGACCCTGATTACAGAGGAAATTGACATTTTCCTTGGGAAAAATTTTATCGTAACCAGTTTCAACGGTCCGCGAATGCCCGCGGTCGAACAACTTATGCAGCGCCTGCAACGGGATGAACGTTTATTAACCAATGGCGCAGATTTCCTCTGCCATGCTTTGATCGATCGCATCGTAGATGATTATAGCGACCCTTTGGATATACTAGAGACGGAACTCGAACTCCTTGAAGAAAGGGTGCTCGAGAAACCCCAGGTGGACATATTAGAAAGCATCCTGCGGTTGAAGCACACCATTATGTCAATCCGGAGGGTTGTTGCCCCACAGCGTGAAGTCATCAATCACCTGACACGTGAAGAGAACCCTCTTATCGACCACCAATCGCAATTGTATTTTCGGGATATCTATGACCACCTGGTTCGGGTTTATGACTGGATCGATATTTTAAGAGACATGGCCACCAATGCATTGGAGGTGTATCTCAATGCCACCTCTCTGCGTTTGAACGAAGTGATGAAGGCTCTGACAATTGTTTCGACAATTTTTCTACCCTTAGCCTTCGTCGCAGGTGTGTACGGCATGAATTTCCACTACATGCCAGAGTTAGGCTGGAAATGGGGGTATGCATTCGCCTGGGTGATTTTTCTGCTTATCGCAGGAGGGATGCTGCTTTATTTCCGCAAGCGTAATTGGTTTTGATCTATTTGTGGCTTGACAATTTAGAATATTTGTTCTATTATTAGAGTATGAATCCTTCTTTTCGTACTGGAGGTTGCCATGTCCGGTGCATACTCTAATCAAACAACTCCCCAGGGGCGATCAAATTTACGCCCGTTCAACCAGCGTGGGATGCTGCTCTGGATCATCCTTTTCGTATCCCTGGCAGGTTTCGAAATGTTCAACTTCAGCACTACCCAGGTCGCTCTGCTCGATTTGCTGGGTGATCTCCGCATTTTCGGATTCACCTGGGCCAGTATCTTAACCATCGCTTTTTGCGGGATCGATTTTGCTGGAATTGCCAGATTGTTTTTCCCCGAAGATGTTTCATCTGATGCCAGGGACAACTGGTATTTGTTCGGCGCCTGGCTGCTGGCAGCCACCATGAACGCCACCCTCACCTGGTGGGGAATCTCATTGGCCATCGTGGACCGTCCTCTCGCATCGACAGCATTTGTTGAGCAGAGCACCTTAACCAGGGTCGTTCCGGTTTTCCTGGCGCTGATGGTGTGGATCACCCGTATTTTGCTCATTGGCAGCTTTTCGATCGCAGGGTCGCGTCTTTTCAGTGACGGTCAGCAGCCCGCACGCTCCAATAGGGTATTC
>JAJZTR010000019.1 GCA_021848775.1 Chloroflexota bacterium | reverse complement strand
GATGATCAGGTAAGATGGGATGACCGTTGCCTGGAAAGGGATCATCATCGTTCCAAGAAAGAGCAGAAAGAGCAGATTACGGCCGCGAAAACGCAAAAAAGAGAAAGCATAAGCCGCCAGACTGGCCAACACCACGCGCGAGGCAATAATGGAGACTGCCACAATAGTGGTGTTGAGGTAATAACGCAGGAAGGGTGCCGCCTGCCAGGCCTTGAGGTAATTGCCAAATTCGAATGCGTTGGGAAAGAGGTAGGGCGGCAGGCCGGTAGTACCCCGCACCTTTAGCGATGTGGTAAACATCCATAAATAGGGTACCAACACCACAAACGCCGCTGGGATCAGGAAAAGTGCCAGAATCAGGGTAGTGCGCACTTTACGCGGGGTGACTGGCTCGGCGCCAGGCCTGCGCAAGGGGTTCATTCCGCCTCCTCAGCCGAGCCAAAGCCAACAAAACGCCATTGTAAAAGCGTGAATACCGCCACCACTACAAACATCACCACCGAAATGGCTGCACCATAACCGAGTTTGAATAATGAAAATGAATTCAAATACATGAACATACCGATCACCTCGGTGGCATCGTCCGGGCCGCCACGGGTGAGCACCATCACCTGGTCAAATACCAGGAACGAATCGATTACCCCCAGAATGACCAGCATGATGGTAGTGGAGCGCAGCAGTGGCACAGTGATGTGCAAAAAACGCTGGATCCCATTCGCTCCATCGATTTCAGCGCTCTCGTAATATTCTCTGGATAACGATTGCAGCGCTGCCAGGTAGAGGATGAGCGTAAAGCCCAGCCGCCGCCAAATACCCAATGACATCACGGTTGGCAGCGCCCAGGTCTTATCCGCCAGCCAGTTTAGCCCTTCGATGCCGACGGCGCGCATCACCACATTGACCAGGCCAAAGCCCGGGTTGAACAGCAGAATCCACACCATCGCAGCCGCCACGGTGGGCGTGACCACTGGCAGAAAAAACATGCTGCGCCAAAAAGACCTGGCAAGCAGCATACGGTTGTTGAGAATAACGGCCAACACCAGCCCGAGGAGCAGACTCACCGCCGTCACCACGAGCGTGTATTCCGCAGTGACCTTCAACGAATTCCAAAAACGCTCACTCTGAAACAGCCTGATGAAATTATCCAGGCCAATGAAAGTTTTGACCGGGGAAAGGTTATCCCACTTGAAGAAGCTCAGGCGGAAAGCCGCGGCCATCGGGTAAAAATTGAAGACGCCCAGGATCGCCAGCGATGGCAACAGGAACAGCAGCGCGGTAGGAATATCGCTGCGGCGCAGCCTGGTGAACCAGTTGGGGGAGCCTGCGGAACGAACCTGCATAAGTATCTTTTCCTGCTACCAGTTTAAACGATCTATGAATAAACAAGGCTGGAATAATGAAGGGTATTGCTGGCATTAAATGATCGGGGCAGCGGCTGGGGAGCCGCCGCCCCAGGAAAAATTTAAGCGCAGATGGCTACTTCAGCGCTTCATTCACAGCTGCTTCGGCGGCTGCAAGCGCATCAGCTGGGGTAGACTCTCCCAGGAGAGCTTTCTGAATTTCGCGCGAGAAGGCGTCGGAGACGGCGAAATACTTGGGGGTGGCAGGGCGGGTGTGTGCGCTGGCCATGCCCTCAACAAAGGGTAGCATGCGTGGTTCGGTCTCGTTGATCCAGGTGAGGTAATCAGTATTTTCAGCTACTGACTGGCGCACCGGCAGGAAACCCGTCAGTTGATCCCATTCCAATTGCACCTCTGTGCTGGTCAGGTACTTGATGAACTTCCAGGCTGCTTCCTTGTTGGGAGTTGCGTCGAACATAAAGATGTGCTCGCCGCCGACATTGCTGGCAGTTGCGCCGCCCGCTGGCGCTGGCACTGGGGCAATGCCCCACTGGAAGGGTGCATCCTTGCGGTAGCCGAACAACCAGGAACCGTCAAGCTGCATGCAGGCTTTCTGGTCGCCAAACAGGCCCCATGGACCTGGCTGCGAGCCATTACCTTGCAGCATATCGGAAACGTAGGTCAGAGCAGTGAGGCCTTCGGGGGTATTGAAGGCAGCAGCGGTGTTGTCTCCGTTAAGGAACTCGCCGCCGGCAGCCCACAGCCAAACCTGGAACTGCCAGGTTATGCCCTCGCCGGTAGGCTGGGTGTAGTATTCAAAGCCGACTACGCCGTTGGCAGGATCCTGGCACTGTTCGGCCATGGACTGCATTTCTTCCCAGGTTGCGGGGGCTTTTTCGGGATCCAGACCAGCTTTGGTAAAGAGGTCCTTGTTCCAGATGAGTTGCATGTTGTTGGTGCTTACCGGAAGAGCATAGCGCTTACCGCCCATAATGTCATAGTTGGCCAACAATGGGTAGAAATCATCCACCTTGATATCGGCGTCTGCAGCGACGAAATCATCCAGCGGGGCAATGGCGCCGGTTTCCACCAACTGTGGGATGAGGATCAGATCCAGCGCAGCCACATCGGGGGTGGTGCCGCCAACGATCGCGGTCTGGTAAAGGGTCATGATGTCGGCATAGGGCTGAAAGACTGGTTCGACAACGATATCAGGGTTCTGCTCGTTGAAACGGTTGACCAGATCCTTCATCACATCGGCATTGGTGCCCTCCCAGTTGAACCAGAATGTCAGCTTGACAGGCTCGGCTGGCGGGGCATTGGTCGGTTCTTCTGTGGGCGGGGCTTGTGTGGTTTCAGAAACTGCGGTTGGTTCGGCCGGCGCGGCTGTCGGGGTGGCCGAAGGCCCGCAGGCAGCGAGAACGCCTGCCAGCAAGGCAAAGGCCATAAGCAGCTGGAGGAACTTGGGGATTTTCATAATATTCTCCTTACAGTAGTTGAGAGATTGGGAATTAAACCGGTTTACTAAATCGGTTTAATTATAGAATAACTTATGCTGGGAGTCAATAGCTAATCAGCCAAATAGAGGGTGCAATAGCCAATGCCAACAGCAATGGTTTCGCCGGTGGGTTGTGCCCGCTTTCCAAAGCAGAGCGCGACCTTGCGATTTATCCACCCCCTGTGAGTGGCACTACGACACCCTGCCGAGGAAAACATACCCAACCCAGGTGATGTCAGGCAAACCGCACTCACAGGGCGCTCTGCGGGCGGGTCATTCTGTAAGTGAACGTAACAAAGCATCCCAAAGCCAACGTTATCTTCACCGAAACCTTGCACCTGCTAGAGCACATCAATGACCACGCTGACAACCTGGGAGGAAGCGTTTCACGCATTTATCGCCTATATACCTTTTATGGTGCCGGTCTCCCACCTAAAGGGTGCTAAACCAAGCGACCATGTGCTGTACCCACCCACAAACCTCGCCCAAGGGGTTGAACAGTGGACGTTAGATTGCTGCTCGCGACTTTTGCGTCCTGTAGCGAAGGAGTTGGGAATTACACCAGGAACAGCTGGTACGCCGCTTCCGGGTTTCGAACGCGACTTGACATCCTCATGTCCCTGTGCTGGTATAGTGGCGTAATCCGAACAACCACACCCGGTAGCTGATGAACAACAGGATCACAGCCACCAGCGGGCCGATCCAGGCCAGCAAGCCCACATCCCGCCCCAGCAGGTAGCTGGCCGGGTAATACGAGGCAAAGCCAAAGGGGATGATCCATGTCAATAAAAATTGGATGATTGGATGGTAGATGGTTAACGGATAGCGGGCAAATTCGTTCACATTGAAGACAATCTGGGTGATCGGGATCGATTCCACGATAAAAAAGGCGGTGCTGGCAGTTAACAAGTTCAACGAAATGAATATTACGCCCGCAGTCAGCACTGCACTCACCAGGTAGAGCACCTGCAACAAGGTCAGGGAGATTCCGAGGGTATGCAGCGAGAATCCAACCAGCACAGCCCCAAAGATAAAATGGCCGATACCGTCGTGACAGAAACGGTCTGCCAGCAAATGAAAGAGTGGGTTGATAGGGCGCACCATGAAGCGGTCGAAAGTTCCCGGCCGAATATACACCCATCCGATCGTCCATAGATTATCGGCAAACATGTGCGCGATCGACTGCCCCAGCACCACCATCCCATAGATCAACCACACCTCGTACATATTCCAGCCATTCAATCCGGGAATCTGACTCATCACCACCCAGATCGCGGCCAGCGATACACCCTGTTGGAACATGGTCGAGATCACCCCGATGAAAAAGTTGAGCCGGTACTCCATCAGGATCTTGAAGCGCTGGGTAACAAAATAACCGTACAGGCGTAAATAACGGATCATGTACGTCGCTCAGCCTCCCTGCACGGTGATTTTTCGTACCGCACGGTTGAAAATCAGCCGCGAGAAAATCAACAATCCGACCAGCCAGGCCAGTTGGACGGACCAGATACGGCCTGCATCTGAAAACGAAGAGATGCCGCTCAGGAAGGAGATCGGCACAGAAATGGTCTGTGAAAAGGGCAGTACGACCGTGATATTTTGCAGCCACCCGGGCAGGATCGTCAGAGGGATCAGCGCGCCGCTGAAGAATGACCCAATGCTCAAGCGCATGGCACTAAGCCCCCAGGTCTCGGTGGTGTAGAAAGCCAGGCAGGCAAATGACCAGTCGAACAAAAAGATGACCAGCAGACCCAGGAAGAGGGATACAAAGAAAGCACCCCAAAGAGCAGGATCGGCTGGCAATTGCATGCCCATGAACAGCCAGGCAATCAAAAAAACCGGGATACGCTGAACCAGGAAGACGCCCATCTCCGCCAGGTTCTCCACCAGGTAGCGGAATTGGAAATCCAGTGGGCGGGTCAATTCCATAGCAACCCCTCCTTCGCGGATCATAAATCCAAAAGCGAAGATCATGCGTGTCTCCACCAGAGGCGCCAGGATGCGTGCCATTAAAATATAGGTGATGGTTTGGTTCAACGCCAGCCCGCCCAGGGTTTCCGTCTGGGAATAAACTGCGCGCCAGAAATAGGTATAGATCACCATCATTGCCAACGTGGAGATGAAATCAGACCAGAACCACAGGGAATATGCCAGACGCGCCTTGATTGCCATTGAGGCGATGGCAGAATATTTATTGAAACTTCGCTGCAAATAACTGGTCACAGCGTTCAATCCTCTTGCCCGTTCAATTCCCCTTTGTAGATATGCTTAATGACGGTTGCCAGATTTGGCTCTGACAGTGAAAAATCATTGACCTCGATCTGGTTCATTATAGTTGATACAACCTGACTGGCGGTTATCACCGATTTGTCGAAACGGAGGATCAACCGGTTCGCTTCCTGTGAGAGGATCTCGGCCCCAGCCGGAAGGTCGAGGATTTCAGGTGGATGAGGTACCTCAAAGATGACTTCGCGGACCTTGCCAAAGCGGGCTTTAATCTTATTGATGGAACCGTCATAGATCAGCTTTCCTTTATCGATGATGATCACGCGCGAACACAGTTCCTCGATATCGCCCAGATCGTGTGTGGTCAAGATGATCGTATTGCCGGAGTTGTGGTTCTCTTCTTTGATAAACTCACGGATTCGTTCCTTGACGATCAGGTCCAGCCCAATCGTGGGTTCATCCAGGTAAGTGACCCTGGGTTCATGGATAAGCGTTGCCACCAACTCGGCACGCATCCGCTGCCCGAGCGACATATTCCGGATCGGGATGTTCAATAATTCGTTGATTTCCAATTCTTTTGCGAACCGGTCTAAAAGTTCTTTATAGCGGGCAGGTTGGATGTCATAAATTCGCCCAATCAGGTTGAGTGACTCGATAAATGCCAGGTCCCACCACATTTGAGTCCGCTGGCCAAAGACGACTCCGATCTCGCGAGCGTTTGCCACACGCTCGCGGTACGGATCGCGCCCGAGCACTTGAACCTCGCCGCTGGTGGGCACCAAGATGCCTGACAGCATCTTAATTGTGGTTGATTTTCCTGCCCCATTCAGGCCAATATAACCGACCATCTCGCCAGTTTGAACATCAAAGCTGACCTGGTCAACGGCCACTTTAGGGACATACTTGGGAACAAATAATGCCTTGACAGCCCCGCCCATGCCGGGTTCTTTTTGCATTACCCGAAAAACTTTGGTCAGGTTGGTTACATGGATCGCATTCATAATCAACAATTTTATCCTATACCAGTAAGTCCGAATCGCATTTTCCACGTTCTCATAAGATCAGGTTGCTATAACGACTCGTATCGTGTGATAAATAATCGATTTACTGCTTTTTGATGGATGGTATCATTGACCGCAAGCAGGCCTCTAAAGTAAAATATGCAGTACCAACTATTCCTTCCTTGAGTTCTCAGGAATTCATGGGAAAGTTTTGTATTATCGCAAATAACTTCATAAATGACGGCGCTGTTATTGTGGAATGACATTATCACAAAGGAAATTAGTGATAGTGTTTTTTACTGCCCTAAACCTACGAGGAAAAATGGACATACAACAAGAGATTAAACAGAGAGTAGAAACGAACAGAACCGACATTATTAAATTCATGCGGGATATTTGCGCGATTCCCTCGATGGATTCGCTGATCGGGCCGGTGGGTGAGCGCATCCAGGCGGAGATGCGCAAGCTCGGCTATGATGAGGTGCGTTTCGACAAGATGGGCAACACCATTGGGCGCATTGGCGATGGCCCCAAGGTGCTGGTTTACGACTCCCACATCGACACTGTCGGGGTGGGTGACATTAATGATTGGGGATGGGATCCTTTTGTTGGCAAGGTGGAAAACGGTAATTTCTATGCCCGCGGCGCCTGTGACGAAAAAGGCAGCACGCCAGGCATGGTATACGGCCTGGCCATTGCCCGGGATCTGGGGCTGCTCGATGATTATACAGTCTACTATTTCGGAAATATGGAAGAGTGGTGCGACGGTATTGCACCCAACGCCTTTGTAGAAGCCGACCCGAAAGTAAAGCCGGATTATGTCGTCATCGGCGAGCCGACCATGATGAATATCTACCGTGGGCATAAAGGACGCATCGAACTTAAGATTACTGCATCCGGCCGCTCGGCTCACGCAGCCGTGCATTACCTGGGCGATAATGCTGTTTATAAGATGGCCTCGATTATTAACCTGATTCGCGAATTGGATCGACGTTTCCGCTTTGGCATGGGCGCGCATCCTGTCCAGGGACATCCATCGATCGCCGTCACGGATGTGTCTGCTCGCACCAATTCCTTGAATGCTGTGCCGAATCAGTTCACGATCTTTATCGACCGCCGAATGACAATTGCCGAAACGCATGATGAAGTCATCAATACAATCAAAGGGATCATCCCCGATTACCTCCAGGACGAAATTCATGTTGAGGAGCTGTTCTACGATACACCTTCTTACACCGGGTTTACTTTCCCATTGACCAAATACTTCCCCCCCTGGCTCCTCGAAGAATCGCATCCTCTGGCTCAGGCAGGTCTGAAATCCATCCATTCCCTATGGGGTGAAGTGCGACCGCTGGGCACCTGGGATTTCTCGACCAATGGCACGTACTGGGCTGGCAAGGCTGGAATACCATCGATTGGATTCGGACCAGGAGATGAAAGAACAGCGCATACGATAGAGGAGAATGTACCCCTCGATGATGTGGTGAGTGCGACCGAGTTCTATGCCCACCTGCCCAAAAGCCTGAAGGAAACACAGGCCGCATATTTAGGATTAGGAAATCTTGAAACTGAATAATCTCTGGAAAAAATAAGGGAAAAAAGACAGATTATGCAACCTTTTTTCTGTAAATTCGCGTCAAAATTATCCATAGTTCTTTAACAATCGAATGACTTGTCAGCACAATAGTGTTTGCCGATTTGCCACTCCTCGCTGGTTTCGATCAACAGCGCGGAAACCAACTTTAAACACAAAGCCTCATTTGGAAAAACGCCCACCACCCTGGTGCGTCTGCGGATCTCCTTGTTGATCCGTTCCAGGCTGTTGGTGGTGCGGATGATCCGGCGATGCTCCAAAGGAAAGGCGAACACTGTAAACCCCTCTGCCAGGTTTTCCTCCAACCAGGCCGACAAGCGCGGGGCTGAGACCGCATATTTCTGGATGGCGGCCCGAAGCAGTTGTTCGGCTGCCTGCCGGTCGGTGGCATTGAACATGGCGCGAATCTCTGCGGCTACCTCGGCTCGCATGGCCTGCCTGGGCACATACGCTCCAGCGTTCTGCTGCAGGTGAAACTGGCACCTTTGCCAGGGGACGCTGCCCAAAACTGCTCTTCTGGCGGCTCCCAGTCCCGTGTGGTCGTCACTGACCACCAGCTTTACACCATTTCACGCAGTTGAGCCCCTGCAAGAAGGCTTTCCAGTGAGTTTCATGCTCGCTGAGCGATACTGAGACGCCTAAGACCTGCCTTTCTCCGGCTGGCGTAATGCCTGAAGCCACCAAAACCGCTGCATCGCGCACCTGACCAGCCTCGCGCACCTTCTCGTAACGGGCATCCACGTAAAGATAGGTAATTTCGTCCAACGGTCGTTCCCGCCACTGCTGCAGCACTTCGTCCAGTTGAGCTGCCGCCCGGCTGACCTGCATGGCAGAGATTTCAATGCCACACAACTGTTCGGTGATGGCTGATCTTCCTGGTTGAGACTCCTTGCACATACATCTCGGCCAGGGTGGTGACCAAGGCCCGCTCACTGCGCAGACCTTTTTCTAAAGCGGAGGTGTAAAAGCCTCCCTCTCGAACTTGCGGTACCGCGAAAGTGATCTCGCCCATTCGCGTTCGGACGGGCTTTGGCTTATACCCGTTGGCGTGACCTTTCCGATCCTCTGTGCGCTCGTATTCTTCCGCCTGCAAGTACTTTGACCTTTCCACCTGCATGGCGGTATTGATCAGCACGCGCAGTAGTTCTGGAATGGCTTCTAAGCCTTTTTCTGCGAGGTCCAGTGTAAAGGTATAATCCTTTTGGTGAGTCATTTAGTTCTCCTTCCTTGTCCTCACAAACTCAAAGGATACTTCTGACTCACCACTTTTGTTAAGGTTCAGCAATTTACAGAAAGAATGTTACACCAACCAAACCAAAAAATCCTCTGGATTTAACTATTAAACCGAATTAACGAACAATGAGATTCATACAATGCGACTTCTCCTAATTTGCAATAATCAAACGGATAGGCCCAACGCCAATGTAGCGGGGTATTTAACAAAAAACAGAGCAGGGCATTGAGTACGCTGCCATGAGTAATGATAAGTATTCGCCTACCGCCGTTCCTAAACACAACTTCACAAAATTCTTTCTTTCTCCTAGACATCTGAGAAAGAGATTCCCCCTGTGTCGGGCCAATATTTAGAGCATTTGCCTGCCATAGGGCCACATCTTGAGCGAATTTTTTTACGTTTTCAAGCGTTGCCCCTTCCCAAGCGCCAAAGTCCTGTTCAACCAATCGCTGATCTACAATTGGTTGAACAGGCTTATATTGGGCAATAATTTCAGCAGTTTGACGCGCTCTCTTTAATAGACTGGTGTATATGGCATCCATCGGTTGCGCAGCGAGTTGCGGCCAGAGCTTGCACCTGTTTTATTCCTTCCTGACATAAGGAGGAATCAAAACGACCTAAAAATAACCAGGGTTGGTTCGCTTCGGACTTTTCATGCCTTGCAAGAAAAATATGGAGGACTGGTTCGTTCATCCAGCTTCTGGCTTTGTTAGTTCTCTCATCAAGTTTGCCATTTCAATAGCAGCCAGAGCCGCTTCTACGCCTTTGTTGCCCGCTTTACTCCCTGCGCGTTCAATCGCCTGCTCCAGGGTGTCGCTCGTAATGACTCCAAACGTTACCGGGACGCCTGTCTGCAATCCCGCCTGCGCGATACCTTTCGCCGCTTCGCCTGCCACATAATCAAAGTGGGGCGTTGATCCGCGAATAATAACACCCAGGCAGATGACCGCATCATACCGCCCTGTACCAGCCATTTTCTGCGCTGCTAAAGGCAGCTCAAAACTTCCCGGGACAAGCGCAACGTCAATATCCTCTTCATTTACGCCATGACGGACCAGCGTATCCTTTGCCCCCTCCAGAAGCCGATTTCCCATAAAATCGTTCCAGCGTGAAGAGACAATCCCAAAACGTAACCCCTCTCCCGTTAATTTTCCAGAAAAAGTTTTTGCCATATCATTTCTCCTTCGTGGTTTTCCTAACCAATATCTGTGATATGCAACTGGTGATCCAGTTTTTCTACTTTCGTCCTTAAGTAGCGTGCGTTCTCTTCCCGATACCCATACTGATGTGGCACGCGCTCTGTAATGCCAATTCCATACTTAGCCAACTCCTGAACTTTGCGCGGGTTATTGGTCATCAATCGGATCTCAGAGATATTCTGATCTTTTAGAATCGCAGCGGCCAAACTGTACTCTCGCAAATCTTCTGGGAAACCCAGGGCGAGGTTTGCCTCGACGGTATCCATGCCCTGGTCCTGCAACGCATATGCTCGGATTTTGTTTGCCAGGCCAATGCCTCGCCCCTCTTGCCGCAAATAGATCAAAAGGCCACAGCCTTCACTGCCAATCTTTGCTAATGCGGCTTGAAGCTGGTCTCCACAGTCGCAGCGGAGGGAACCAAGTAAATCTCCGGTCAAGCATTCCGAATGAACCCGAACCAGCGAGTGCCTGTGCGTACATTCTCCCAAACGCAGTGCAAGGTGCTCCTTTCCCTGTTGATCGATATATGCCGTCACGTGAAATGTGCCATAACGGGTTGGAAGTAGTGCTGTTTCCACCCGTTGAATAATAGGCAATTGAAACTTCTTTACCTGTTGAACTTCTTCGTTCCGCATTTCCCGCCCTTCTCTAAATTTCCCGTTTTTGAGAAATTCAACCAGATCTCGGATTGCAACGACTCTTAATCCATGCCGGCTGGCAAAGGTTTGGATCTGCGCCGAATTTGCCATCCGCCCATCGTCTGCCATCACTTCACAAATGACCGCTGCCAGCGAAAGACCAGCCAGGCGAACAAGTTCGACGCTTGCCTCCGTATGCCCATTCCTCGCCATCACTCCGCCATCATGAGCACGCAGAGGAAACATGTGTCCGGGCATGGCGATATCTTCCGGCTGACTGTTTGGATCGATTAAAACTGAAACCGTTCGGGCTCGATCATAGGTGGAAATTCCGGTCGTGACCCCCTGCCGGGCCTCTACGGATACCGTGAAGTTTGTCCCATGACCAGAGCGGTTGTTTTCTGGTGACACCATGAGAGGTAAGTGAAATCGATCGATCAGTTCGCCTGTCATCGCGATACAGATCAGCCCTCTGGCTTCTCGGGCCATAAAGTTTATCGCTTCCGGGGTGGCAAAACTGGCAGCAATAACTACGTCCCCTTCGTTCTCACGGCCCGCATCGTCAACAACGACAATCGGTTTCCCAGTTCGCAGGTCTGCTACTGCTTCATGTATAGAAGAAAGTGCAAGCATAAGTCTCCTATCGATATCCATTTTCTGCTAAAAATTCCATCGAGATTTTCGTCGATTGCGGCGAACAGGTGCGAACGGACAACATTTTTCCGATGTACTTACCCAAAATATCCACCTCGATATTGATTTTGTCCCCCAGCTTTTTCAGGGGCAGGGTGATCTGCTGCTGTGTAAAAGCGATCAGCGACACGGTAAAGGTATCTTCACCTACGTCTACAACGGTCAGGCTGGCTCCGTCCAGCGCGATAAATCCTTTCGGAACAATATAGCGCATGAGTTCCTCAGGTGCTCGGACGCTGACCCATAACGAATCTTGTTCTTTTCGAAAACCAGCAATAACACCCGCTCCATCGACATGCCCCTGAACAAAGTGCCCACCCAACCGCGATGTCGGCAAAAGCGACCGCTCCAGGTTAACCAGATCGCCATCACGAATGTGCACCAGATTGGTCCGCGAGCGAGTCTCTGGGGATAATCCCACAGTGAACCCATTCGCGGTTAGCTGAGTTACGGTAAGACAGGCGCCGTTCACGGCTATACTATCCCCTGGCTGTGCATCGGTATGCACTTTAGTGCTGATCACCGATAGCTCTACACCTTGTGCTGTTTGCCGCAGCCGGTTTACGGTTCCCATCTCTTCAATAATTCCAGTGAACATCGACCTTTTCCTTTCAACGAACTTGCGCGCCCGGTGAAGCGCCATGACGATCTCCAGAAACATGCCTGGCGTATCCCTTAATCACAAAGTCGCTTCCGATCTTTTCTATAAATGCGTCCTGAAGCTGAAAGGCTTCCGCGACCTTTTCCACACCTAATCCACGCACCGGCCCTGGCGCGGATTCGCCGCCGATAATGATCGGCGCAATCACTGCCCATACTTCGTCTACCAGCTTCGTAGAAATAAAAGAGGACAGAACCTGCCCGCCCCCCTCAACCAACAGGCTGGTGATCTCCCTCTTCCCCAGAGCTCGCAAGAAAGAAGGCAACTCAACCCGACCATCTGGAGCAGAAGGAAGCGTGAGTACTTCCATGCCTTTTTTAATCAGCCCAGCTTTATGCATTTTGGGCATTGCATCCGTAGCCGCGATGATCGTGCGTCCCGGCAATGCAGGATCAAAAATGTTGGCATCTAAAGGAACGCGTCCCCGGCTGTCTAGAAGGATCCGGATCGGGTGCCGAGGATCGGGGAAACCATCAATTCGAGTTGTCAGGCGGGGGTTATCGGCGATTGCCGTATCTGCACCGATTACGATTGCGTCGCAAATGTGTCGCAGGAAATGGGTATGCTGGCGGGATTTTTCGCCGCTGATCCAGCGGCTGTCCCCTGTTCGGGTGGCAACTTTGCCGTCCAAGCTAGTGGCAAATTTTGCTATGACGTACGGCATGGCACAGGTAATGTAATGGAAGAAAAATCGATTCAGTTGACGTGCCTCGTCCACACATACATCACTTGCAACGATCAGACCTGCTTCTTCCAGCCTCCTGTGTCCGCTGCCAGAAACCCGCGGGTTCGGATCACCGACTGCATATACAACCCGTCGGATTCCGGCTGCAATCAAAGACTCAGTGCAAGGCGGAGTTCTTCCATAATGGTTACAAGGCTCCAGGGTCACATAAATCGTGCTTCCAAGCGCTTCATTCCCGGCCGCTAATAGCGCTTCCACCTCTGCGTGCGGCCCACCTGCGCGACGATGATAACCCTCCCCCACAACGTTTCCGTTTTTAACAACAACAGCACCAACCGCGGGATTTGGACTGGTATACCCCTGTCCTTTTGCCGCCAATGCCAGCGCTCGCTCCATAAAATAGCGATCACTCTCCTGGTCAAGACCGCTATTGTTATACACTATTACTTTATGTTGATCTGAATTAACCATAAATGCTCCGGCCTTTTCGACTCGGAGCAAATTGGGAGAGCAGGTACGCTTGCATATGAGAATGGTTTCTTCTCTTCTGTGTTACATAAATCCCCAACGAAACATCGTTGGGGCAATAGATAACCAACAGAAAAGCGCAAATCATTCTCAAAGCGCTGCCTGCTTTGACCTTCTCCCATCCGGACTATACCGTCGGCTTCGGCATTTCACCGAATCCACCCTGTTAGTATCTTGATAAATACTATTAGGGGTCACGGGCTTGGCTTAATAATTTAAGCCTTACCGTCGGTCAGGAATTGGCAAACCCAAAAAAGTCGCCGCACCTTGCCCCGAAGATCAATTATTGAATTGGGTTGATATTAATTCATCTAGCTTTGCCTGTCAAGAGCTTACGCTACCATATATATAGTTTTTCACAAGATTATGATAATTGTCTATAAAACAGCAACAAAGATTGCTTTTTGGCTGACGATAACTTCACAGTACAAGAAAAGATAGGGGCACTTTGCCGCTTGTTAGGAAAAATCCAATTTTCTAACAGAATTAATGTTGATGTTCGGAATTGAAAAAGACTTAAAATGTCATCAAAATTAAGAAATGGAATTTATATCTTTACCGAAAATACACGATAACAGCAATTCTCATAAGCAACATTATCAAAGTCGTTATCCCTTGTCGTAAGGTTTCCATTCAATTATTTTTCCCGCCTCTTGGCTCTCTTTGACTAGGATTAATCTCTGGTTCGAGGAGCCACAAAAATTTAGTGTCAAGCTCCGTAGGGATTGCACAAATGGCCCGTCAATAAGGACATCACAGTGCAAAAGTAGATTAATCCTGGCCGAATCCCCAGAATTTTGTAGTTCTTCCCAGGTGAAGCCTGTATACGCCCATACATTTTTACCACGATTGTGAAAATCGCGGGCAATGATCGCTGCTGCTTCTGGCTGGTAGAAAGGATCGCCGCCGCTGAGGGTGACCCCTTTGATCAGCGGGGTATCCGGCAACTGGCGGAGTAACTCGGCTACTGCATATTCATTGCCGCGTTGAAACGGCCAGGTTTGCGGGTTATGGCAACCCGGGCAATAGTGTTCGCATCCCTGAAAGAACAGGGCAATACGCAGGCCGGGACCATCGGTGACGCTTTCGTTGACGATTCCGGCCAGCCGTATTTTTAAAGGGCCTTCATCAAGCATGCAGGTGTGACTTTCTGTCATTCAACTCCGCTTTTTTGGCGTCGTTGAAACGGTCAAGGGTGGAGAGATAGCCGGTAATGCGGCGAATGCGACGAATCTCGGAAGAGTCGCAGGCCGGGCAGTCGTCTTCGATCACACCGCTGTATCCGCAGGTGGTACATTCATCGATCGGAAAGTTGATGCCGCCGTAACCAATGCCTACGCTGGCCATATAGCGAACCAGGGTTTCAATTGCCTCTAGATTGTGCAACGGGGGAGCATCCAGTTCTACATAACTGATGTGACCGGCGTTGGTCATGGCATGATAGGGCGCTTCAAGCGCCAGTTTCGCAAAGGATGAGATCTCACAGCCAACGGGCACGTGAAAACTATTGGTGTAATAGTCTTTATCGGTGACGCCGGGAATAGTACCAAACAGGTCCCGGTCGATGCCTACGAAGCGACCCGAAAGCCCCTCGGCCGGAGTTGCCAGCAGGGAAAAGTTGAGATCGTATTGGTCGGCAAAGTGATCTACCATTTTGCGCATAAAGCCGACGATCTCGAGTCCCAGCTTCTGGGCCTCTGCGGACTGGGCCTGGTGTAAACCGGTCAGCGCGGTCAGCGTTTCAGCCAGGCCGATGAAACCGATCGAGAGGGTACCGTGGCGGATGACCGCGGCAATCTCATCCGCGGGCTTGAGCCTGTCGGAGTCAAGGTAAAGACCCTGGCCCATCAAAAAGGGCATATCCCTGACTTTGAGGTTTGCCTGAATCTTGTAGCGGTGCATGAGCTGCCGGGAGACGAGAGTGAGCACTTCTTCGAGATTCGTGAAGAAAAGCGGTATGTCTCCCCTGGATTTTAGAGCAATGCGCGGCAGATTGATCGAGGTAAAGGAAAGATTCCCCCGTCCGTCACTAACGGGTTCCCCATGCCGGTCGGCTATGACACGGGTACGGCAGCCCATGTAGGCAACTTCAGTGCCAAACGGCCGGTTGAATGGGCTATCCATAAACGAGAAAGTGGGGTTCATGCGGGTGGCGGCCACGCGCAGCGCCAGCTTGAAGAGATCGTAATTCGGGTCCTGCGGGTCGAAGTTGATGCCGGCTTTCACCCGGAAGATAATATTGGGGAAGATGGGTGTCTCGCTGTGGCCGAGACCTTTTTCGTAGGCCAGCAACAAATTGCGGGTGACCCGACGCCCCGCCTCTGAGGTATCACAGCCCAGGTTGATGGAACTGAAGGGCACCTGTGAACCGGCGCGGCTGTGCATCGAATTCAGGTTGTAGACCAGCCCTTCCATGGCCTGATAGACTTCATTTTCAGGTGCATCGGCCACGAAATCGGCCATATCGCGATCAAAGAAGGCAAAGGATTGTCCACCGTGCATATCGTTTTGTGAGCTTTGCAGGATGATGGCTGCCAGGGCGGCAGCTGAACCAGCACGCCGCGGCGGACGGATGTAGCCATGCCCGGTATTGAAGCCGGAATGGAGTAATTTTCCCAGCGGAATTTGCACGCAGGTGAGGGTCTTGGCGTAGAAATCGAGGTCGTGGATGTGGATGTCGCCGCTGCGGTGCGCCTGGGCGATATCATCCGGGATCAGGCGCGAGAGATAATACTGGCGGCTGGCGGCTGAGGCAATCTGCAGCATTTTGGCCGAAGGCGAGTTGCCCACGTTGGCGTTTTCGCGGTTCGTTTCCACCAAAATCTCGGCTACCGCGTCCATTAACTCTGATTTGCCCTCGCGGATTCGTGTGCGCCGGTCGCGGTAGAGAATGTAGGCTTTGGCCGTGCGGGCATGGCCGCCTTCGATCAAGATCGTTTCGACGGCATCCTGAACTTCTTCGACAGAAGGGAGGGCTACTTTCTTTTCGTGCTGCAGGTAAACCACTACCTGCTCGGCCAGCTGCCGGGCGGTTTCGAGGTCGTGACCGCCCACCGATTGAGCCGCTTTATAGATGGCTGCAACAATCTTCTCGATATCGAAAGCCACGATGCGGCCATCCCTCTTCTGAATCGATTGAAAGCCGCCTGCATTTTCTATTGTCTTTGCTTCGCCCATGCTGGCAGAAGCAGCCATCACCGTTTCACGCGCTAAATTGTCGTCCATATGTATCATCCCTTCTGGTGCTCTCAAAATTCAAATTCTGGTAGGTTTTTGTAATAAGGTTTATTCAATCTGGGACTGCCTTACGAAATCGCTTGGCGTACACGCCGGGCTGCGGCTACCAGATTGCCCAACGCGGGCATCACTTCTTCCCAGCGGCGTGTCTTCAAGCCGCAATCCGGATTAACCCATAACCGCCCGGCCGGGATCACCTGCAAGGCCTTTTCGATCAAGCTCACGATCTCATCCGCCGACGGAACCTGCGGCGAGTGAATGTCGTAAATGCCCGGGCCGATGTCATTGGGGTAGCGGAATTGATGGAAAGTATCCAGAAGCTCCATTTTCGAACGGGAAGCCTCGATGGAGATCACGTCCGCATCCATGCGGGCAATGGCGCCGATGATATCGGCGAATTCTGCATAACACATGTGGGTGTGAATCTGGGTTTCGTCCGTGGCCACGCCGGCTACCAGGCGGAAACAATCCACAGCCCAGTCGAGGTAGGCCTCCCGTTGTGACTTGCGCAACGGCAGCCCTTCACGCAGGGCAGGTTCGTCCACCTGAATGATCTTGACCCCGGCGGATTGCAGGTCCTGCACCTCGTCGCGCAGTGCCAGCGCAATCTGACGGCAAGTGCCCGCGCGCGGTTGATCATCGCGGACGAACGACCACTGTAAAATGGTGATGGGTCCGGTCAACATGCCTTTAACCGGCTTGGTTGTCAGGCTTTGTGCATAGCGTGTCCAGGCCACGGTCATGGGCGCGGGCCGGGAGACATCCCCATAAATGATCGGGGGGCGGACGGCGCGCGAGCCGTAACTTTGTACCCAACCGTGGCGGGTAAAGGCGAAACCGTGCAACTGTTCGGCAAAATACTCGACCATATCCGTGCGTTCGAATTCGCCGTGCACCAGTACGTCCAGCCCCAGTTCTTCTTGTATCCGAATGACGTGCTGAATTTGTTGCTTAAGGAAAGAGTTGTACTCTTCAAGAGAAAGATTGCCTTGGTTGAAAAGTGCACGCTGCTTGCGTATTTCTGCCGTCTGTGGGAAAGAGCCAATTGTGGTGGTAGGCAGCAGAGGAAGGTGCAACATTTCTTGCTGGAGACGTTTTCTCTGTGCAAAAGATCCCTGACGCCGGTAATAGGAGGCATCAACCTGATTGAGCCTTTCTTGCACCTGCGTATCATGCACCAGGCTGGAAGCGGTCCGGTCGGCAAGGATCTTGCGGTTTTCTGCCAGAACCTGCGCGATCGTTTCTTCTTTTCCGTTGACCGCGGCGTTAATCACGGCCACTTCGTTCAGCTTTTGCCTGGCAAATGCCAGCCAAGAGCGCACCTCGGGATCCAGCTCGTCTTCGAGGGCGAGATCATAAGGGCTGAAGAGCAGCGAACAACTGGGTGCGATAAGTAAATTCTCGCTGCCGTGTTGCTGCGCAGCCCTTTTTGCCAGACGAATGGCGGGTTCAAGAGGAGTGCGCCAGACATTTCTGCCATCAACCAGGCCTAAAGACAATATCTTGTCTTTCGGGAACGCGGCCAGGACTGCATCCAGTTGCTCCGGGGCACGTACCAGATCGATATGCAGCCCATTGATGGGCAAGTTCATTACGGTTGAGAGATTATCACCCAGGCCGCCAAAATAAGTGGCCAGCAGCAGGCGAATTCCCGGGGTGTCATGGAGTAGCGCATAGGCTTCAGAGAAAGCAACGCGCGTTTTTTCGTCAAGATCAAGCACGAGGCAAGGTTCATCGATCTGTACCCAATCTGCACCGGCAGCAGCCAAATGGGTGAGCAGATCGCAATATACCGGGATCAGTTTGGGCAGTGCCTGTAAAGGTGAAAATAAGCTGTCAGTGGTTTTGCTCAAAAACAGAAAGGAGATAGGGCCAAGCAAGACCGGGCGGGTCAAAAAACCGGCGTTTTTGGCTTCAATGAACTCGGAGACAGGTTTAAAATCACGTAAAGAGAATTCCTGATCCGGAGCAATTTCGGGCACAATATAGTGATAATTGGTATCGAACCATTTAGTCATTTCCATGGCCGCCAGCTGTTCCGATTCCCTTTGCCAACCACGGGCCATGGCAAAATAGAGATCGAGGTCTGAGACTTGTCCTCGTAGATGACGAAACCGTTCCGGAATTGCGCCGACCATACAGGTGATATCTAATACCTGATCATATAGCGAAAAATCGTTGGAAGGCAGGACCTGGATATTGTTTTCCGACTGGACAACCCAATGCTCGAGGCGTAGTTGCGCCGCTTGGGTAAGCAGCTCCTGTTCTTGAAGCTTGCCCCCCCAATATTTTTCGAGGGCAAATTTTAATTCTCGTTGTTTGCCAATGCGGGGATAGCCCAAACTAGATGTGGCACTCATAAAAACTCCTTGAAAATGAATAAAAGCTCATCCTTATCTGGATGAGCTTTTCAAAAAGGAGTTTCAAAAATTTCCTCTTTTGCTCAACCCTTTGACGCGAAGGATGGATATTTGTGGACAGGCATTCGGGCTTTGACCGTTGCGCGACAGCACCAGAATTTCACTGGATTTCCCTGATGTTTCAACTACCCACGACAGGTGAGTTCCACAAAGCTTTACAATATTATATCAGTATTAAGTTTCAGTAACAATTCTTGTGAATATGTTTTTTTCGGTTCCCTTTGATCAATAGTAATTAAAAGTATGTAGCCCTCGAGGTTATTAAATGAGTCATTAACCTCTTTTTATTATGTGATGTGGACAATATCCCGAATTTGGTCACCTTGGATAACAAAATTCCACCACTATAATTAGAGATAAACAATCAATAATTAATCGTTGGCCGGATGGAACCTTCTGGGATTCTGTCCGGCTTTATTTATCTAAATACTCCGTTCATAACAGGATGGGAAGGAGAGTCTACTGATTGCCAGCATTGCATTATTAGCCTTGTTTTTTGCCTGCATGATTTATGATCTGCGTGACCGTGAAGTTCCGATGCCATTAACCGTTGGAGGACTGGTTGGTGCCGGTGTATATGCGTTGTTCAATGGATTGCGGGCTCCCGTACTATTGACCATCGCTTTGACCTATGTTGCAGATTTCAACCCAAGAGAAAAACGTCTGGCCTTCGGTTTGACCTTAACAGCGTTTTCTGCAATTTTCCAACCTGAAGCAGCCTTGATTTGTGCCCTCATTCTCGGATTCTGGGTATTGTGGGAATTTGGTATCCTGGGCGGCGCAGATGTGAAACTGTTGATCGCTGCGACACTCGTCTTAGGGAATCCAATTGTTCTGATCCCCATTGCGGTTTCCGGGGGAATCCAGGGCATAATTGCAAGCCTACAAAAGAAGAGAGAGATTCCTTTTGTCGCATCGATATTCTGTGGAACCTTGTTGTTTGTTGTCTATCCATATTTCTAAAAAGGAAGGAGGTGATTGGCTTTGCGTTTCCTAAAAGATAACCGGGGAATCGAGTCGACTGAGGTCGCTTTGATCATTGCAGTGGTTGTCCTGGTCAGCTATGGTGCTTACCGGTTGCTGGGACAGAATATCGCTGTCATCGTGACTGATATCGCTGGGAAAATCTAATCGAATCAATGTTCTGCCAGCAATGGTAAATCTGGCAGAACGATTTTTATCAAGGAGGTCAATGAAATTTCTCAAAGATAACCGTGGGATGGAATTACTTGAAGCGGCTAGTACCACCCCAATCGCAATTATGGTGATGGTAGCTATCGTGAACCTGGGTATGCTGGTTTATGCTCAACAAGCGGTGCAAGCTGCCGCCAGGCATGGCGCTCGTATGGGAAGTGTGGCACAACAATGTCTGGCTTGTTATGCAGTGAGTGGAGCCAAGTCGGCAATCGCTCAAGCTGGTATTCTGGAGGATACTTCCGTGAGCGTCCTGACTCCTGGGGGAAGTGCCGGCAGCATTCTAAAGATTCAAGTAAGTGGTAGTGTTCCTAACTTCATGTCTCCCTTGACCAGCTTGTTTCCTGGATTACCCGGGCAGGCATTTACGGTCCGAGCGGATTCGACATTTCGCCAGGAGGGCTGGTAATGCTGCTGCGTGATCGGCGGGGTTATTCGATGACCTTCTGGGCGGTGTTCATCGGGCTGGTGATGATTCCAGCCCTTGTATTGCAATTGAACTGGGCCGCTTTTTCTATGCGATTTCGGAAGTAGCAAAAGCTGCGGACGCAGCAGCCATAGCAGCCTCTGCAGAGATCAACCAGAAAGTTTTCCAGGACACCGGTAGTCTGGTACCCACTTCAAAGACGTGGGGAAATGCCCAATCTTATGTGACTTCTAATACAACTGGTTTATCTGCCAGAGGGGTTCATGCATTCGTGACAAACATTCAGGTCAGTGGAGGAGATAACACCGTGCGGGTCGATGTGTCCGCTGATTTGTCTATTCTATTTCCATCGGTGGTTCCAAGAGTGGTTGTCATGCAGACTGGAGTAGCAAAACTACGTGCTTTAACCTCTTAATATTTTAAACGGCTCGCGTTAATTGCTGGCGGGCTGGCGTGGCCTGAGCATGGGAGCAGAATTCTGTTCTGGCGTGGAAAGAGCTCGTGAATGCTGCAGAATCCCGCCAGTCAGGTGCACGCTTTGTTGGGCAGTTTATGTTGTGCAAAACTCGCTGTTGAAATAACATGCTTGACCTTATTCAATTTAATCTCTATTGAGGTTTGAAATACGCCAAGTTTCGCCGAGACTCATTTCCAATATTTCATAAATTTTCAAGGTAGCTGCGGAGTGATTCAACGTATAAAAATGAATACCGGAAACGTTGTGGCCGTATAAATCAAAGAGACGTTCTGTTGTCTAGTGGATACCAATTTTTTCAACTGTGACATCACTTTGAGCACGTAAGACAGTGCGTAACAATTTTGCGGGTATGCGCGCGCCTAACGCTAATTCAGACATGCGCCTTAAGCCATTCAAAGAAGTAACGGGCATAATGCCTGCAATGATGGGGACTTTGATTCCTGCAATTTCGCAACGCTCACAGAAGCCGTAAAAATTCACGGTTGTCGAATAAGGGTTGTGTGCAAATGCAATCTGCGCCTGCGTCCACCTTTGCTTTCAAGTAGTCCATCTCTTGTAAGCGGTTGGGCGTTTCGGGGGGTCCCTCTGGAAAGCCTGCCACGCTTGCGCCAAAGTGCGGAAAATATTTTTTGATGAACGCAACCATTTCGGCGGCATAACGAAAACCATCGGGGCAGGCGTAAAAGATGAGTTTCCTTTGGGTGGGTCGCCACGCAAGGCAAGCACGTTTCTAATCCCGGCCGCTATATATTTTTCCAGTTGAGATTTTATTTTTTCACGACTCGCGCCTGTGGCTGTCAGGTGTGCAACAACATTTAACGGAGTTTCTTGTTTTAGGCGTGTGACCAGATTTTGCGTTAATTCATTTGTAGCGCCGCCCGCGCCATATGTGACGCTGACAAAGGATGGCTGAATTGGTGATAGCTCGCCAATTGTCTCGAACAAAGCGCGGGATGCTTCTTCGGTTTTCGGCGGGAAAAATTCAAAACTAAAGTGAACTCTGTTTTCTTTCAATATGTCAGATAGGTGCATTGTGTTCTCAAAAAGTAAATTTGTTTACATGGCATTTTCGCGCTGGTGCAATTCAAGCGCGTTAAACGGACAAACAGACACACACAAACCGCAAGCGGCGCAATACTCAATTTCTACGCGGGCAATTTGCTTTGGCGGGGCGTGGAGAGCGTTGAACTGACATACTTTTTCACAGACATTACAGGCTTTACAGCGGCTTTCATTAACCCAAGCAGTCTGCTCAACGGTTGTTACTACGCGCTGACCTTGCCTGTATTTTTCGAGATACAAACCCTTAACTTCTTCAATGCTTTGGTAGCCGTGCGCGTCCAGCCATTGGGCGGTTTCTGCGGCAATCTTCCCATACACAGTTGAGCCTTTGAGAATGGCGGCCGTACAAACTCCTACCAATGATGCGCCTGCCATGAAAAATTCTATCACGTCTTCGCCATGCGTAACGCCGCCCACGCCAATTACGGGCTTGTTGGTGACGCGGGCAACTTCAAAGACGGAACGTACGGCAAGCGGTTTAATGGCTGTACCTGAAAGCCAACCATATCCATATTGCGAACCTAATGGAGACTCGCCGCGTTCAATGTCAATCATCAAAGTTGGTCCAAAACTGTTGATACAGGCAAAGCCATCTACATACGGGTCAAGCACGCGGGCAATTTCTCCCAAATCGCCTGCGTGGGGGCTGAGTTTTGCAACAATTGGAACGGATACGGCGTTTCTCAAAGCGCGGGCGGTGTCTATCAAACGTTGCATATCCAGGTAATGAATTGAAAACTCAATGATGTCTATGCCCATATCTTCCAAGCGCGGACTCAATGTTGCAAGGTCTTCGGCTGTATAGCCTATGCTGGCGATTAAAGGAAGTTGATATTCACGGGCGGCGGCAAGCGCAATATCATACTCGCGTTCAAACCATCTTTCGGGTGAAAGTTCGCTCCATAGTTCTGTGTTTAGCAGGCTGTCTTTTCCCATCCGAACCATATTTGGATGGGGAACAGGCGCGGCAATACTGGAAATTGTTTTAGCCAATAACCCGCCTGCACCGCCTTCCGCCGCTCGGCGTACCATTGCGCCTGACCCTACATTTGGTCCCGCGGCGGGAATTATGGGATTACGAAAAGTATGTCCTAAAACTTGAAGTGAAAGATTTGTATTTGTTGTCATTGATTACCTGTGTTTTTGATTCGATATCATTATTTGGATTATGCTTCATTATTGGCAATTCAATATTCGCCTCCTATTGGTAATTAATTCTAATCCTGGAACAAATCCAGCCCACTTGTTGTTGAAATCATTCAGAATTTTCCGATTTCGCACAATTTCTACTGCTTCATAAAATGTGGGTACAGGGAATGAAATACCCTGTGGTTGGGGTAATCCATTTCTTGACCATCTGGATTCAATTGCAAGAGCAACTAAAATTGGATCAGCAGTAATCAGTATACCATGACCAGATTTCAGTTCCGCTCGGTTTTCACTGGGATCTTCTGGAATACTATCGCCATTTTCTTGCAGCCAATTTTCATCCTCCAGGTCCATCAAACAAACTGCATAGCCTAGTTCTAGGATTGTGTATTTCTCTCCCACCCGAAATCGTCTGCCGTCAATAATAACTTCTAACCAATAGTCGTACTCAATTGCAGATTCGATCCTCTTTGCACCACCCTTTACAAAGAATGAATAATACTTTTCGGTTTGCTCATTTTAATATCTTTTCTGGTCATGATGACCAACTATCAAAACGCTTTTGACATTCGACGTTCGGCAGCCTTGCTCCTTGATCAAGCATTTCCCGAAGGGCAATAGTAGCCTGGTTCGTTGTAAGAACCTGGTGTGTCACCATTTCATCCAATATCCATAACACCCCGTGAACCAGTAACCCCTGAGCTTTGGCAAGTTCATTAAGTCTTCGGTCACCGGTCACCAAGCTTGCCCCCAATGCCCTGGCAAGCAATAATGCAGCCAGGTCAACAGCTGATAATTGACGATGGTTTTGCCTTAACCGAACTAATTCGAGCATAAATTCAGGTTCAAGACCGTGTGTTTGCAATCCCAGATCTTGAAGCGTTGTCCACCCAGGATGAATAAATTCTTCCACCGCAAAATCAGAGGTGAAGAATTGATATGGAAGACGGAAAACATCGGCCAATATCTTGCCGTTCTCGAGGTCGATCCAAATATTCGTGTCAGTTACCAGCACGGATGGAAAGGTCATTTTGCTGCAGTGCCTCCATCTCCC
Source organism: Chloroflexota bacterium (assembly GCA_021848775.1). Classification (GTDB taxonomy): domain Bacteria; phylum Chloroflexota; class Anaerolineae; order Anaerolineales; family Anaerolineaceae; genus Bellilinea. The sequence continues at coordinate 536 of JAJZTR010000019.1, read as the reverse complement.
ATCCCAGCTGTAATGGCTTGCCTAGCAATTCCTGTGCTCTGGAACGTGAGATCAAATCCTCAGCCAAAGCGCGATAAATTAACCGTTCCATCCGCATGGGCGTTTCAGGTAGATAAGGTTTTCCTGGTTCCTGACGATGCCAATCATTGACGCGAAACTGCTGGAATAAACGCGTGGCGGTGTTTTCAGAAATAATGGAAAGATCCTTTGCGCGGTAAATCCAGGCCTGCATACTTAAGCCATATTTATGCTTAAGCATGTGCAGCTCGTTGATGTTAAGGTCCGTCCGGTTGGCACCAAGTTCAAAGCGGGCCGTTGCCTCCGGCACAAGGAAAGCCCCGACGAACCGATTGGCCGCCTGTTCTGGTTTGAGCTCACCCTGAACATCCAGGATCAGGTGACCCAATTCATGCCCTAAATTGAATCGCTGCCGGTCTCCTGGCAATTCTTCTTTTGTTACGATCACCAGATCGCCTTCTACCTTGAAGGTACAGGCATCAAAATGCTCAAAACCGGCGATGATCCCCACCTTGACT
>JAJZTR010000188.1 GCA_021848775.1 Chloroflexota bacterium | reverse complement strand
AACCATCAAACCTTACGGGGTGAGCCCCATGGATGCGTTGTATTCCTCGATCGCCAGGGTCACAGTCTCGGCAGCCTTATCCAGCACCTCCTGCGATGTGCCTTTGCCTGCGAGCACCTCCTCGATGGCCCCTTCGATGGTCTGGCGGGCCGTCGGGAAGACCCCGATCAAGCCGCCCTGGGTGTAGGTGTTGTTGGGCGCCGCGTGCAGCTGATCGATAGCGGTCTGGAACTGCGGGTACGTGGTACGCCATTCCACAGACAGAGGATGTTCGTAGGCTGCTTTCCGGATGGGGAAGTAGCCCGACATGGTCTGCCAGTAAGCCTGCTGCTCCGGAGACGACAGGAACTTGATGAACTCCCAGGCGCAATCCTGCTCAGCCTGCGGGCGGTCCTTGATAATCCAGACCGAACCACCGCCGATTACGGTACCGAAATTATCGAAGGCAGCTTCATTCGGGCGCGGCAGGAACGCAGTGCCGATTTCAAATTTGCCCTTCGCGCTGTCCATAAGACCGCGCAATGCAGCCGTCGATTCGAGGATCATGGTCGTCTGGCCGGCGATAAATGCGCTGCGGGTGTCCACGGTCGAGCGGCCGTAATTGGCCAAAATACCTTCGTCATACATTGCCTTCCACCAATCCAACACGGCTACACCTTCGGGGCTGTTGAAGGTCGCCTTGGTGGCCAGCCCGGCGCGGCCGTTTTCATTGTCGGCATAGTAACCGCCGGAAACGGCGAGAAGCTGCTCGAAGAACCAGCCGTACACCGCAAATGCGCCGCCGTACTGGGTGACCGTGCCGGAAGCATCTTTGAGGGTCAGCTTGCGGGCGGCTTCGGCGAATTCATCGAAGGTACGCGGTGGATTTTCAGGGTCCAGTCCCGCGGCTGCGAACGCGTCTTTGTTGTAGTAGAGCATGGGGGTGGATGAGTTGAAGGGCATCGAATACTGCATGCCGTCAACGGTGTAGTAGGCCAGCACGTTCGGCTCAAGATCTGAGACGTCGTAGCCCTCTTTGTCGATGTAGGTCTGAACCGGTGTCGCGACATCCAGATCGACCATCAGCCGGGTGGCGATGTCGAACAGCTGGATTACGCCGGGGGTGTCGCCCGATTGCAGTCCGGCTTTGAGCTTGTTGAGAGAATCATCGTAAGTGCCCTGGTAGGTATAGACCACATAGCACTTATCCTGTGACGAGTTGAAATCATTCGTCATTTGCGGGATTGCCTTGCCGCCGATGTCTCCGCCCATGCTGTGCCAGAACGTCATTTTGGTGACGCCTTCCACTGCGGGTACCGGCGTTGGAGAGGGCTCCTCAACGACCGGGGGCTGCGTAGGGGCAGCCTGACCTTCCGGCGGCGCCGCTGTCGGGGTGGCGGCCGTTCCGCAAGCACTGAGCACCATGCTGAAAATCAGCAACAGGCTCAGGACGATCAGAACTTGCTTGGAACCTTTCATCGTAAATCCTCCTTGGTGGTAAAAAAACGACTGATTGGGTTTCTGGTTTAGCCTTTAACGGCGCCAGCAGTCAAACCGCGGATTAATTGGCGGTTGCTGAATATGAAAAGGATGAAGGTTGGCACCAGCACAAACACCACGCCGGCCATCACTGTGTTGAACATGAAACGCTCTTCATCCTGGAGCAGAGCGATGCCAATCTGCACGGTGCGCATGGTCTGATCGTTGGTGATCAGCAGCGGCCACAGGTACTGATTGTAGGTCTGCAGGAAACTGTAGACTGCCAGGGTGCCCAGCGCAGGGCGCGCCAGCGGCAGTACGATGGTGAGCAGGAAGCGGAAGCTGCCGCAGCCGTCCATCACTGCGGCGTCGTGCAGCTCTTTCGGAATTTTCAGGAAAAATTGACGCAGCAGGAAAGTGCCAAAGCCTGTCGCCATGAAGGGGACCGCCAGCCCCTGGAAAGTGTTATCCCATTTCAATTTTTTGATCAGCAGGTAGTTGGGGATGATGGTGGCTTCCCACGGGATCATCAGGGTTGCCAGGAAAACCAGGAACAGGATGTTCCGGTATTTAAAATCAATAAATGCGAAAGCGTAAGCCGCCAGGCAGGCCGTCACCAGCTGCCCCAGCATAACCAGCGTCGACTGGGTAACACTGTTTAACAAATAGCGCAGCAGAGGCGCTTGTTCCAGCGCGCGCGCGTAGTTTACCAGGCTGAATGAGGTCGGGAACATCTGCGGCGGGTACTGGGCTACCTGCGAATCATTCAGCAGGCTGATATTGATCGCGGTCCAGATCGGAAACAGCACAAAAATGGCCACGATCACAAGGACAATATATAACACCATGTTGGTCAGGAGACGTCTTAATGGATAGTCCATGGTTAATCGTAAAATACCCTTTTCTCAAGGACACCGAACTGGAAAACGGTCAAAGCCAGCATAATCAGGAACAACATCACCGCCTGGGCGGCCGCGAATCCATACGCGCCGTTGAAGTAAAATTCGCGGTAAATCGAGAACACGAGCACGTTCGTCGAATCGAGCGGTCCGCCGCCGGTGAGCACGTGGATTTGAGTAAATGCCTGGAACGCCGCCAGCATGTCCACCACGATCAAAAAGAAAAAGGTGGATCCCAGCATGGGGAGGGTGATGCTGCGGAACTTGTGCCAGTAGTTCGCGCCGTCGATCATGGCGCTTTCATAAAGCTCATCGGAAATCCCCTGCATCGCGGCCAGCAGAATTACAGTGTTCAGCCCGATCTGCAGCCAGACCGTGCCGATCGAGACCGACATTAACGCTGTATTCTCGCTGATTAACCACGGCACCGGATCCATGTTCAACAGCCTGAAAATATAATTGAGCGACCCGAGCGCGGGGTGATAAAGATACTTAAAAATCAGGGAAGCCGTCGCCGCCGAGACCGCAATGGTGACCGAGAACACTCCCCGGAAAAACGAGATGCCCTTTAGCCGCAGATTTCCCAACAGCGCCAGACCCAGCGAGACCAGGATGGACGCGGGAACGGTGTAAGCCACGAACAGCAGCGAACGCTGCAGGCTGTTCATGAAGACCGGCGTGGAAAACAGCTTTTCATACTGCGCCAATCCGACGAATTTGACTGCAATCCCCAGCGGGTTGGTCAGCTGCGTGCTCAAGCCGATGGTGCGAAACAGCGGGACGAAGGTGAAGGTGGTAAAGAGGACCAACGAAGGCAGCAGATACAGCAGAGCTGTCAGGAACCGCTTTACTTCGCGCTGTTTTACCCCTGAAGGTTTGAAGCGGCTGAAACTTGGACGGTCAGAACCATTTTTCGCCACTGCCATGAAAATCAATTACCCCATATGAGATTAATTCGGATGAGCAGAAGAAGTGCTGAACAGACTGCCAGATGCGCATTGGCTTGATTTGGATGGTTGAATAAGGTGCCCAGGGTTGGAAATGCCGGGAAAAAAAATGGATTTTCCTCGGCGGTCAAAAGAAATCCATACCTAAATAATAGGGAAATTTAACCAATTGTCAACCAACAAATAGTATTAAATTTATTGCGGTTTCGCGGTAGGTTGGGTTGCGGGGCTGCCGCATGATACCCGTCGCATCCATCCCCCAGAGAGGCGCGCAGTGCGCGCCCCTACATTTCCTGCATACGCCTTCAGCCCCGATACCCGACACTTTTTTGGGGTACGGGTAGTTGGGTTTCGCTCCCGTACGTGATGAATCGGGTGACGTAATAAATCGCTCAACCCAAACTACACTATACACCCCCTGCCCCTTTAAATAAAAATTCGGGGTGATTGCTCACCCCGAACACAAAGTCAATCAAACCTTAATCATGCGGATCGTGGCAGGAAACGCATTCCATTTTGCCCTGGGTGAACTGACCCATACTGACGTTCTCACCGCTCGAATGGCAGGCCATGCACCCCTTATTTTCATCGGTGAACGCAAATACGGGTACGAACGCGCCATCCAGGTTGGCATTCAGGAGTTCCACCGCTTTAGCGGCCACATCGCCGGCCAGGCGGCCGCAGCGTTCAGCGCGCTCCTTTGTTCCGGAACCCATCTCTGCCGTCTGGCACCACTCGGTGACCGAAACGTGGCACAACGGCGAGTCGGACACGCTCTGCGGCAGTGCCTTGTCGGATTTATATTCTTCGACCAGGTAGGCGTGCTCCACCGCGTACTGGTTGGCTGTATCGCTCGGGAAGGGCGTTCGCGTGTACCAACCCACCAATTCACCCGCCAACTTCCTGGAAGTTTCTTTATCGGTAACCAGGTTGATCGCTGCCGATGCGCCGATCAGAGCTCCGCACGTGGTTCCCCAGCCAGCCACACCCCCGGCGCCAAATCCCATCATATCCATTGGAATCTGAGTAAACGGATATCCGGCAGCCTCTTGCAGGGATTCAACAATCGCAGCGAATGATCCGTAACAGCAGTCGCCAATGTAATATTTGGCGTGTCCTTTTTTGCGAACCGTTTCCACATCCAATTTCACATAAGTCCATGGATAAGCCGGAATTTCGGGTCCAACTTCTTTGATAATTTCCTTTTCCACTTCGGTGGTGACCTGACGGGTAACTTCCCTGGTTACCTCAAACGGCACCTCCTTGATGACCTCTTTTGGGGCGCAGCCAGCCAGACCGACTGCCGCCGCCGCCAGCCCAACACCGGCCTGGCGAATAAACCCCCGCCTTGATAATTTGTTCTGTTCCATTGATGGATACTCCTTGGGTTTCATGGGTGTTGTTCCTGTGATTTGAAAGTGCTATTGTTGTCGATATGGAGCAATTCCCTCCTTCTGGAACGATCATCCCCGATCCATCAACGATCCCACCCTGGTTTTGATAATTTCCCGGCATTGGCCGTAAAATTCTTTCACCACCCCTGTGAATGCGCTAACTACTTTTCCCGGCGCTGAAGCGGAATTCAAAACCCCTTAGTGAATTCCTTAA
>JAJZTR010000187.1:4634-4929 GCA_021848775.1 Chloroflexota bacterium | reverse complement strand
GGCCATTAAGCACCGCAATCCGCGATACCGGGCTCGCAAGTATGGGCGTTAACGCTATATTAAATTTAATGGGAGATGTAGCTCCGCTTTGGATCGCGTTAAGCCTGATCCTGGTCGCGATGCTGTTGACGCAGGTCATGAGTGGTCAGGTCGCTGCACTGGTCGTTGCGCCGCTGGCGCTGGCGGCTGCCGCCTCTGCCCAAATTGATGCGCGCGCGCTCAGCATGGCGGTGGCTCTTGGATGCTCTCTGGCTTTTGCCACCCCTTATGGTCATCCGGTAAACATTATGGTAAT
>JAJZTR010000187.1:0-4624 GCA_021848775.1 Chloroflexota bacterium | reverse complement strand
CATTCTCTCGATTCTGGTCATTATGGCCGGGCTCGCTATTTTTTGGGGTCTATGATTTCCCATAATTATTTCCATTTCACCCGTATTGCTCAAAACAAACGCGCCAGAGCGGGGGTTTTCTCCACGCCTCACGGCGACCTGTTAACCCCCGTTTTCGCACCGGTCGGCACTCAGGCGACGGTTAAAGCGGTCACTCCCGCTCAACTTCGGGAGACCGGAGCCAGCCTGGTGCTGGCAAACACCTACCACCTTTATTTACGTCCGGGTCAGGAACTGATCGCTGAAATGGGGGGGTTACACCAGTTCATGCAATGGGACCGCCCTATCCTGACCGATTCGGGCGGCTTTCAAGTTTTCTCATTGTCGGACCTGCGCAAAATCGACAACGACGGTGTGACCTTTAAAAGCCACATCGACGGTTCGACTCACCGTTTTACCCCCGAAAAAGCTGTAGAAATTCAGGAAGATCTCGGGGCCGACATCATCATGGCGTTCGACGAATGCGCACCGCCTTATGACCCGGAGTACAATCAGCGGGCAGTGGAACGGACGCACGCCTGGGCCGAACGCTGCCTGAAAGCTCATCAGCGGACAGACCAGGCTTTGTTTGGCATCGTTCAGGGAGGAGTTTTCCCCGCCCTGCGCGAGCAGTCAGCGGCGCACATTTCATCACTGGGATTCCCCGGTCATGCCATCGGGGGACTCTCGGTTGGTGAAACTAAAAAAGAAATGCATGCCATGATCGAGCTGGTGGATGCAGTTTTACCGGAAGACAAGCCGCGCTATCTAATGGGTGTGGGTTCACCGGAAGACCTAATCAATGCGATCCAACGCGGGATTGATATTTTTGATTGCGTACTACCAACCCGCCTGGCGCGACATCAGGCTGCTATGACGCGCACCGGGCGTATCAACCTGATGAATACAGCCAACGCTCAGGACCCACGTCCCATCGATGAAACCTGCCAATGCTACACTTGCCAGCATTTTACCCGCGCTTATCTGCGCCACCTGATTGTGGCAAAAGAAATGCTGGCAGCCACGCTGATTTCCATCCATAATATTCAAACACTGGTTACACTGGTCGCGGATGCCCGAAATGCAGTTATCGCCGGGGAGTTTGATGCCTTTGCCAAAGATGTTCTTGAAAATTATCAAGCACGAGGGAAAAGTCAATGACCATCGTTCAAGCTGTTATTCTGGGGATCATCCAGGGGATTACCGAATTCCTACCCATCTCCAGTTCTGCACATTTGGTGATCACTCCTTACCTGTTAGGTTGGAACCTCAAGGAAGAAGTAATTTTCCCGTTTGATGTCCTGGTACAGATCGGCACCCTCCTGGCGGTCATTGTCTATTTTCGCAAGGATCTTTGGGAGATAATCACAGCCGTTATACACGGTTTGCGCAGCCGGAAGCCATTTGAAACACCTGCCGCAAAATTGGGCTGGCTGCTAATCCTGGCGACCATTCCTGCCGGGATTTTAGGTTTGTTGCTGAATGATCTGGTCGAATCGGTATTCAAAGACCCGCCGACCACCGCCGTGTTCCTGATTGTCACAGCATTAGTGCTGATCTTTGCTGAAGTCGTGGGGAAACGCGACCGGGAAATTGACACTGTCAGCTGGAAAGATGCTTTGTGGGTCGGTTTTGCCCAGGCACTGGCGCTCTTCCCAGGAATTTCACGCTCCGGTTCGACGATGGCTGGCGGCATGACTCGCAACCTGACCCGCCCAGCTGCTGCCCGCTTCTCCTTTCTCATGTCTATCCCGGTTATGCTGGCTGCCGGATTGTTCAGCCTGATTGACCTGTTCGAAATTTCCAACCTTGGCAGTTTCCTGCCTTCGATGGCAGCGGGTTTTATCGCAGCAGTGGTGGTCGGTTATTTTTCAATTCGCTGGTTGCTGAACTTTATCACCAGGCGCCCATTGTATATATTTTCAATTTACTGCGTAATCTTAGCAGCGGTTACCTTGCTGGCAGCTTATGTCTAGATTTTTATTCGGGCTGATCCTTATCGCATCGCTGGCAGGCTGTCAAAACCAGACGGCTACCACCCTGCCAACGCCTACCCCGCTAACGGTAGAAATCACACCAGCACTACACTGGCTCAAACCGATGATGGCTGAGTGTGCAGTCGAAATCCCGGCGCTCGCATTGACCGTGCGCTCCAAGGTACAGACGAACCAATCCCTTGATGATGCGGACATCCTTTTTCAATGGTCCGAAACAGCCTCTGAGCAAGGTTATATTTTGAAACTCGGCGAGGAACTTTTAGCGATCGTCGTCCATCCAGAGAACCCGGTGGAGGAAATGGATAAGGCACAGCTTACCGCCATATACTCAGGAACAATAACCAGCTGGTCGGAATTATCCGACTCCGGTGTCGGGATCATCCAACCCTGGGTGTACCCTTCGAGTGAGGACAGTCAAATTCTGTTCGGTTCGCAGGTTCTTGCTAATGAAGAAATCGTGACGACTGCCCTGCTGGCTCCGGACCCCGATACGATGCTGGATGCAATCCGGGAAGACCCGCAGGCAATTGGTTTCATACCTGCCCGCTGGCTGGATTCCTCGGCCAAATCCATACCGGTAATTGACTATGCGAATAGCGATTTAACAGCTCCCATTTTGGCAGTCACCGGTGAGGAACCCGGCAGTCTGACCCGCGAATGGCTGCTGTGCGTGCAAGAAAATATGCAGCCGTAATATCCTGGTTTGCGGTGTGAGGGCTCATCTTGACTGGGATGGATGACAATCCGGGGGTAGACTATGCCGTTTGCAGGAAGTTATTGATCTCCCAATCCGACACATGGATACGGTAATCATCCCATTCACTGCGTTTGGCACGGACGAAAGTCTCATACAAACTGGGTGAGAATGCACCCTTGACCACATCGTCAAGTTCCAGCTCATCGAGCGCTTCTTTTAATGAGCCCGGCAATTCTGTTACACCCAATTCCTGGCGCTGTTCACGGTCCAACTCATACACATTGATGTTGTTCAAGGGAGAAGCCGGTTTCAACCCTCGGTCGATTCCATCCAGAGCGGTAGTAAGCATGGCTGTCAAAGCAATGTAGGGATTGCAGGATGGATCCGGACAGCGCAATTCAGCCCGCACCGCGCCTTCCTGTCCGGGAGTGTAGCGGGGGATGCGGATCAACGCCGAGCGATTCACCTGTGCCCATCCGACATAAACCGGGGCTTCATAGCCGGGCACCAACCGCTTATACGAATTGACTGTCGGAGCTACCACCGCTGACAGTCCGCGCGCATGCTCCAATTGACCGGCAATGAATCCGTAAGCGATTTTGGACAGGTTGTACGGATCATTGGCGTCAAAGAACAAGTTGTTCCCTTGATTATCGAACAGCGATTGATGACAGTGCATTCCCGATCCGTTGATGCCGAATATTGGCTTCGGCATGAAGGAAGCGATCAAGCCATTCTGAGCCGCGATTGCTTTAACGGTGTATTTCAAGGTCTGGACATTGTCTGCTGCGCGCAAAGCGTCGGCGAAACGAAAATCGATTTCGTGCTGACCCAGGGCAACCTCGTGATGACCAACTTCAATTTCCAACCCCATCTGATCGAGTGCTTCCATCAACTCCGTTCGAACCCGCACCGCCTCGTCGTTGGGTGAAAAATCGAAGTACCCGCCCACGTCGTGGGGAACCGGGTGAATGGATTGCCCGCCGTTTTGCCGGAACAAAAAGAATTCCGGTTCTGGCCCAATATTGTATATCCAACCGCGCTCACGCAATTTCCCCAACAAGCGTTTTAGGGTTCCGCGCGGGTCATCAGAAAATGGATTCCCATCCGGCTGGTAAATGTCGCAAAAAAAGCGGGCCCGACGCATATCAGATGGGGACCAAGGTAAAACCGCGTACGTGTCCACATCCAGCCGCAAATGCATGTCGGATTCCTGGATGCGGGCAAAGCCTTCCACCGAAGACCCGTCAAACCAAACACCGCGATCGAGGGCATTTTTCAGCTGCGAGACCGGCGCATCTACCGATTTAACCACGCCCATAACATCCACGAACTGGTATGAGACAAACTTCACGTCATCCGCTTTCACCCGTTCCATGACTTCTTTTGTATCCATGACAATCTCCATCATCTCGCTTAATAAAATAAAAAAAGCATGCCTGGGCATGCCTTGTAATATGATCCGATTTCAAAATGGCAGCCCTTCCAACATATACCAGAAACAAGCGAACCAAGTTTCTGATCACTATGCCGGGCTTGTCGCTGATGTTGCCATCAGTTTTTCGTCCAAACATTTTTCGGAAGGGAGAAGGGAGCCTGTGACCGGGCTCCAGAGGCATCCGCTGATCATTCGATTTTTCCCTGTCGCGCAGGGTTAGCGTCCTCTTCGCAGAGGAGAACCTCCACCTCGTTGCCTCATCCTGTGGATGAGGTTCAGCCGCTCTCTCACCATATTCAATTTTTAGATGCCTTATGCTAACGATTTTCTCCAGGATTGTCAATAGGTAAAGTTCTCATTGGATGTCCTTTATTTTCGGTTGAAGCATTCAATTTAACGGCTTGACGAATTGAACAAATGTACTATAATATACATACCTTGTTCTGTTAAATCCATATCCAAAATTGGATATAA
>JAJZTR010000018.1 GCA_021848775.1 Chloroflexota bacterium | reverse complement strand
CCAGCTTGCCTCGCCCGCGGTCCTGGATCGCACCTGCTGTAATTTCTGACGCTGAGGCTGATCCTTCGTTCACCAGCACAACCAGCGGAATGTCGGTTGCCAGACCATTCGCGCGGGCAGTGAAGGTGACTTCCTCGCCCGTGCCGTGAACTTCATACATGATCACGCCGTCAGAAATGAACTGGGAAGTAACACCAATTGCCGTTTCCAGGTATCCGCCGGGATTGTTGCGTAAATCCAGGACCAATCCGTCAGGATCATTTTTGAGCAATTCGCGCAGGTGGGATTTGACATCCGCCTCAGTTTTGTCGCCAAATTGGATGATTTGAAGGTAGGCGATATTGTTATCCAGCATTTTACTGGTGACCAATGGAATGACAATTTTTTCGCGGACGATGCTGACGTCGAATGGTTCGTCCACCCCTTCCCGCTCGATGGTCAGGACAACCGTGGAACCGGCTGGGCCAAGGACATCTCGCAGGACCAGGCTGGGATCAACGCCAATCATATTGTTACCATCGACGGCTATGATCAGGTCGCCGCTTTTTAATCCGGCAGCATCGGCGGGAGAACCTTCCATTGGGCTGATGATGGTCAGGAACTCGCCTGACGTATCCACCCAGGCGCCAATTCCATCATATTCCCCTTCCAGCGGCGCATTCGCTTGCTGGTATTGAACCGGGTCCATATAGCTGGTATTTGGGTCGCCAAGCGAGTTCAACATACCGGCGATGGCGCCGCGCATCAACAATTCATCATCGACCGGTTGGTCAACATATTGCTGGTGAACTAAATCCCAGGCTTGCCAGAAAGGTTCGAAGAGTGTCTCGGTATCGACCGGTGTCGATTCTGCCGCGCTCGAGCCATCGGGTGTCGAAGGTTGATTATCCCCGGGCAGGAAGGGAATGCTCTCAGGAAGACTAAAGGTACGGGGCAGCTGGTAACCAGCGAATACACCACCGGCAAAACTCATCCCGATTAGGATGATTGCAAAAAACACGGTGAGAAAGACTTTTAAAGGTTTAGATTCCATAATTAACCTCAATTTGAAATACCATCCATATTTGCTGCGAAGGCTATCATATTTGAATTAAATCCTCATGAAAGGGGAGGTTCAGGATCTTTGTTGGACCAGTCTACCGGTGAGATGTCTTTCTTAAGGTCAGACACCCGTTCCGAGAGTTCCTCCAGATGCTTATTTTCCGCCTCATAGGGTCTGGTGAGCGCTTGCCAGGATTTGATCCAGGATATCTGGCTGGGTTTGTTATTTTTCTTTCGCAGCAAGGACAGCAGACTCAAGTAGCTGGAAAGAACAATCAGACCGAGGCCAGCAATTACAATCCAACCAACAACCGAAATTTCGTTCATGCTTGCTTCCAGACACCCTTCAACATAGGCAAATCTCTCAGATCGAGCAGATCCTCCAGTGAATCCAGCAGGGCATCGGCTGAATCTGCCCGGCCATTGTGTCTACCTACCAGAATAGTGCGGAAACCCATTTCTCTGGCAGTATCGACATTGCGCAGAGAATCCTCGATCACAACACAGGTCGAAGGGTCAGGGTCTCCCAGAATTTTTAATGCCAGCTTAAAAGCTTCGGGCATGGGTTTGCAATACGGCGCCACGTCCATCACATCGATGATGCGATCAAATATCCCGCCCAGGCGAAGGCGGTCCAATACCCGCAGCGCATGATTTTGATCGGAGTTGGTGAAAATAGTTTTTCTGGCATCGATTTGGTTGAGGATTTTACGCAAAGCCGGATTTGGCTGCAAATAATCTTCTAAGGGAATATTGTGCACATAATTGAGGTACTTATAGGGATCGACCCCAAACTCGACCTGCAGCCCGCGCAAAGTGGTTCCATACCGATGGAATAAATCATCTCTGACCATGGTGACTTTTTCAGCAGGGACAGCAAGGTTTTCCAAAATAAAATTGTCGATTCGAATCCCAACCGCATCCCAAACTCCGCTGGAAGGGGGGTATAAGGTGTCATCCAGGTCAAAAATGAGCGTATTGATGGTCATTCCCTTGAGTATAATCGAATCTCCCTATCGGTGAAGCGGTTATCCCCGCTGTGAACAATTTTCTCAGTGAATTATTATGCTGGGCAGAGTTAGGCCGAGTAATATTCGCGCTCAGGTATAATCACGCGTAGAGGAAAATTTATGCCGATTCGTATTTTAGCTGATGACGTTGCTTCACAGATTGCCGCTGGAGAAGTGGTTGAAAGGCCCGCTTCGGTGGTTAAGGAATTAATGGAAAACGCACTGGATGCTGGGGCACAGGCGATTTCAATACGCGTGGAACAGGCAGGACGCAAATTGATCGAGCTGGCTGATGACGGCTCGGGCATCGAAATCAGTGATATGCAGCTCGCTGTTGCGCGCCACGCTACGAGTAAACTGAATTCAGCCGAGGATTTGTTCCATATCCGATCTCTGGGCTTTCGCGGAGAAGCTCTGGCTTCCATTGGATCTGTTTCTCGCATGATGTTAATCTCGCGTGTGAAATCGTCCAACATCGGAGCGAGGATTTTGATCGAGGGCGGCAGGAACGGCTCGATCGAGCAGGTTGGTATTCCAGCCGGAACCGTCGTCAGGGTGGAGGATTTATTTTACAATGTTCCCGCACGATTGAAATTCCTTAAATCCGACATGACGGAACGCGGACAGATCAACGCGCTGGTGACACGCTATGCGCTCGCCTACCCCTGGGTGCGCTTTGAATTGCTGCAGGATGGCAAGCCTGTCCTGCGGACGACAGGCAGCGGAGACCGCCGCGAGATTCTCGCTCAATTGTATGGAGCTGATGTGGCCCACCAAATGCTGGAAGTCAGTTTGGAGGAGGAAATTGCCGTTACCGGCTACATCAGCCCGGTCGCTCTGACGCGTTCCAATCGACGGGAAATAACTTTTTTTGTGAATGGCCGCTGGGTTCAAGACACAGCTTTGATCTCGGCTTTGCTACAGGCCTACCATACCTTGTTGATGATAGGCCGTTATCCATTGGCGGTGCTCTTCCTCCAACTCGAGCCGGAAGAGGTAGACGTAAATGTCCACCCGGCTAAAGCAGAAGTACGCTTTCGCCAGCCGGACAAGGTATTTTCGGCTGTGCAACGCAGTGTCAAACGGGCATTGTTGGCCTATTCCCCTGTGCCAAACCTGGCGACCCCATACTGGTCCGCCCATCCTTTCCAACAATCAACGATTGACCCGGCCTGGGAAATGGCGGGAGATCTCCGTTCCGAACTTGCGTCCGTCCACACCGGGGAGGCAATAACACCTCAGCCTGAACTGCCCAGCGGGAAGGTGCCATTGCTCAGGCTGGTAGGACAGGTAGGCGCTGCATATCTGGTGGCGGAAGGGCCGGACGGCCTGTATCTTATCGACCAACATGCTGCACACGAGCGGGTCCTATTCGAAAAGATCATGCGCCAGCACACGCAGAAGGCTGTTTCCCAGACGCTGATGGAACCTGCCATAATCGTTCTTCCGCCCCAAAGCACCCAGCTGTTGGAACAACAATTAGGCGTGTTATCTTACTTCGGCTTCGATGTCGAACCATTTGGTCCCAATACATTTCGCGTGCGGGCTGTGCCAGCTCTACTTGTTGGTATAGACCCGGCGGCGGCGGTGCGCGTCGTTGTGGAAGACTTCGAAGAGGATGAGGCGCCGCTGGCAAATGAGGTCGAAGCGAAAATTATCGCCAGAGTATGCAAGCGTGCAGCAGTAAAAGCCGGACAAATCCTGACGAACGAAGAGCAGCAGGCTTTATTGAGAGATCTTGAAGCCTGCCAATCGCCGCGAACCTGCCCGCACGGCCGGCCGACTATGATCCATTTGTCTGTAGATTTGCTTGAGCGGCAATTCGGCCGGCGCGGCAGTCGATAAATTTATTCTTTCCCTGAATTCTGTAAAACAGTCTGCGTGATGGCGGGGATAGCCTCGGTGACATCGTACGGGATCACCAGATCAGCCCGCTGGTCCAGGTAAGTGGAAGACAGAGTATTGATGATGAGTTTGGCTCCGCTTTGCAGCGCCGTCAACGGGAGACTGGACGCGGGGGTCACTTCCAGAGAACTGCCGATGACAATAAATAGGTCGGCGTTTTCACTGTGTTTGACAGCGCTGGACCATGCCTCGTAAGGGAGCAATTCCTCGAAGAGCGTAATTTCTGGTTTAAGCAACGAATGGCAATTGGAGCAACGAGGGAGCTCGCCTGCGGAAATAAATTGTTGAAAATATGCATCGGCAGGGTAACTTAATCGGCAAACCATGCATCGCAAATGGTTCATCGAACCGTGTACTTCCACGACTTGCTTCGAGCCGGCTTTTTGATGTAATCCATCAATGTTCTGGGTAATCAATGCCTGAATATATCCGGCTTGTTCCAATTGCGCCAAACTTTCATGGGCGGAGTTTGGTGATGCATCCCAAATATGTTCGGCTAAAGGCTTCAGCCAATTAAAGAATTTTTCCGGATGGTAACGGAACGCTGAATATGAAGCCACTTCCATCGGATCTGATTTTGTCCAAAGACCATCGTTCGCAGATCGGAAATCAGGGATCCCGGAAGGAGTCGAAATTCCGGCACCGGTAAAAACCACGGTATATTTTGAGCCTAAAACAAGATCAGACGCGCGCTGGATTAAATCCGGCAGAGGAATATTTTTCATTTCTCAATCGGGCAGCATATTGAGCGGCGATTTCATTAATTTGCTGCATATAAATTCCTTCGGGTTGGAGAAACCCGAGAGGGATATTCCGCATAGCCGCCTGGTAGGATTGTTCACTAACCCCTGGAATAAAGGGAGTTTTCGGCAGGTTCAAGATTTCCTGGATCTGCACAGCTGAAAGCTGCATATCTGCCCGTACACGATTGTTGATCACGACTGAATAAGGTTTATTGGCGGAGAAACCCATGGTATTTAACTCACCGATTAACTGGCTGGTTCGCTTAACCGAGTGCGGCTGGGGTTCAGTCACCAGTATCAATTCGTCGACCATGTTGAGCATCTTTTCCAACCCGGGGGTATACGGTGTACCGATATCCAGAGTGAAAAAAGAGCCCAGGGTGAACAGATGGAAAAGCACAACTTCCAATTGAGCGACCGAGTTTATCAGACGGTTGCAATCGGCCGCTTTAGGCGTTGCAAGCAGCAGGCGGATACCGTATGTGGTGCTGGTCAATTGTTTTTCGACATCTTCCAGCGTGATATCACCCGCTAGCATCGATAATAAATTCGTCAACCCTTCATCCTGGACATATCCCAACTCGCCTGCCCAGGTTCCTTGCCCCGGCCTCATTTCAGCAGCAATGACCTCGGCCTTGGTTTTTTGATAATAAGATAATGCCAGATTAAGCGCCAGGGTCGAGACGCCTAACCCGCCTTTGGCAGCCATCACCCCGACGACATACCCGCGGCGTGTTAGCAGGGGGCCAGTGCCGCGGGTTTTAGATCTTGTGAATAAAGCTTTAATCCTGGCAATCAGTTCAGTCGGGTGTACCGGTTTGGTCAGGTAATCATCCGCCCCAGCTTCATAACCGGCAACTTTGCTTTCAAGCTGCGACTTCGCCGTGAACATCATAATCGGTATAGGCGCGGTTTGTGGATTTTCCCGCAGCTGTTTGGCGACCTGATAGCCGTCTGGTTCGGGCATCATGATATCCAGAACAACCATGTCCGGACGTTCACTGGCAGCCAGTGCCAACCCTTCCACCCCATTTTTTGCAGAAACAACTTGATACCCTTGTTTTTGCAGCATCATGCTGATCAAACGCAAGGTTTCAAGATCGTCGTCCACGATCAGGATTTTTTCAGCCATTGGATTTTTCCTCCGCGACTCGAAAGGTCAATGTGAGCAATAGTCGAGTATGGGCAGTTCGAACTTTGCTTATAAATTACGTTCTGAATAATGAGGATTAGGAAGAATGAAGCCTTACTGTACGTTCCATTGTCAGTCTAGCATAAAGTTTTTTTCAGGGCAAGCCGTTGGAATTGGTTATATTTTATAAAGGGTTAACAAATGGCCGCGACATTTATATCGATTTCTAAACGCCGGACTCCAAAGCGAATTTATTCATGACTGCCCTAATTTGCCGATGCTATAATCAATTCGTGATGGATAGATTAGCAGAGGTCAATTTTTATCAGGATTGCCGGTTGGTCAAAGACCGGCCCGTGCTGGTAGGTGTTTCCGGTGGAACCGACAGCCTGGCATTACTGCATTTGCTTGTCCATAATGGATATTCGGTTATTGCAGCTCATTTCAATCACCATTTAAGACCAGATGCCGGCGAGGATGCGAAGTTTGTCGAAGCGAGTGCGAGACAATTCGGCTGCCAATTTGTGGGTGGTGAAGATGATATTGCAGCTTTGGCAGCGAAAGAAAAATTGTCATTAGAGGCTGCTGCTCGTAAAGCCCGCTACCAGTTTTTATTCGCCCAGGCTGAGAAGTATGCTACTCAAGCAGTTGCAGTCGGTCACAATGCTGATGATCAGATCGAAACCTTATTGATGCACATGCTGCGCGGGAGCGGATTAAGCGGTATTGCTGGCATGCAGAGTCGTACCTTTCTGAAGCAATTTTCCTCGCGAATTCCCCTGGTTCGCCCACTATTGAATTTCTGGCGTGTCGAGTTGGAAATATATTGCAGGAACGCAGGTCTATCACCCCGATTCGATTTTACAAATGAAGACGTCGGTTATACCAGGAATCGCATTCGTAAGGAATTAATCCCGATTCTTGCTGAGTACAATCCGCAAATCAAAGAACGCCTACATGGGCTGGCAGCGGCTGCGCGGAATTCTTTGGAAATCCTGGCAGAAGCAGTTGATTCAAAATATCAAGACGCATTCCGTTCTTCAGGAAAAGGATTTCGAGGTTTCGACCGGCAGTTTATGGCTGGCTTGAATGAAAGTATGCGCATAGAAATTATTCGGCGCGCTGCAATGGAACTCCTTCCGCAAAGTGAAGATATCGACCAGGCTGCGCTAAAGCGGGCGGCGCAACTTGCGCTGCAATCAAACAAGACTTCACGTACCGATCTGGCTGATGAGGTGGTGGGCTTAATCGATGGTGACCGTTTCTACATTACCTTGAAATCGTCCACCATTATTGATTCCAGATACCCCCAGGTTCAACACAACGAGCCAATCGTATTGAACATCCCTGGCAAGGTGATGCTGGATGCGGCTTGGCAGCTCACCGCAGAGTGCATGGATGCATTTGGTGTGGTTGAATCTGATACTTTTAATACAGATTCATGGAATGTGATCATCGATGCGGATGCTGTGACCTCGCCTTTGTCCGTTCGAAAACGCAGAGCCGGAGACCGGTTTCAGCCTTTGGGAATGGTACAAGGTACCATTTCCATCGGCGATTTGTTCACGAATAGCAAACTTCCATCAACAGTTCGCCCGAATTGGCCGCTGGTATTTTCAGGGGACGAGATTATTTGGGCGGCTGCCTTGCAGATTTCGGACAAGGTAAAAATAACACCAAACAGCCGCAGGTATATCCATTTGCGGCTTGAAAAGCTGAATTATGACGAATAATTTTCTCAGGCCTGCTGCGCGGATAGTTGGCGTAATTTCATGCTGATCTCACGCCATTGAATTTTGGATATCCCCAATTTCTGGCGGATCTGGTCATGTTCCATCCCGGATTGCCAGTCGCGCAGGACACTTGTCCAACGGCACATGTCGAAGGAAAGGTGTTTTTCGATTCCCGCTTCCTCCCCCAGGTCTTCCAGCAAGTATTCCAATCGACGAGGTGACCAGGGGAAGACAACATCGCGTGGCTGGTACTGGCTAGTGTATTCCTGGTAACACTCGACCCATTCAGCAGGAAGGGCAATTTTTCGTTCCTTGTAGCGGTTGCTGGGGCTGGCATAACGGACAAAAAGGATTGGTCCGCCAGGTGCTTGTAAGTCGATGTGATTGACATTTACAGCCAGGCATTCGCCTTTTTTAATCCCTGTAGCTAACAATAATCGCAGGAGTGTGGCAGCCCTGGCATCAGGTTTTTTTGCTGTGCGATAGGCATCCGCAACCTGAATAACTTTTTCCTGTTCATCTTTGGTGAGTACCACCGGCAGGGGGCTGATTACCGACTGCTGCACAACCTTTTCAGCAGGGTCGACGAGGATCCTGCCACTTTGCTGCAGCCAGCGAAAAAAGGCTTTGATGGAAGTAATACGACGGGCCAGGCTTTTGGGGCTGCATGGTACTCCACGGCCGGTCTGAAGCCAGTTCAAGAAATAGTTGAGATCCTTTATTGTGATCGACCCAACTGGTTTATCGGGTGGTAGAGAGCTGGCTAGAAGGTTGAGGTCGCCAAGGAACGCCTTTATTGTGTACGGCGATTTTCCCTGATCTTGCAGGTATATCTCCCATGACCGGATAGCTGGCATGAGCGGTGTTTGAGAGGTAATGTGGACGGCGGGAGAAATATCCTTTTGCATGGCAGCTCCGCTGGGAAATTTGCGTATAGCCTAATTATTTTATGAGTGTACAACAAATAAACATGAAAGTCAAATTATTCATAAAAATTTGCCGAAAATTCTATGATTTTTAGATCATTATTTCACGTTTAAAGCTTCAAAAAGCATCGGTTGGATCTTGTCCGGGTTCGGCAGCAAAACCTGAGCCCCCTGTGGGGTGATCCACGCCCAGACATCGGCTGATCCAATTGCGTATTGATGAATTTTATCGGAGTTTGCCGCAAGGTCAGGGGTGAAACGCCCCAGGCTTATGATCACATCCAAAGGCAAATTGGTCTCAACATTCCGGGTGAAGGAGTTGTATAGTTCAGGCGCGCGAGCAATCGCATTCAGGCTCATCAATTTGTAAAAAGTGGCTTTCATAATATCCTGCGCCCTGCGAGTCCGGTCGAAATCGCTGGTGCTATACCGTGAACGGGCGTACCACAAGGCTGTATCTCCGTCCATATGAACCTGACCGGGTCCAACACTACATTTACCGGAGGAATCCTGGGCAGGTAAGGAGCAGGTATCATAAAGTTCCCAGGGAACGTAAATATCGATCCCACCCAGACTATTAATTATGCTTACAAAACCCTGAAAATTGGTCAAAAGATAATAATCAGGTGTGAAACCAAAATTATATTGGAAGGTTTTCTGAGTCAATTCGAACCCGCCCAGGGGTTGGGCAACATTGATGCGTTCCTGCCGGTACCCTGGTAACGTGACATATAAATCTCGCGGGAATGATACAACACTGGTGCCGCCGGTTTTTTTATTGATCGCCACCAATAAGATGGTGTCTGTCCGGTAACCCGATTCTGGCCGCCAATCAGAGCCTAGCAGCAGAATCGTCACAATATCATCGGCTATTTGCAAGGTTGGTTGAACTTCCGAAGTTGGTGTTGCTGAAGGTGTGGCTGTTGGTTGAGGGGTCCCCTGTTCGTTGGTAGGGAGGGATGTACCAACCGGCATAAATGGTGTGGGCGTGACCGATGCCTTGGGATCTGGCGTAACAATCAGCTGCGAGATAGCCTGGGATGAAGGACCATTCGATGTGCCACTTGCCGGCAAATTGCATGCCAGGGAAATTATGGCAATTAGAGCGAAAAATGCAAACAATTTTTTCATACGATAGACAATTCTAACCTTAATGCCATTAACTGCCCATTATGGATTACCAATGGGGGTGGGTAAATCGATCGGGGTTGCAGCCGGTGTTTCGATTTGGGTAGGTGTCGAGGTTGCAGTCTCTGTAGGGGTTACGGTAGGGGTTTCAGTAGGGGTATCGGTTGGTGTCGGTGTGGCCGTGTCTGTCGCTGTTGGCGTTGCGGATTCAGTGGGGGTGTAGGTAAGTGTAGGCGTAAATGTTATGGTAGCAGAGGGTATGGAGGAAGGTACTAGGCTGGGCGTCTGGGTAAAAATCAGCGTGGGTGTTTTTGATGCTGCCGGTCTCGGTGTGGCAGTAGGCGATGCGGTAAAGGTGGAAGTTGACACATTTGGAACCCAAAGCGTCAGGCCAGGCAGAATTAAGTCGCCATGCAGACAGTTCACCTGTTTCAGATACCAGGTCGAAATTCGGTAAGCAATCGAGATGCGGGTGAGGTTATCGCCTGGTTTGACAATGTATGTGGTCCAACCGGCTGGGCGCTGACATGCAGTTGAGGTTGTCAGCGGCGTTGACGGAATCAAAGCCATCAGCGTAGGAGTTCCATCATCTGCTGTAAGAACAGGCGGTAAATAGATCAGTACATCTGGAATAATCATCTCACTTAGTAGACAGTTTCCAGCCAGAATTTGTTCCAGAGAACTCCCCCGCTCTTTTGCCAATTTTGTAAGTTCGTCTCCTGCCATAACAATATAGGGAGCCCACCCTTTGGGAGGAGGGCAGAGCGTTGGGGTAGCCGGATGAAAGGCCAGGGGGGTCGGAATCATCAGTGTGGCGTTGACTTCATTAATCGGTGTCAGATTAGGCGGCGGCAGGGTAAATCGAGATTGCTGGGTTGGTTCAAAAGCCGGGTTTGTTTCCAACAATCCCAGGAATAATGCGCCAAAAACGATTGCGCCAACAGCAAAAGCCGCGAACAAGCCAAAAACGCCACTGCGAATAGTATTCATTGCTGCAATTGGTTGTCGTTCATCGGCAGGTTCTCAAGGGGCAAAAGCACAATAAAAGTTGAAGTTTCAGCACGACCGCTCTCCACCCAAATCCTGCCATTATGTGCCTCAACCAACGCCCGGGTGATGATTAATCCCGTACCGCTATCACTAAGTCCGCTGATGGTCGGATGATCAACTCTATATTCCTTGTTGAACACTTTGCCAATTTCATCTGGCGGGATTCCACCGCCTTCATCGGTTATCTTGATTACCAGATAATGCGAATCATCGAGGACATTATCCGCATTAGCCTCCAATTCTATGGACCCTTCATTGGGGGTCACTGCTACGGCATTCTGCAATAGATGACTAACGATTTGCTGCAAAGCATCCCGATCAGCATAGACCGGCGGCAGGTCTTCAGGGAATGTGATTCGCATGTTGACATTTTTAGCATTCAATAAAGGGCTGATATCACCCACAGCCTGATCAATGACCGAACTTAGGAGCACAGGTTGTTTACCAAGTTCGATAGGGCTGGCGGACTGTCCGAAAGTCTCAATCAGTTCATCCATGAGCGTTTTTAATTGTTCCGAGGATTGATGAATTCTGCCCATGAAACCCTGTTGTATCGGATCCATCATTTCAATCGATTCGTTTGACAGCAAGTTCGTGTCCGCAACGATTGATGATATCGGTCCATACATATTTTGAAGGGTCTTAATCAGCGCTCTCTGTGAATCGTCCGGTAAAACGCCGGCCTGATGACCGCGCTGCTGGAGATTCATGATTGTGATGCTGGCTTCCGCCAGAGCATTTTGTAAATGTGCAGTTTCTTCCAGGGTAGCACGCACTTCTTGTTCCAGGTAGAGGGTTTCATCTGAAACCTCGGGCATGGTATTATCGAGCAATATTTTCCGCAAAGAATCGTTTTCTGCTTCCAAAGAGGTTATCGTCTCTTGCATTTCTCGTTGGACTTCCATGAGCGAATCCATATTTATTTTCAAAGTGGAAGCATCTTGTTGGTATCGTATCAAATCCAATTCTTCAAGCAGCAAACGCCTTTCCTCTCGGAGATCCTGGACATCTCTCTTAGTCTGTTCGAGCATTTTTTCAAGATTTTCTATATCCCGATCAGACATGTGTTTTTTAGGCAATTTCTGTAAATACCGACCACTATCTTTGGCAAGCGTCGCCAGAGCCTGTGCATCTTCCTGCGACCATCTCTTACGCATGGATGAGACCATGGCAATAATGCCGTTCCAACCAGCCTCCGTTACAGAAAATGGTGCCGCGAGGATCTCGCATGCTTCCTCGATTCCAAAGAGTCTGGTCAAAGTAGCATAATCTTTTATGCCATTTGAACCTTCCCCGGACATGGTTAAGGATTTTCCATTCCTGAATGCCGTATCCAAACTTGGCAGAGATTCTAGAGGAAAATTCTGTAAGGCAATCGATTGCTGATGCGCTAGGTCCCACCCATGGATCACTGAAACCGTTCCCTCTGCACTAAGACTTGAGATCAGGAGGCATACGTCAGCATCTACGGAATACCCCAGCGCCTTGAGCCAGACCATCGAAGCTTCCTGGACATCGGTAACACCGGCTAACTTGGACCAGGCCTGGGCAGTACGAAAATCAGCGGCGCGATAGCGAGTACGCTTTTTATCGATTCCTGGTGCCGGGATATGAAATTTTTTGAGACTTTGTACCAGTCCAGGTAATAGAGGAAAAACGCAAATTAGCGCCAGCCGAAGTGCCCCCGGGTAATCGCTATTTTCAGCAGGCAAGGATAAGTGCAGGATGCTTCCCAGGAAGATGATGATATACATCCCCAGGCCGGTCCCCCAATTTTCAGGGCGGAAGAATACGATCAGTATTCCACAAAAAACCGAAATTGCCAGGAAGATGGTAGCCCAGGTGAAATCCAGTGATGTATTGTTGAAATGCCCTTGTCCGACGATAAGCGACCAGTTTATTAGACTGTAGGCGAAGAAACCGGCTAGAGCCAGCGTAAAAATAGCGATCGTCCAGTCCGCAATTTTGTTCTTCTGCGGGAAAAGAATCATCCAGCCAAGCCATAACAATGTGACTGCAACTACAGCTCTGTCAAGCGGCGGCAGGACTGTACGGGTATCGATCAGATTTTGCCAACCAAAGACGCTGATCCCAAAAAGAAGCACCTGGGCAGCCAGGATGATGAGCAAACCCACCCTCATCCGAACTGCCGGCTGGTGGGTTTCAGGCTGGTCGAGCAAAGAAACTGCCTGAAGCGCAGCCAGGGTGGCAAAAACCAGCACCAGGTGATAAATCAGGTTTCCGGGCGGTTCGACGAGCAAATTGAATAATTGCAGCAGAATTGTTTCCATGAATCTTTCCCCGACTAAATTATAGCATGCACATTTTTACCAGGACGGTTGTGCGGGTAGTCAAACGCGGTTGAGTGTAAAAGGTTGACAAATCCTTATAAACAGATAAAATACTGATCATTCCTGAACGCCGAAGTGGCGGAACTGGCAGACGCGCTACGTTCAGGGCGTAGTGGGCAATACGCTCGTGAGGGTTCAAATCCCTCCTTCGGCACTCTAATCCCGCGAAAAGCGGGATTTTTGTTTGTGCTGCTTTCTTCCTTGCATCACGGGAAAATGTGCTGTAATATTGGCACATGAAGAAGTTCCGAATCGATTGGAAACAATTGGCGGTAATTGGCGGGTTCATCTTGCTTTTCTTTTTGCTGATGGATTTTAATGCCAGGATCAACGAGTTGAATCGGCTTAACACCCAATTATCAAAGATGCAAACGGATGTGTCATACAATAAAGCCACGGAAAACGCTTTAAAAGAACAGATCCAATACGCAACCTCCGATGCTGCGGTCAATGAATACGCGCGCAACAATGGACTTGTACGCGAAGGGGAGAAGTTGGTCGTTCCGATTGGTGACAGCACTCCGGTTCCTCAGGGGTCCAAAGAGCCTACCCCGGTTCCAGTCAAGGTCACGAACCGGGAAATCTGGTGGGCGCTATTCTTCGGAAAATAGCCCGCGCTGAATTTTAGAACCCTTACTCTTCCATTGGGAGGAGTATTATTTTAAGTGCAGGTTCTATACCAGTTGAGCTAAAAGATTATTTCAGGCGGCATCGATGCGGTGAATTACCACCAGGGTTAAATCATCGGTCAGCGGTGACCCGTGTCGAAACTCAACCAGGACCTGGTTAAGGTGTGAAATTACACCACTTGCGCTGTCAAAGGGTGCTGTGGCAAGTGCTTGCTTTAGATGGGTTTCGCCAAAAATTTCCCCGTCAGGCGAAAAGCTTTCGCTAACCCCATCCGTGTAGAACACCAATTGATCTCCCGGACTCACTTCGAGGATATGGTCTTGCAGCTTGCTCCTGGAAATGATACCCAGCGCCATTCCCCCTTTGGGGAGGGTTTCCACCTCCCGAGTTTCAGCATGAATCAGCAGTGGAAGATTGTGCCCTGCATTGGCATAGGTGAGCGTCCCTTCGGTAAGGTTCAATACAGCATAAACTGCCGTGACAAACATGCCATCCTGTGAATCGACCACCAGCAAACGGTTGACACGCTCCAGCACCCTTGCGGGAGAGTCAATTTCCCGGACAAATGCCCGGATTAACGTTCGAGTAACGGTCATGTAGAGGGCGGCAGGCATACCTTTGTCGGACACATCTGCGATAACCATCCCCAGCTTGTTTGACCCAAGTTTGAAAATGTCATAAAAGTCGCCGCCAACTTCACGCGCTGTCTGCCAGTCGACATCCAGGTTCCAACCGGGGGTTTTGGGAAGCCGTGACGGCAGGAATGTGCGCTGGATCTGGCGAGCCAATGAAATTTCCTTTTCAAGACGCTCTCGCTCCACCATTTCGAGGTTAAGTCGGTCATTCTGGATGGCTAACGAAACTTGCTGGGCAATCCCCGAAATGATTTCCTGCCTCCGCTGGTGGAAGGACGGGGGCACGTTGGCTTCCGCTGCCAGCATAACCCCATAAACAGCACCCTTGACCGATAAAGGTACTCCCAGGACCCAATTGGTATTGGGCAGGTACTGTTCGTTCAATTCGTCACCAGGCAAGAAATGGGTTAAACCTGCCCAATCCGCCATTGTCAGATCCGGATCATCGATCCGGCAGGCCATCAGTTCATCTCTCTCCGACACCGAATCGAGCAATGGGAATTGACCTGGTGCAAAAATTTGGCCTTCCAGGGTTGGGTCCAGCAGGGTAGAACCTGAAAATACTTTTACAGCCCTAAAAGATTGAATCTCGGCATTCCACATGTAAATAGCACAAGAATCGATGCCGACCAGAATTGGCATCAAGTGGACAATCGAATCGAAAATGTCCTCGAGTGCATTTTGGCTGACAACGACCTGTGATACCTGCAGTAATACCGCTGTTACATAGGCTTCTTCCTGTCGGGCTTCCAACAATTGTAAGTTCTCGATGGCAACGGCTGTTTGTTGTGCGATACCCTGAAGCAGTGATAAGGTTTGATCATCGAAGGTGGAATATGCTGAGCTGGGCGTATCATTATGGTGCCCCACCAGGAAAGCGCCAAACAACTGCCCTCGGGAGACCAGCGGGAGCATCACTACGGTGCTGTCAGTGCTGGGCATGTTGATGCCATCGAGAAGCAATTCAGTCGAGGGATCTTCGATAAAAACAGGCTGCCGGGTGGAAATCAGGCGTTGGATGACCGGAATGTCCTGTTTAAATACGATCTCCTCCAACCCTTCTGCTTCTAATCCGTAGTGAGATTTTAGAAACAAAGACAAGAGATTTTCATCCCAGAGGAAAAACGCGCATTTCGTGACCCCTATTAACAATGGTGTCAATCGGGCCATGGTTTGTAAAAGTTCATCTATGTTCAGACTGTTTTGCGCCGCTTCAGCTACTTTGAACAGGATAGTGGATATCCACGCTTGTTCCTGCGCGGATGTGTATAAGCGGGTATTTTGAATGGATACTGCAGCGTTATTGGCAAACGTGGACGATATTAGACCCGCTTCTTCTCCGTAACAGCCAGGATCAGGGTGAGCCAGAATCAACACGCCGAGTGGTTCGTCACCGGCTCGCAGAGGTGTCGCAATCGACGAATAATCGCTGTTGTAGTTCATTGCCGTTCCCAAAGGTCCATATGGATCCTGCGGCGAACGGATGAAAGGTTCTTCCATCTCCAGAATGGCAGAGACAAGGTGGTGAATGGAATCATCCTGTTCCATGATGTCTCTAAGCTCATTCGCGCCTACTCCACGGGTAGCTGCCAGCTGTAATGAAGGTTCAGTAATATTTCCTGATTTGTAATCATCCTCCAAAAGCCATATGGCTGACGCCTGGCAAGGCAGATTGCGATCAAGCTGGACAAGGATGCGTTCGAGAAGGTCGTCGAGCGCGACATTGGCCGAAACCAGCCCTGCGATTTCACGAAACGAGTCGGCTACCTGACGGCGCCAAATTTCCGATTTATATAAGCGCGAATTGCGTATAGCAATAGCAATTGATGCACCCATCGCCTCCAGCAATGGGACTTCATCTTCGTCGAAACCGTTCACCAGCTCCGACTGTAGATCTAGAACGCCCAGTACTTCTCCGGCGTACTCCAATGGGATGACCAGTTCAGCTTTCGTCGATTCGGGACGAAGGAAAGTCGGGCGGTAGAGTGGTTCTGTAGACACATCATTTGCCAGGAGTGTTTTTCCTTCACGCGCCACCCAGGGTATCATTCCATTAGGATCATCCAGGTTGAAGGTGACCTGTAAATCTTCAAAGTTTTGGCTGCGAGAACCGCTGCCTGCTTCATAATATATTTTTCTTCGACCCGGATTTACAGAATAAATATGGATAAATTCATAGTTAAAGTGTTTCTTGATGGATTGCACGACGACATCTAGTAGCGAGTCAAAATCCAGTGTGGATGTGACCGCGTGGCTGATATCCAAAACTGCTGAAAGATGAGCAGCCCGCTTGCCAAGGTGGGAATACATGTTAGCTCCCTCGATGGCAAGAGCTATGTTGTCTGCCAATGTTCGAAGGACTGCCAGATCAAACTCATGAATTGCGCGGGTATCATCATTCTGTAAATCCAACACACCTAATACACGGTCCTCTACTTTCAAAGGAAGCGCTACCTCAGCCTTTGTATCCGGCAAAACTGCGTCGTAGAGAAAGGATGGTTCGGTGCTGATATCGGAGGAAAGGATTTCCTTTCCAGTGCTGGCAACCTTGCCGACAATCCCTTCCCCCAGAGGGATGGAATAGTTTTCCCATACCATTCCATCCATGTTGGACGGACCGGAGTTGGCCTGATATCGCAGTGTTTTGGTTTTGTGATCCAGTGTAAATATCGTGACACTATAAAAATCAAAGGATTCACGGATTAACTCCGTGACCTGGCAGGTCAATTCCTCAAGATTGCGTTGATTGGCAATCCTTGCGGTTACTGACCGCACCAAAGCTAACTGGTCATAACGCCAGTTTTTGATATTCATCTGGCGCGTGGTCTGCATTGCCACAGCAGAAAAGCTGGCGACACCTTGCAGGAATAGAGAATCAGCTTTAGAAAACGGTTTTCCGGCCGGGCTATTAACCAGCAGCACCCCCAAAAGTATGTCCTGAGCGATCAAAGGCAGCGCAATTTGATCTTTCTTGCGGCTGGTTATCGGTCTGCGCTGTTCGTGAGCTTTCCTGACGAGGGGAGGTGCTGAAGCATCCGGCAGAAATGGTAAATCGGTCTCCCCGGGAAGTGGATAAGCAGGATGGGCAAAAAAAATTTTTCCATCGGTATTCAGGTGTTTATGAATAAACCGCGCGATTACATCGGCCTGATCAATTGCAGAATTGTGTGAAAGCAGATCTTCACCCAACTGCAAGAACAACTGCCAATCCGGTTGAGACAACGGACTGGAACCGTCCATAGGCTCAATCAACCTTTGCGTTTGATCATGGTTAGGACATTGGCCTTATCAATGACATCAAACTGGATTTCATCCATCCATTGGTGCATGAAATACAGGCCTAATCCATTTTTTTGGCGATTTTTTAAGGGAACATTAATTTTTGGTTTTCGGATCTTGTTTGGATTGAAACCTTTGCCATTGTCCCTCAGCGTTATGATTAAGGAATCTTCTTCAATCCGATAATTGAATTCAATCTCACCTTTTCCTTCGCCACCGTAAGCATGTTCAATGATATTAGAGCATGCTTCATCCACAGCAGTTTCGACCCCGTAACTCGCGAGAGGGTCTAAACCAAATTCCTGGGTTGCCTGGTGGACTAACGCGGCAATTTTTGCCAGGCTGTCATAACGCCCAGGAAATTTCATGGTCGGAATCCAATACAAACTACCTCTAAAAGTTCCCAACAGCAGAGACGGCAGTATCAAATATCTTGAATAATGGTGTGAAACCGGCCAGTTCCAGCGATGCCATGATGGTTTCAGGAACATTTGCCAGAACCACTTCGCCACGATTGTAGCGTTTACAGGTTTTTTGCGTACCGATCAATACCCTTAGCCCTGCGCTTGATATAAAATCCAGCTCTTCCATATCCATGACAATTCGGAATCTGCCAGCCTCGACAATTTCGTTGACTTCTTCAGCGAATTTAGGGGCAGTGGAACTATCGATGCGACCTTTTATTTTGACCACATCACAGCGTTTTAATTCGTTGTGTAGAATTTCCATGGTGTATTCTCCAGTTTTAGATATGGAATTCAGTTACTTGAAATTATAACATGAGCTCGATTAGTTAGCGGCAAAGTAATTCAAATTTAAAATTTATCATACCTTCAAGCTCAATAAACCTATATCACTGCTTGCAAACAGGAAAAAACCTTGCAAAAAAGGATGGATATGTGTTATCTAATTATTCATTCACCCCAAAACTGATAATTTTAATCATTTATTTGGTATATTGGATTTGATTCATGCTTTTACAGGTTGTGGGAAAGTGATTGCTCAATAAAAATCTATTATTCGGGTAGAATTCTTGCTGAAAAACAGCGTCATGGAACCATAGAGAAATTCGATTTGCCGGGGATAAACTATCCGGGATCGAGAATAGGAAAATCATAAATGAGTGGAAAAGACTCACCGCAAAACATTATAGACTCTTACAAGAAGCGACAGAGAATGATGCCATATTTGGTATGGGGTCTCGCTGCGCTGCTGGTAATTGTTGGAATTGTCCTGTTGGTGGTGTGGTTTAGCGGACCAAGCGGGCCAAAAATAGGATTGTTTTCTTCGGCGACACCAACCGCCAGCCCTACACCTACTGTGACCCCGGTAACACCGACAGCAACACCATCCTTAACCCCAACCATCACCGAAACACCAGCCCCTTCGATTACACCGACCCCATCTGGCCCATTTGAATACACCATCCAGGAAGGGGATACCTGTTTCGATCTCGCGATCGAGTATGACGTTGATTTGCTGGTGTTGTTGGCAATCAACAACTTCGCCCCCAACGAATGCCCGATCCGCCCCGGCGATATCATATTGATCCCTGCGCCAAACCAAACCCTGCCAACGGCAACACCACTTCCAACGAATATGCCGCGCGGGACAAAAATCGAATACACTGTCCAGTCCGGTGATTCCCTGGACACCATCGCCGCAAAATTCAATTCAACCATTGAAGACATCATGGAGCAAAATAAAATCACCGATAAGAATAAAATCAACGTCGGTGATATTCTAATCATACGCGTGAATCTGGTCACCCCCACGCCGACGCGCGCGCCATCGCTGACACCAACGCTAGGTGGATCATCGGTGCCAACAGTAACTCCAACCCCGTGAGACAGGTTATTGACCAGGGTGAAAATTTACTCCTTCTCAATTTCGGGGAAGGAGTAAATTTTTCTGCACAGTGTTTCTAAATTTATTTGGTCAATTTTGAATGATGGTATAAAAGAGACTATGGGTTATTTGCCAAATCTATCGAGATCGGAAAAGGCATCCAAATGGATTAATGTGATTTTGCCGATGTCGCTGGCAGGCGGGTTAGCCTTGATTGGTATCCTGGCGCGCACAATTAACACCCTGGGAACGAATGAGGTTTTAACCGCGGCGGTAGCGGACTATACTCACCGGTTCGCTGCGGAATTTGAACGGATATTCCTGGAAGCAGTTCCTTTTTTACTGCTTGGGGCGCTGGCAGCGTCGGTCGTAGAGCATTACTTTTCGACTGCTGAAGTGGAAAAGATATTTTCTAAGAGGTTGATACCTGGAATTGCAGCCGGCCTATTGACCGGGGTCATCCTGCCGGTGGGTGAGGGTGGATCGATCCTTTTAGCCCGCGCATTGTTGAGGAAAGGCGCTGCCCTGCCCTCAACGGTGGTCATGATGTTGGCAGCACCCGCACTGAATGTGTTGCCGCTGGCAATTCTTCTTGGGTCAGGAGGGGTGAGCGCAGTTTTTTGGCTTAGAATAGGAATTGGGGCTGTGTTCGCAATTATTTTTGGCATTTTGCTGTCTCTTGAAAATCAGCCTGAGCGATTGATCCACGTAAATAGTCTGCACCGCCACGGCGCCGGCATAGCTCAATTCAAAGAAGCAGTTTCGGGCAATAATCAGAACCGATCGAATGCTGTTGCAGTTACCACTGCCAAAGAATTTTTGGAATTTACACCCTATGTCATTGTTGCTGCGCTGATTGCGGCTATCCTTCAAACCATATTGCCGGTGAGCTGGATTCCTCCTGTTCAGGGCGGGCTTGCCGGTCAAATAGGATCATCAGGGCTTTGGGCATTGCTCTCATCCCAGAGTAACCTTGGCGATATCCTGACCGTTCAAAACAGCGCGATTTCCTGGCCGGTGGTATCTCAGGCGGTCTTTCTGACTCTCGGAATTATGTTGGATGCGAAGCTGGTAGTTCTGTATTTGCGTGTCCTTAGTAGAAAAGCTGTGTTTTACATGACCGTGCTGGCAATCGGTGCTGCCGTTTTAACCGGACTGGTTATCGGTATTCAAGGGATGCGATAATGGAAAATAAAGCCCCGTTGAAATTCTCAGCTCTGGCACTGGCGATATTAGGGCTATCGCTATTGCAATGGCTTTGGGATGGAAAAGTGGCGGATTATACGCATCCACAACTGATTTTCCTGCTCTTTCCAGTTGGATTGATCTGCATCATTTTGGCGCAAGTGTTGCTGTCAGCTGCCGGGAAAGACCGCAAGACCTCCAGCCCGCCGCTGACAGATGCGGGTGAAGATTTAGATCGGGCATCAGGTAAGACGGATCTGGGGTTGCTGTGGCTGGCATTGCCATTGGTGATCGGATTTTTATTCCCATAAATTGATACGATGAAAATAGCTATTCGACCAGTTGACCGTGTTTTTATCTTCCTGACCGGAGCTGTGGTGATCATTGCAATCATACTTTTGGCGTTGCTTGCAGGTACCGCCAAGGTCGAGCGTCAGCCGATGGTAGCCTATTTGGCCAACCCATTGGAAGCGCCAGAGGTATGGCTTGCTTCGACAGATGGAAGCGATAGTCAACCGTTAACAGCTACCCGGGGCAGGGTATATGATTTCGCAGTGGCGCCGGACGGCGAACAGGTCCTGTACAGCGTCATGAATGAAGCCGGGGGAAGCGACTTGTTCCGCATCGACCGCGAGGGAACCAACCCGGTGATGCTGGTTGATTGTGGCGACCACCATTGCATCCAGCCGGCCTGGCAACCTGACGGACAACTAATTGCGTATAGCCAATATAAAAAAGGGATGGAATTGGACTCTCGCATAAATTGGATCGATGGAGAAAGCGGAGAATCCCTCAATATTCTCGATGGGTTGAATCCGGAAGGTGCATTCCCGGTATTTTCTCCAGATGGTCAATCGTTGGCTTATTTCAGTTTTGCCGACAGCAGCATTCACGTTTTGAGTTTAACGACCGGTATTGAATCAAGGGTCTCAAGCCAGAACCCTGACACGCCGGTCTGGTCTGATGACGGGAAGTTAATCTACTTTACCGATATGGTGACCCGCGGGGAGGTACTGCAGGCAAGGCTGTTCCAACTGATTGTGGAGAATTCAAAAGTGGAATTGTTTATGCCCGCAGAATTAACCGGGTATGACGCTTCAAAAATCGATTGGTCACCGGATGGTGAGTGGGCAATTCTTGGCTTAAAGACTTTAAACAGCCAGTCCAGACGGCAAATCTTTATTGTCCGCAAGGATGGGTCGGAGTTACAAGCGGTCACTGCCGATCCTAACTCTTCACATTCTGCTTACCAGTGGTCGCCATTTGGCGGACAAATCATCTTTCAGGTATACACATTTGGGGCATTGAATGCCAATCCCAAAATCGTTCTTTGGGATCTGGCGACTGGGAGGTTCACAGAAATTGCTGAAAATGGCGCGCTGCCGGTCTGGCTGCCGTAAATAGATAGCATAACCTTGAGAGATTACTTCAGGGCAATATTGATTTCGTCCAGCACCATTGGATTTGTTTCTACCATAAGCGCCTTTCGCAAAGATAATAACGCGTTTTGCGTGCCGATTTGACCAAGTGCCCAGGCAGCATGCGCACGAATCAGGGGTTCGGGCTCATGCTCCAGGGTTTCTGCAAGGGTTGGTATTGCTTCGGGACAACCGGAATTGCCCAATGCTACGGCTATATTTCGCAAATATCCACGCCGGCGGGCACGCTGTACAGGACTCTTTTTAAATTTGCGGTTAAAGTCCTGTGGAGACAAGTGCAACTCTGCTGTCAAAATTGGGTGGGCAATCTCTTTATTTGGATGGAGATCAGCATCAATCTCGTCGCTGGCGAAGCGGATGTTCCACGGACACACCTGTTGGCACACATCGCAGCCAAAAACCCAATTGCCGAGCTGCGGCCGTAAGCTTGCCGGAATGCTGCCTTTATTTTCGATCGTCAGGTAAGAGATACAGCGGCGGGCATCGATGGTGCGGTCTGGCAAAATGCATTGCGTAGGGCAGGCTTCGATACAGCGCTGGCAAGAACCGCAATAATCCATTGTTAATGGTTGATCCGGTTCGAGTTCAACATTGGAAAATAATTCTGCCAGCAGGAAAAAGGAGCCTGACTGGGGGTCTATGAGACAGGTGTTTTTACCGATCCAGCCTATTCCAGCGCGTGACGCAAGATCACGCTCGAGGATGGGACCAGTATCGGTATAAGCACGGCTGATTACTGGAGTGCCGGTTTTCAGCTGCATAAAAACTGCAAGCTTCTCCAGCCGTGGGGGAATGATCTCGTGATAATCCTGACCCCGGGCGTAGGCTGCAACCCGGCCTTCCAACTCGCTTCCCGAATTTGTGGGAAAGACATTGGGTTGTGGATAACGAATTCCAAGGACGATGATACTTTTGGTTTCTGGCAATATGCAAAAAGGATCCCCCCGCCGTTCCACCGCGCGATCGGTCGCGAGATATGCCATATTCCCATGCCGGCCCGCTTCCAACCAGGCTAAATAAATCGGCATCGATTGAGGAGGTGCCGGTGTAGTCACTCCAAATAGTGCAAAACCGAGGCGTGAGGCCTCGGTTTGAAGTTCGGTTTTTAGGTCCATGGATGGCTCACAAGTATGGCGCGGGTTTTAACCACGGATTGGCTGCCATGCTTATGGTGTAGTAGCGGTCGTTGGCGTAGCGCTTGGAACATTGGTACCCTGGGTACCAGATACTTTGAGGGTGAAGGTGAGCGGATAGAAGTTGACACCCTCGTTGGTAGAGAGCACCCAAATGGTCGTATAATCGCCCGCGTTGAAAGGAGCTTCCATTCTCAAAGATAAATCAATGGTGTCGTTGGGTTTGACTTCCTTGGGGAGCTTGATATCCGATGCTTTGAACCGCAGTGATGAGTCACCAAGATAGAACCGCAATTGATAATCGGTTGTCCAGGTGGTGCTGCCAGTGTTTTTAACCGTCCATACCAGGGTGAAATCTTCACCGGCAGTAAATACTGTACCATCACCGGGGCTCTGGGCTACCCATTCGGCTTTATCCGGGCCTGTCGACCTGGTAGGAGAAGCAAGGGTCACTGGTGTAGTGCCAACAACGGATGTAGCTGTTGCAGCCTGGGTTGGTGCGGGAGTATTCGTGGGCGGCGGAGTCGAGGTGCTGGTCGCAGTGGGCAGCAATACTGCCGTTTGAGTCAATCCGGCTGCCACCGTCTGGGCTGCCTGAGTGTAGACCATCTCCGGGCTGTTTGTGGGAGTGGCATTCGTGTTAGAGCAGGCTGCCAGGGTAAGCAGCAACAAAACTGAAACCAGAATCCCTCCACGGATTTTTTGATTTACTAACATCTATTAGTTCCTCCAAATATCATTTAAACAACTCTTTTTGCCAGTTGTTATTCTTCACCAGGAGAATTCCTGCTGGGTAGGCAATCACCGCTTTCGATTTTCAGGTCTGAACCCGAAATTGTCAAGGGTTCGTAAATTGATCGTCGAACGCAGGCGTGAAAATTGTTTCAGGATTTTTCTCAGGAACCTGGTCAGAGAAGACACCAGGACGTTCATTGAAAGTGAAGAAAGTCGTCTTGCCCGGTCTGATTTCCACAATATGCTGGTAATCTCTCCAACTCAACCGAAAATTGATGCGGTACATCCCGGCAGGTAAATCACTCAAGACCAGGTTCTCCTGGTAGTAATCATCGCTATTTACGCTGGAAGGGCCATAGGTACGCACAACCCAGGTCTCATCAGTATCAAGGGAGGTCACCCTAACCTTTATTTTTGGAACCGGGAAGCCATAGCGGCCGGTCAGACGCCCAACCAAAACTCCCCAACCTTGTGGTGGTGCTAACCATAATTCCGGATTGAGGCTGGTAAAAAAGGTATTATCCTTAAAACGGACCTCGAAATGAAGATGAGGTCCTGTCGTTTGACCAGTGTTTCCAACGATGCCGACCTGCTCACTAATTTCAACGTGTTGCCCGACCTCTACGTCTACCCGGTCCATATGGGCATAAATCGTGTAGACCTCACGCTGGTTGTATCCAAAATCGTGACGGATAGCGACCGCCAATCCGTAAGGGTCATCATCAGAATTGAGGCCTTTATATAAGCCTTCCCCCGCCCAGGTGACCTTGCCAGCTGCAGCAGCTATTACCGGTGTTCCACGGTCGGCAGCGATATCTATGCCGGTATGAACGATGTCTTTGTCCGGAAATAGATCACCATAACGATAATCTGACGAAGGCCAGTTCACATTGTCAGCTGCAATTGGGCGGATAAAATAGTAATGGTCATAGGGGGTTAATGCCCAGGGAACAGATACCAGTGGCGGCCGCCAGGCCGATACATACCCCGCGGCCGGGGTGGGAAATGTAAAATGCAGCGGCTCATTCTCATAGGAAGGCACAAGACCAGACGAATTCAAATTCTCAGCCGGTTTAGCTTCGATGGGTTTAGGGTCCGTTGAATTGACCGCAACGGATGGAGGAGTCGCGTTGATGAGCACGGGGGTAACCTGGGGCCCGGTGGTTAAATCGACAGCTGCTGCTGACCTTGGGGAACAACCTGCTGACAGCAGCAGGAGTGCCAGTGAGCCAATGGTGAAAATCTGTGGGAGAGGAAAACATTTCCTGGTCATGGGAAATTCTCCCCTGGCGCAGGGGTGAAAGTCGGCCGCGGGTTAGGACTTGTGGGTGCAAGCAGCCTGCCGGCATACTGAGCAGTGGCAGTGCGGCTGTTGAGCGGCAGCGAGGTAACCGTCGGGATCGAGG
>JAJZTR010000186.1 GCA_021848775.1 Chloroflexota bacterium | reverse complement strand
TATCCTGACTTCCTCCACCGTGTTGTAATGCACCGGCCCGACCCTCACCATGCCGCCCCCGGGCTCCAGCCCCAGGTCGGTGGTGACGTTGAGCGCGTAATAATTGCCGTCCCAGACGAAAATGCCGCGCTCGCCGAGCTTTTCGGCCACGGCGTGCGGGTGCTGACCCTTGAGCGTGAACGAATAGGTCGGCACGCGCTCATCCAGCCGGCTCGGGTCTGTGATGCCGTACAGCGTCAGCCCGGGAGTCTCCTGCAGCACCTCCAGCAGCGTGCGGCTGACCTCGGACTCGCTGCGGTGCAGCGCTGCCATGGCCTGCTTCAAACCCAGCCGCCGGCCCGCGTACTGACCACTGAACCGCTGCGCCAGGTCCGCGCCGAAGGTCTGCCCGAACCACTCGAAATACTCCACCGCGCCCAGCACACCGGCGATCCCCTCGTGATTCTGGGTGCCGGTCTCGAACTTGCCCGGCAGCGAATCGGGCGCCGGGCGCACTTTGTAAGCGGACAGCCCGTCCAGCAGGTCATAGCGCCCGTAGAGCATGCCGGCGTGCGGCCCGAACCACTTGTAGGACGAGGTCACCAGGAAGTCGCAGCCGAGAGCCTGCACGTCCACCGGGCCGTGCGGCACGTACTGCACCGCGTCCACATACACCAGCGCCCCGGCAGCGTGTGCCAGCGGGATGATCTCAGCCAGCGGGTTGATCGTCCCCAGCGCGTTGGAGGCATACCCGACCGCCAGCAGCTTCGGCCTGCCTTCCAGCTTTTTGCGCAAGTCGTCCAGGTCCAGCGTGCCGTCCTCGGGATGGAAGCGCACCTCGCGTACCTTGACGCCGCGGTCGCGGGCGGCCAGCACCCACGGCGAGTAGTTGGCGTCATGATCCAGCCGGGTGACGACGATTTCGTCACCGGGCTGCCAGCTGCGCGACAGCGAGCGGCTGACATGCAGCGTCAGGGTGGTCATGTTGTTGCCGAAAACGATCTCCTCCGGCCGCGCGGCATTGAGCAGGTCGGCGACGGCGGCGTGCGCCTCGTCGAGCACCTGGTCCGATTCGCGGCTGGTGGCAAACGCACCGCCGTGGTTGGCATTGTGGCGCAGGTAATATTGCTGGATGCGGTCGAGCGATTGCTGCGCGATCTGGGTGCCGCCGGGGTTGTCGAAAAAAATCTCGGGGCGGTTCAACGCGGGAAATTGAGCGCGAATCAGGTTGGGTTCAGGCTGCATGGGT
This sequence comes from Chloroflexota bacterium, assembly GCA_021848775.1. Classification (GTDB taxonomy): domain Bacteria; phylum Chloroflexota; class Anaerolineae; order Anaerolineales; family Anaerolineaceae; genus Bellilinea. The sequence goes on along the minus strand of JAJZTR010000186.1, from coordinate 3,825 downwards.
GACCTCCGTGGGGGAATGCGCTAATTATACCTGCGGCTGCTGAGCGGTGGTTATTTGTATTAGCGCAGATTCATGCTATATTGAATATCAGATTCGATTTTTCGCACAGGAGGAATAGGTTATGGGCGACAAGGAAAAAGGCAAGAAGGACAAGAAAGAAAAAAAGAAGGACAAGAAAGACAAGAAAGACAAGAAGAAAGATAAGAAGTAAAACTGTGGCATGTGTCCTGTGCCAGGTTTCAAGTATCTGCCTCCCCTGAATTCTTCCGGATTTCAGGGGAGGCCGCGTTTTACGCGAATCCGCCCGGCGCGCGGTTCCGTTCAATCCGCCCGCGCTCGACTTCCGGTATAATAAGCCCATCATGAGCAGCCTGGCTGAAATCAAGAAAAAAGCTCTGCTGGCCGAAATAGTCTCCACCCGCCAGGACATTCTGGCGGCGGCGGCCGAAATCCCGGCGGTGCTGCGCTTCGAGTCCTTCGTCGGGCACTGGAACGTGATGGACCTGCTGGCGCACATGACCGGCTGGGACAATGCCAACCGCCAGGCGGTCGACGCGGTGCGTTCCGGTCAACTGCCCGCCTTCTACCAGTACGCCGAGCGCAACTGGGTGACCTTCAACGATAAGCTGGTGGCTGAGTACAGGTCGAACGACCTGGACGCGCTGTCGGCGGGCGTGCGCGAAACCCAGCGGCAGCTCGTCGCCGTGCTCGAGGCCGTCCCTGCCGATGATTTCGACCGCGACTTCAAGGTGCGCTTCCGCAAGTACAAGGTCACCATCTCCCGGCTGCTGCGCGCCGAGCTGCAGGATGAAAAGCAGCATCTGACCCAGATCAAACGCGCCGCCGCGCTGACCCGCGGCGTGAAACCGATGGACGCGAACCCGTGAAATTCGACCTCTTCCGCAACGCCCGGCGCGAGTTCCCCGAGTCGCAGCGGCTGCTGGCGCTCATCCCCGCCGGACTTTTCTTTGTGGGGCTGCTGCCCTTCCTGCTGATCGTCCTCGGCAGGACCTTTGACCGCTGGCTGGGGCTGCCCGCCCTCGCTTTCCCGCCGTACGACCTGATCCTCGGGGTGCTGCTGATCGCCGCCGGCTGGCCGCTGGCGATCTGGACCATCATCGTGCAGTTCACCGCCGGCCGCGGCACGCCCATCCCGGCCATGGCGCCGCAAAAATTGCTCGTCCAGCCGCCCTACACCCTCTGCCGCAATCCCATGACGCTGGGCGCGATCCTGGCTTACCTGGGGGTGGGGGTCCTGATCGGCTCGATCTCGGCGCTGCTGCTGGTGATTCTGCTCGGCGCGCGCCTGCTGTGGTACATTCACCGGAACGAAGAACCGCAATTGCTGGAACAGTTTGGTCAGGACTATGCCGATTACCGCCAGCGGACGCCATTTTTCTTTCCGCGGATAAAATTTTGAACCCTTTGGGGATGAGGTGAGCGCGTGAACGCAGCAATCTTGAATCATAGTTTTACCTTCGGCGGGATTCTGGCCGGGCTGATGTTTGTCTTCATCATCGGCAGCATGCTCTATAATCCCGAATTGTGGTTGAACGATTATCCGGTCGATATCCGCCAGAAGTACGGCCCCCCGAGCGAAAAAACCCTGCGCCAGCGCAAATGGTACGGGGTCGCGCTGCTGACCATCATGATCGGCGTGCTGCTGGCTGACGCGTTGACCGTGCCGACCGCCACCCTGCCGGATGAATCGCCCTTCATGGTGACCTTTCGCAGCGTGTTCATCGTGTTCCTCATGGGCAGCCTGATGGATTTGCTGGTCATCGACCTGTTCCTTGGCATGGTGATCCGGCCCAAATTTATGATCCTGCGCGGCACCGAGGGGGCTGCCGGTTACCGCGATGTCAAGTTCCATTTCAACGCCTTCCTGCGCGGGACCGTCTCCGGCGCGGTGCTGAGTCTCGTCGTCACTGCCGTCGCCCAGGGCATCCTGCTGCTGGTGTAATGGGGGGGCGGCCATTGGCCGCCTGTATGACCGAATCCGTACGGGCACGGCGCGAACCCGCGAATTTTCCCCGTACAATTAAAGTTCACCTTTACCCATGCCAACCGACCCCGCCGCACCCCATCACCGCCGTTCGATTCGCCTGCCCGGCTACGATTATGCCCAGGCGGGGGCCTATTTCATCACCCTTTGCACCCATAACCGCGAACATCTGTTTGGTGAAATTGTGAATGGGGAGATGGTTTTGAATGATTTGGGGAAAATTGTGCACGACGAATGGAACCATACATCCATTATTCGTCCAACCATCGAATTGGGTGAATTTGTGGTCATGCCCAACCATTTCCATGCCATCATGATTATTAACCACCCCGAACCCGTAGGGGCGTATTGCCATGTATACAGCAACATAGGTAACAGGAAGTGCAACCACATGGGTAACACAATTAACTAATTATACTGAGCTACTCAATCGATAGGCTTTACGGCTGAGTAGCTCTCCGTATATCACATCGATTTTAGCAATGATGAAATTTCTGTAGCAGACAAGGGCAATATCCTCACTTTCAACAGGAATCAATTGAACAAAGGTGTCGCGAAACGTTTCGCTGATATAGATTTGGTATTTGGCAAATCGCAAAAAGCCCCAGTTATTAATCCGGTATAAACGATGTTTAGAGTTGTAGTCATACGGTGAAATGTTTTCCAAGAATGATCTTGGACTTAGCGTATATATTTCCGCTGGACATTTGTTTTTGAGCGCCTCATGTGGGCGCTCAAAGTTATAGATCTGCTGCCAATCTCCGAATACCTTAGCTGCATCATCAAGGTCTTGTATGTTCTTCAAGTAATGAATTTCGTTTTTCAAAGACCGGTGGAATCGTTCGATCTTGCCCTGGGTCTGTGGATGGTAGACTCGACCATGGATCGGTAAAACACCTTGGTCCATAAGCATTCTCTCGAACTGGGTATATCCGCTCTTGAATCCAGCGAACGTGGCTCCGTTGTCGGTCAAGATAGCCTCTGGCAGTCCAAAATCTCGAAAAACACGAATAAAACTGCTTTGTATGTCTTTCTGATCAGGTTTAGGCTCGATCAGTAACGCATATCTCGAATGATCGTCCAGAATGGTTAGAGGATAACATCTTTTCCCATTGGCCATCATGAAATCACCTTTGAAATCTGCCTGCCAAAGTTCGTTGTTCCGTTCTCGTTCGAAGCGTTTAAAGGGTTTTCTAGCCAGGGATGCTTCCTGTGAGATTAAGCCATTCCTTTTGAGAATGTTATTGACTGTCCTCACACAGGGCATTGGATATCCCTTGTGACCTAAATAGACCTGTATCTTTTGCGCTCCCCACTTGGGACGTTCCTGGCGGGTCTCGAGGATCAGCCTTTCCACCCCGTCATTTGTTTTTGAGCTGATCCTCCTGGGCCTTCTGCTCTTATCTTCCAAGCATCCATCTTCTCGATAGCGCTTGATCCACTTGTATCCGGTTTTTCGACTGATCCCAAATTCCTCGCACAAAGCACTTATATTCCGATCATCTTCCATGCTTCGGGTTATGAATTCTTCGCGTAACATTTTCACTCGCTTTTCCATCCATGGCATATCACCACTCCTTGGTCTCTGCCATGAATTATCCTGTGAAAGTGTTACCTATGTCATTGCACAGTGTGTTACCTTTCTCTGTGCACTATACATGGCGATACGCCTCTACGGGTTGGCCCAAAATCCGATTGGGCAGGGGCTAGCCCTGCCCCTACGTGTTCGATACACCATACCGTGTCCAACCTATGCCTGTCATTGCGAGCCGCGCAGCGGCGTAGCAATCTGAGTTGAACGCGTTATTATCCGTTCCATA
>JAJZTR010000185.1 GCA_021848775.1 Chloroflexota bacterium | reverse complement strand
TCTTACGATCCTCTGGAAGCTGCCTTGCATGGCAATATATCGGCTTCAATTGTAATTGAAGGCTGTACCCCATTTTATATCACCGACACATTGCCGTCGCTGGTGCAGATGCGACTTGAATCCTTGCGTTCTCTGGTGCGCAAATCATGATCTCCCTCTCTCCAAGGAGTTACGATGAAGTTCTGGATTGGATCTGTGCCATTCAACAGATTCCAGCCCCAACTTTTCAAGAACAAGAGCGCGCCGCTTATCTTTTCGAGGAATTTAAAAGGCTGGGTTACTCTCTTGTGGAACAGGATGCCGCTGGCAATATCCTGGCGCGCTGGGCAGGCGGGCCGGGTAAAGCCTTGCTGGTGAGTGCTCACCTGGACACGGTTCACAGCAACCTGAAAGTCCTTCCAATTGATCGTGCCGGGAACCGTATCACTGGTCCGGGTGTGGCAGACAATTCGACCGGCCTGGCAGCCTTGTTAATGCTTGCAAGGCACCTTTCCGAGGTTCAGCCTCAATATCCCGGCGATATCTGGCTGGCAGCGGATGTGTGTGAGGAAGGGTTGGGTAACCTTGCTGGAATGCGGGCGTTGGTCGACCGTTTTAGCGACCAGGTGTTCGCTTATTTGATCCTTGAGGGTCTAGGCCTAGGGCAGGTATGTCATCGCGGATTGGGGGTCAATCGACTTCAGGTTACTGCTGAAACAGCCGGCGGCCATTCGTGGGTAGATTTTGGCGCTCCGTCTGCGATTCATGAACTGGCTAAGGTGGTGGCTGAACTTGCGGACTTGTCCTTGCCTGAAAAGCCGCGTTCGAGTCTAAACGTTGGTGTGATCCAGGGTGGGACTTCCATTAATACCATTGCCTCCCGTGCTCATTTCCTGCTTGACCTGCGGGCGGAGGATCAACTCACCCTGCTTCGCGTTTGCGACCGCGCCAAACAAAGCATACTTTCACACCAAAAGACAGATGTTAAAATTGTGATCGAACAGATAGGAATGCGCCCGGCAGGCGAGATTCCGGGGGAGCATCCTCTGGTACTGCTCGGGCGAGATGTGCTAAATCAGTTGAAAACTCAATCCGCTTTGGAAATTGGTTCCACAGACGCCAATATTCCATTAAGCCGGGGGTATCCTGCGATTTGCATTGGTCTCACACGCGGTAATTTTCCGCACACCTTACGCGAATATATCGAGGTCGAACCTTTGAAAATCGGCCTGGCGCAATTGTTGATGCTGGTAGACCAGGTCTGGCGGATTTCCTGATAAGATCCCAACATTGAAGCTTGAAACGCTCGAATTATGCGGTGGACTAATCGGATCCCGATACCTGTCGCGGTGACATCGGCTTTTTACCGGATACGATCCATTCGCCGAAAGACTGCGCCTGGAACTTTACAGCCAGTTTTCTTAGCGTTTGCACCGCCGATTTTGCGATCGCGATATCGCCTGGTTGAGGGCTGTACACATCCTTCTGGTATTCTTCCAACAAGGCAGTGGCTTCCGGCTCTCCCTCAGGAAGAGCGGAAATCAAACTTCGTATCTGTTCAGAAGGTGTTGCGCTGTCAGGAATAGGAATGCGCAGGAACTTCAACATCCATTCCACCTGCACGAAGGCTTTCTCCATTGCAGAAAGCTCCACAAACCCTGACCATTCCCTTACCCAGCCTGGAACCTTCCAACCGCGTTTACGAAGCGTACTTTCGATGACCACTGGAAACATATATTGAGGATTGCGCTTACCCAGGCGAAGCATTAACAATACGAATAGGGGGATGAATGCGATTGCTCCAATAATTGCAGCAATTTTTAAGGTACCCCAAACGGATGGTCCTGAACTGGATCTGTCCTCGAAACGACCTAAAATTGGATCTTCTTCCGCACTCTGGTCGCGGATGGGACCCTCGTCCATAACTGCATCCGGATCTTGTTGACCGCCTCCGGAATTTTCGGTTTGGAGGCCGCTTGGACGTCGAATTACAGTTTGTGAGGCGGTAGGCTCGAATTCCACCCACCCGTACCCAGGGAAGAACACTTCTGGCCAGGCGTGTGAGTCGCGTTCGCGCACGAGATATGTTTTGGTTTCCTGATTGTATTCACCCTGAGCATACCCTGCTACCCATCGCGAGGGGATCCCAAGGTGGCGCAGCATCAAAATTTCTGCGGTCGCGTAGTAATTGCAAAAGGCTTGCTTTTGTGTAAAAAGCATCCATTCGATCGGGTCTTCACCGGTCGGCACGCTGGGTAAAACCTGGCTGTATTCGATGTTTTCGCGCAGCCAGCTGGTAATCGCTGCCGTTTTATCATAAGGATTCTCCAAACCCGCTGTTATTTGGTCGGCAAGGTCTGTGACGGATTGCGGTAAATCTTCCGGAAGCTGTAAGTATTTCTGCGTCCATTCCGGGTAATCGGTTCTCGCGCCGCGCAGCTGCGCGACTGTCGGCGATGCGATCATCGATACAACCTCGTAGGTATCACCCGCTCGTATCATCGGATCGACCACAACTGCTGTCACATCCACGGTTTGCTGATCGACTTTGTCCGACATGAGTGAGACAGAGCGGCTGAAAGTGAGCGGCATCGTAGGCGCATACAGCATGCTCAGGTTGCGTTGAGCGTGGATGCGAAAACTTGTATTGACCCGGTTCGTGAATGGATCCTCATACTCAATTTTTTGATAGCTGGGCGAAAGCCGTTCCGTTTCAGTGAGGGTGCCCTCCCAATGCCCATCCACATACCGGTCATAGCTTCGCACTCTCCAGTAATATGGCACACCGGCGCGGCCCCGGATGTTTGGCTCTACCGTAAATACTTCCCGGTCTGAAAGCTGCGAACCAGTACCCAGAGAGAATGTGTCGCCAAAATATTCACGCGGTACAACGGTTGTTCCTCGCAGCGGCTTAACCACATTCTCGAAGCGGTTGCGGATATCACTCCATAGGTTGAAAACCCGATGTCGTTCCGGGGTGTTGGGGGTGATGGCTTTTACGACGGTGGTGACATTCCAGGCTAACACCACCAGTACCAGGCCGGTAATCAGGGCACCACGCCCCCAGGAGAAACCGGTATCGCTATCAACGGTTATATCTTCGGTATCCCATATTCGTTTTCGCCGCAGGAAATGCATGCGAGTAACCAGCAGCAGTGTTAACAGCGCAAACACTGCCATGGCGCTCCCGCGCGCTCCAACGGCTGGATGGTAGATATCGATCATCAGGATGGCAATCCCGGCGATAATCATCGAAGTCCATGGCTTGCCGTGACGGGTCAGGTTGTATCCACCAACGATGGCGATGATCCAAAAAAGCAGCGCCATGTTGGCTGTGAAGAGAATCGAGTCTGTAAGGGGTTGATTGCGCAGGAAAAAGTAAAGACTCGTAGACAACCTGCCGCCTGCGCTGATCAGTTTCTCCCAGAACAAACCCTCGCCTGTGATCACCTTTGCCATTTGCCAGGGCACCAATACGATGGAATAGCCGATTCCAAGTATGGTTACAACCAGGCGTGATAACCGGCTCAACCCCAGTGCCAACCCGATTAAAGCCCCTAATACCGTGAGGCTTGTGACCAGGTTGAGGTCCGCGGTCCATTTTGTATCGTTCAACCGGTAAGAAACGGTGATCATGGCAGCCATAAAACACAGGACGGCTGTCCAGTCCCACCAGCGGTTTGGTGCTATTTTCATATCTTTGAGTGTACAATAAAACCATTAATCCCGTCAATCCAGGGACAAACCCTCATTTTTAATTAATAATCCGTCATATTGGTTTCCGTCCGTAAATTATTGGCATTCAGGAGGTACCCCAATCCTAAAAGTAACAGGCGCCGCACGTTGAATCCGGGCTGATACTTGACATCGGAGGTTCTTTCCCAGTATGGATGCTCTGACACAATTTGAATTATCGGTGACACTTTGGTTTCAGGGATTGGGCAGCTGGCTCTTGCCGGTTATGACAGCCGTAACCTGGCTGGGCAGTGAAGATTTCTATATTCTGGCACTCACTTTGATTTACTGGTGCTTCGACAAGGCCATTGGTGTTCGCATTGGGTTAATTCTGATGCTTTCCAACAGTGTAAATGGCATTCTAAAAATTCTAGCTCACAGCCCGCGTCCATATTGGGTTGATACGCGTGTGGCAGCTCTTGACGCAGAAACCTCCTTTGGATTGCCGTCCGGGCACGCGCAAAATGCCACCAGCGTATTTGGCATCCTTGGGGTATCCCTTAAACGAAAATGGGTATGGATCGCCGCGTTGATTCTCATCCTGCTAATGGGTGTTTCACGTTTGTATCTTGGCGCGCATTTTCTGCGTGATGTAATCGGCGGCTGGCTGGCAGGCTCAATTTTGCTCTATATGTTTGTAAAACTTGAAACACCGGTTGTGAGTTGGTTTAAACGACAAACTATGTGGCAGCAGCTGGGTATTGCCTTGCTTTCCGCTCTGGTGATGATTGCCGCGGGCATGCTCGTCCGAATTTCGACAGCCGGCTGGATGCTCCCTGAGTCCTGGTACACCACGGCGTTACAGGCTGCGCCGGATCACCCGATAGACCCCTTTGCATTTCAAAGCGTATTTACCACTGCGGGTGTTTGGTTCGGCATGCTGGTTGGTCTCACCTTCGTGACGAACGGGAGTGGAGACTTTGACCCCAAAGGGCCAATCCTCGACCGCATTGTGCGATATCTGCTCGGCATGGTTGGACTGCTGGTGCTGTATCTGGGTTTGGGTGCTCTCTTCCCGCGCACCGCGGACCTGTTAGGCTACGGTCTCAGGTTCTTGCGGTTCGCGCTGGTCGGCTTGTGGACTGTTTGGCTGGCGCCCTTGCTTTTCATCCAATTGCGGCTGGCACGTTCGCGTAAAGCGGTATAATTGCACTATTGCTATTGGATAGATATAGACTTAAACGAAAATGAAGGAGGAACGATGCGCCGATTTGTTGCGTTGTTTGCGGGATTATTAACAGGGGCTTTGATTGGCAGTATTCTAGCGCTGCTTTTTGCACCCAGCTCGGGCAAGAACTTGCAGGAAAAAATTTCCGATGCTGTTGACCGCCTGGCTGGTGAGGTGCGTACCGCGGCTGCCGAACGCCGCCAGGAATTGGAAAGCGAA
>JAJZTR010000184.1 GCA_021848775.1 Chloroflexota bacterium | reverse complement strand
TTACGATTCCCGTGGCAGCTAGTAATAAAGTGGTGCCTAACCCATCATTAACGAATGAGCCGGCGCCGCGAAATTGTTCGAAAAGCAGGAACCCCAGAGCCGGTAAAAATATTGCCGCGGTCTCCATGGTTAATCCATGGAGAGAGTTTAGCGGCGCGACTTTTTTCATCAACCCGTAAAAGCCGAACGAAAAGGCCAGCACCAGCGCAATCCAGGGCAGCTGGCCCATGCTGACCGCCAGGTAGGTCACCCCGACGGCGGCGAGAATCACGGGAAGCCACTGCAATGGGCGCAAGCGTTCCTGCAAGAATATAACACCCAGCAGCACACTGACCAACGGATTGATAAAGTAGCCAAGGCTGGCTTCCACCACAAAGCCTTCGTTCACCGCCCAGACATAAGTCACCCAGTTGATCGCCAGCAGAACCCCGGCTAATAAATATGTCAGGGCAATGCGCAGGGTAATGGATTTCACCAGAGCTTTAAACTCCTGGCGAAACAGGATGATTGCTCCCACGAATAAAAAGGACCACACCACCCGGTGAGTCATAATTTGAAAAGCCGGCACACCTTGCAGAGTCTTAAAATAAAGCGGAAAAAATCCCCACAGGCCGTATGCGGCGAGAATGTAGAGAATGCCTTTTTTCAATGAATACCCTTTAATTATTGCTAGAAATAATTAGGAGGTTGAAGAACGCGGTTGACGCGCCTGGAGCGCCAGGTACAGGGCTATCGATCCGGCTACCGCTGCGTTGAGTGAATCGACACGCCCGCGCATGGGCAGCAGCCCCAGAAAATCGCATTTCTGACGGATTAAATGGCGCATCCCCTCCCCTTCGTTTCCAACCACCAGTGCCAGCGCACCATCCAGCGGGGCTTCGGTCAGCGGGCGTGAGGTTGGACCGCCTTCCAAACCAACCACCCAGGCTCCTTCTGCTTTGAGGGTATCGATCGCCTGCGCCAGGTTCATTTGTGCGACCAGCAAATGCTCGGTAGCACCGGATGAGGCGTGCACAACCGCCGGAGTTACGCTGGCAGCCCGGTTAAAAGGAATGATCACTCCATGTATGCCAGCCGCTTCGCCGGTACGCAGCAGGGTGCCAAGGTTCTGCGGATTCTGCAGCATGTCCAACAGCAGTACCAGCAGCGGCTCCTCCCGCTTATGTGCCAATTTCAAAATATCGGGAAGGGTGCTGAATGGATATTCACTTACCTCAGCCGCCACTCCCTGGTGACCATCTCCAAGGCTGTCCAGCCGCTGACGCGGGACCCGTTCAACCGGAATTTTATACCGGGCAGCCAGTGAAACAATTTCGTTCAAACGGCCTTTTTCTTCGACGCCGGATGCCACCAGCAGGCGAAAAACCTGGCGGCGGTGCGCCTGGAAAATTTCGAAGACCGGATTTCTTCCGGTAATGATTTCACGCATAGATAGAATGCTCTTAAGCCCAGAAGATTAATGTTCGCTATCCGGGCGGGCGAAAATCATGCGCCCGGCCGCAGTCTGCAACACCTTGGTAACACTTACCAGAATTTCCTGATTGATGAACTCACGGCCGTTCTCGATGACCACCATGGTGCCGTCATCCATGTACCCCACACCTTGATTGAGTTCCTTGCCCTCCTGGATCACGCGCACGGAAAGCGCTTCACCGGGCAGCAGCACTGATTTTACGGCGTTGGCAAGCTCATTTACATTCAGCACATTCACACCCTGCAGCTCGGCTACTCGGTTGAGATTGTAATCGTTGGTCAGGATCGGGCAGCGCAGCTGACGGGCAAGGATCACAAGCTTATCATCTACATCTCTGACGCCTTCAACATCGATGTCGGTGATTCGCACCGGGATGATGGGCTCTTTCTGCAACTGCGAAAGTACTTCCATGCCGCGGCGACCACGCTGCCGGCGCAGACTGTCAGGAGAATCGGCGATGTATTGCAGTTCGTTCAGTACGAAGCGGGGAATCAGAAGCGACCCGGGCAGGAAACCTGTGCGGGCGATGTCGGCTATTCGGCCGTCGATAACAACACTGGTGTCCAGCAGGATCGTGCGCGATTCCGCCCACCCAGCCGATTGGTCGACCGATGCCGCCAGTGGTCCAGCTTTATTAAAATTGCCAAGAAACATGGCCACATCGTTCTGACGCGTAATAAATACTGCAACGCCGAGGTATCCAAAAAGCAATACCCCGATGAATGGGAATATTTCACCGAATGGCGAAGGCAGCCGCGAAAGGGGAAAAGCCAACAGCACCGCGATCATTAACCCGGCAATCAACCCGATCAATCCGGAAAATAATGTTTGTGCCGAGACTTTCAGCAGGAAACTGCGGATGGCACGCACCGGCCGGGTGGTGAAATAAGGTGTAAGAATCAGACCCACCAGGGCGCCAACCAGACCAAAAGTGACGGCGTATTGTTCGACCGAAAAAACCGATGGCCGTGGATCGACGTTGGCGACTTCGCCAAGCTGTGTCCCCCAGGCAACGCCAACTACTGTAAAAGCAACCATGCCAATTAAACGAAAAACGAAATCAGTGCTCATGAAAACTCCAGGGAGAAAAAAAGGTAGCTGTTAAGGTGCGGGAAAATTTAAAAAATAATTAACACTTCAATCATAGCATAGATGGCACATGTGTCAATGAATTGTTGACAAGGCTGTCATGTGCGTGATAGAATCCCCTGCGCTTGATGCCCCCATTGTCTAGTGGCCCAGGACGTGGCCCTCTCAAGGCCAAAACAGGGGTTCGAATCCCCTTGGGGGCACTTAATAATTAAGAACATAAAATGGCCCTCACATCCCATCGAGGGATAAGTAAGGCCAAAACAGGGGTCCCCCTTGAGGGGATAATATTCGAACATTGTCCCCTTGTGGGATCCCCTTGGGGGCACAAATGGAATCAAAACAGGGGTCCCCCTTGAGGGGATGATATTCGAAACCCCTTGGGGGCACAAATGGAATCAAAACAGGGGTCCCCCTTGAAGGGATGATATTCGAATCCCCTTGGGGGCACAAATGGTATCAAAACCGGGGTCCCCCTTGAGGGGATGATATTCGAACATTGTCCCCTTGTGGGATCCCCTTGGGGGCACAAATGGTATCAAAACCGGGGTCCCCCTTGAGGGGATGATATTCGAACATTGTCCCCTTGTGGGATCCCCTCTCCTGAAGGGCGCGCAGCGCGTGCGGGGCACTATTTATTTAGCCCTTTCACCCTACCTGGACATAGAGCGTGAGGTGCTTCCCATCTTCTTGTTCCTCAGTAAAAAAAACAGGTATCATGTTTAATAATCGGGAGGACCAACCATGCCTTCGATATATAAGGTCATTATCTTTGTGATCGTAACGATCGGAATCTTATGGGTCTCGCGATCCTCCTTACGTGATCCTCAGAGCCATGGTTTCTACCGCACCTTTGTTTTCGAATCCATTCTTATCTTATTCTTGCTGGCGGTAGATGCCTGGTTTGTCGAACCCTTCAGCCCTCCACAAATCATCTCCCGGGTATTCTTAATTATTTCGCTGGTATTGATCATTCAAGGCGTTCGATTGTTTCGTGAAAAGGGGAAGATTAACCAGGAGCGGAATGAACCTGCTCTGGTAGGAATCGAGAGGACGACCGAACTGGTCACCACCGGTGTGTATAAATACATCCGGCATCCGTTTTACAGTTCGTTGCTGTTTCTTGGCTGGGGGATTCTCTTGAAGGATGTGAACTGGATATCGATATTCCTGGCAGTGATCACCACAGCCCTATTGGTGGTCATGGCCAGGAAAGAAGAAAGCGAAAACCTGCGGTACTTTGATGAAAAATATCAGGTCTACATGCAAAAGACTAAGATGTTCATCCCGACCATCTTTTGACAGACCCGCTGGTGTCAAAGCAGCTCTGAAGGGAAGTTTTCGTCTGTTAGAGCGAAATTACCTTATCCGCTTTGAACTGCGCCTCGATGATATCCGCCATGCCGCCGACAATGCCAACCTGCACCTGATCCGTCAGATCGAAGAAATTCAGGCAGGTACTGCATAGAATGAGACGCACGCCCTTCGATTCCAACGACTTTAATGAATCCAGCACGGGCGAGCCGGTGGCAGCAAGTTTAACTCCATCCGTGTAAAAACAGATTGCCGCGGGCAGGATGTTGTGCTCATCGAGCAGCTTGAGATAGGTCGACATTAACTTGAGTTGGAGTTCGGGTTCGGCGCTTCCCATGCCATTATGGGTGATCAGGAGAACTGTGTCGGAGTTGGGTATGGGCATAAATTTGGGTTCCTTTGAACTAGTCGGTTACGGCGGATTATCTGGTTGATTTTCCCCCCAGATTCACCAGCCCATATCGCAGCGCGGTAACGACGGCCTGGTTGCGATATGAGACATTCAGCTTGGTGAAGATCGCTCTGGTGTAATCGGTGATCGGATCGACCACCCGCATTTATTTAATCAATTTCAGGCAAGCACATCGAGTGGGGGGCTGCTCACAAACCTCGAATTTCATCTTGTAATGGAATTCGAGGTCCTATTTTACAGCTTTCTTCACAATTTCCAGAATGACGTCGACCGCTTTTTCCATGGCGAAGACAGGCACAAATTCATAACGACCATGCGCATTATGCCCGCCGGTGAAAATGTTGGGGCACGGTAAACCCATAAATGACAATCGGGCGCCATCGGTGCCGCCGCGAATAGGGATGACCAGGGGGCTAACCCCCACCGCTTCCATCGCGGACCGCGCCAGGTCGATCACATGCATTACCGGCTCGATTTTTTCGCGCATATTGTAATAGGTGTCCTTCAGGTCCAGACTCACACGGTTATCACCATATTTCTGGTTCAAGCCAGCCACAATGCTGCGCAAATTATCTTTCATCGCCTCGAACTTGACCCGGTCATGCTCGCGGATGATGTATTTCAACTCGGCGGTTTCCACGTCGCCGTTGAATTGGGTCAGGTGGTAAAAACCTTCGGATTTTTCGGTATTGTCCGGGCGTTGATTTGCAGGGAGCTGGTTATTCAGTTCGATAGCGACCAGGCTCGCATTGATCATTTTGTTCTTCGAAGTGCCCGGGTGAACACTGCGACCGTGGACGGTAATTTTGGCAGCCGCGGCATTGAAATTCTCGTAC
>JAJZTR010000183.1 GCA_021848775.1 Chloroflexota bacterium | reverse complement strand
TGGTAATCATGCTGAGAGGGTGGAATACTTCATGCTGTGCAAGTGACAAATAGCAATAGCCAGGGCATCAGCGGCATCATCAGGTCTTGGAATATCCTCCAACTCGAGCAGCGCCTTAACCATCTGCTGAACCTGGTTTTTATCCGCCTTGCCGTAACCCGTAACCGCCTGTTTGACTTCCAATGGTGTGTACTCGCTGACGGGCACTGAATTTTGAGCCATCACTAGCATGGCTACGCCTCGCGCCTGCCCAACCGCGATTGCCGTGGAGACATTGCGCTGAAAAAAAAGCCTCTCCACGGCGCCTGATGTAGGTCGATGGAGAAGCATTAGTTTTGTTAATTCATCGTAAATCTGGAACAGTCTGATTTCAGGCCGCTCTCCGGCCGGGGTCACCACCACCCCAAAATCAACCACTTCTATGCCGTTATCGGTTTCGCGCACCAGGCCATAGCCGGTTGTAGCAGTACCGGGGTCGATTCCAATAATCAACATCCCGGCTATTCCTCCGCCAGGGACGCGAGCGCCTCCTCAGAAATGTGCAGGTTGTGGAAAACATTCTGCACATCATCCAATTCTTCCAGGCTCTCAATTGATTTTAAAACCTGGAGCGTATCGCCTACATTCAACTCCATTTCATTGGTTGGCAGCATGCGTAATTCAGCGTCTTCCATGCTGTATTTGCCGCTTCTCAAGGCGTCCATGATAGTTTTGAAACTTTCGACTGGTCCGATGATTTCTATGGAACCGTCATCATAATTGACGTCGTCTGCCCCCGCCATTACGACTAGGTCGAAGATTTTTTCCATTTCTGATTCGTTCCCGGACACAGAAAAATAAGCCGACCGCTTGAATTGCCAGCCGACCGATCCTGCTTCGCCCAATGTCCCGCCCGAGCGTGTAAGCACATGACGTACTTCCGCGACGGTGCGGTTGCGGTTTTCTGTGAAGCATTCGATCATTAGTGCCACCCCATTTGGGGCGTACCCTTCATAAAATACCTGTTCGAATACCGCGCCGTCTTTGCCCTCACCGGTGCCCCGTTTGATCGCCCGCTCAATGTTTTCCTTCGGCATATTTTGGCCGCGCGCTTTTTCTACTGCCAGCCGCAAACGGAAATTTGAATCAGTATCGCCGCCGCCTTCTCGGGCTGCCATCACGATTTCCCTTGTCAGGCGGGTAAAAACCTGCCCGCGCTTGGCATCGGCAGCGCCTTTTTTCCTTTTGATCGTTGCCCATTTAGAATGTCCAGACATTCTAGGTCTCCTTCGATTCACCGACGGGTGAGCAGAATAAAAAATCACGCAAATTATACCACAGGGCAATTTACCTTCCATTAATGTTCTCGTGAGCGATTTTCACCCCTTACATTTAGTTAACAACAGTCCTATAACCCTTGCCGAACCTGTCCAAACAAACTAAATTAGTATCGTATTCCCACCAAATTATTACTGATACTAACCGTGAACAAAAAATATTCCTTCTTGCTGACCATATTTCTCGCGATTGCGCTTGTTTCCAGTAACGCAGGCACTGTATCTGCCAATCCGATTCCGGTAACCGGCCCGCAACTCGAAAACGCTTCGCCTGCCAGCGTATCAGCCGTCTCCCTTGCACCCTTCGTAGCTTCCGTTGCCACCAGTGGGAACCCAAACCAGGCTGCCGGAATTTTCGCCCAGGGTTTATTCGCCGCCCCGATAGTACAACAACCCGCATCCGCACCGGGGTTTGTCTCCACCGAAGCTGAAATAGCAACCCAATTTGCAATGGCAACGCAATATGGTTCCATTGCTCTATTAGCCCATAATTATCTCCTGGGCGGGCAATTCTTTGATGTGGATATGGGAGAAGTGCTCGCGCTCGTCTATGGTGATGGTCACATTCAAACCTACCGCGTGGTCGAGGTCATGGAATACCAGGCACTCTCCCCCAACAGCCCCTACTCTGATTTTGTTGATCTCAAAGACCCCACTGGACAACGGATCAGCGTGACCAGCCTCTTTTACGCTGTTTATGCCCAGGAAGGGAAACTGGTCTTACAGACCTGCATCGAGGCCAACGGTGAGCCATCCTGGGGCCGTTTATTCATCATAGCCCAACCGGAAGAAATAAAAATCTTGCAGGTGCTTCCGCGCAATCTGGCATTAAAGCACTTTATGCAGTAACGTCGAATTTATTTTTTATTCTATTAAAATATTCCGCTGCGGCGGATTATTTTAGGCCAGCTGGTGCCATTGTGGGTGTAATTTCAACCGGTTTGTTGAGCGGTTGAGCCACCACAATCAACCGGTGCGTATTTGATTCCGCCGGCCAGCAGGTGATCAATGTCAGGCGTTCGTCGGTCGACGGCAGGATCCACCTCGCGTTTTCTCCGCGGGTTGCCATATCGACATTTCTTTCAGGCAAGATCATCACATTGACCACGATATAGGTATAGCGCAAATTTCCGCCGTAGACGATGATCTCCTGCCCGGGTTCAACTTTATGCAGATTTTCAAACACGCGGTCAAATATATTGTGGTGCCCGTTCAAGACGGTATTGCCGATTTCACCCAACCTTGACGAGGTCGTATGCCAGCCTACGGCAAACTCGTCAGGCGCTTCCCATTGTTCATAATAATCGCTGCCAATCCTAATTTCGGACGGATTAGCGGCTATTATCGGGGCATCCAGTTCGATGGATGGTATCTCCAACCGGGCGGGAATTGTAGGGAATGGGGTTGGTGCTGGAGTCGGAGTTGGTGATATTTCGCCGGTATTTGTGAAGGGTTCCAAACTCGAGAGCGTCGGTGTGGGAAACAAATTACCATAAGACCCGGCTGCAGCCTGGGTTATTTCGACAATGGGGGCTACCTCATGCTCGGATCGACTTGCAACCGGCACCGCGAAGGGTTTAAACCCCATCGTCGAAACTTCTAGTTCATTTCTCAATCCCAGACGAATCAGGATTCTGTCCCGAATCACCGGAAGCGACCCGGTAACGCCTAAAATAATAACGATTACACCCATAAAAACGAGTAAATAAGGAGTTAGTTTCTTCACGGCAAAGAATAATTTCATTAAACGTTTTATGCGAATGGTTTCACCTTGAATTAAAGGTCAACTGATCCTGAAAATATTGAATCCAATAAATTTTTACAAAAGGCGGGAATAACAACCGAGCGGCATGAGCAGCCGCCCGGTCGCACCCACCTCTCATTTTTATTTCACACATTGGTGATTAGCTTGTATCCTAATCGATCGACGTTCACGATCAGATTCTCAGCAGCAGGATCGGCTTCCATGAATTTTTGACGCAGCAGATAAACCAGATATTTAATCCTCTGGCGGGCTTGCGGAAAATCCTTGCCCCACACCGCCTGCGAAATTTGCTGGTAGTGGACAATTTCCGGCGCATGTTTTGCCAGATTGAACAAAACACTGAATTCCTTGCCTGTGAGTTGAATGCGCGCATTCTTCAACCGGACTTCGCGGGTCTGGATATCGATTGCCAATCCAACCTGTGGGAATACAAAACGGTTGGTATCACGGGTGGAACGTGACCGGCGGAGGACTGCCTGCACCCGTGCCACAACTTCCCCTTTGAAAAAAGGTTTTGTCAGGTAATCATCCACCCCGCTTTGGAAGCATGTGACGACATTTTCCTTATTGTTCAGGGCTGTGAGAATGATAACCGGCGTGCTGCTCACCTGCCGCAAGTGATCGATCGTCTCCCAACCATCCATTTCTGGCATCATCAAGTCGAGCAGTACCAGATCGGGAAAACTGAGATTGACTTTATTGAGCGCTTCTTTCCCATTGCTCGCACTGAGGACATCAAACCCGGCATTGCGTAGAATTTGTTTGAGCAGAAATGCGGTATCCAGATCGTCTTCCACCACCAGAATTCGCGATCGCTCGCTTGAGTAGTACTCGTCCAGATCAGATCCAACCTCTTGCGTGTAAACTTCGTCCATTATGTCCTCCCATGATGCGTTTTAAAACGAAGAACCGGCCTTGGGCCGGTTTCGCTATTGGCTACCTGACCACCCGTCGGATTTTTCAATCCAACAAAGCGACCACCTTAAGTGATCAGATCTACGCCGCCTGAATTGCCTGTTTAAATTATTAATCAATATCAAATTTCAACTTTATTATACAAAACCGGAAATGGTTTGTCAATGCAAACCGTTTCGCAAACCATTGGAATATTATCATAATTAACCACAAACCCTAAGCGATTTGCGCTTCTTCCACGACTGGATTGGTTAATTCGCCGATTCCCTCGATGGATACCTCAACCACATCCCCTGCAGCCAGCGGACTGACCCCGGCCGGTGTGCCTGTCAGCAATAAATCACCGGGCTCGAGCGTCATAAAGCTTGAAGCGTAAGCGATCAATTGCGGAATGGAAAATACCATGTCCCGCGTCGATGCCATTTGCCGAATATCCTGGTTCACCCGGCAGGTAATTAACAGATCGAACGCATCCAGGTCGGTTTCGATCCATGGACCCACCGGGCAGAAAGTGTCAAAACCTTTACCGCGCGTCCATTGCCCGTCACGGCGCTGCAAATCACGCGCGGTTACATCATTGGCAACCGTATAGCCAAAAACATATTCCGCTGCGTCCCCAGGTGCAATCCAGCGCCCGCGTTTGCCGATTACGACTGCCAGCTCAGCCTCGTGTTCCACCTGGTTGGATTGCGGCGGCAGCACAATCGGCATTCCATTCCCGATTAGGGTGGAAGGAGGTTTTAAAAATAGCAGGGGGACTTCCGGTACCTCCACCCCGTGTTCTTTGGCATGTTCGATGTAGTTTCGCCCGACACAAATAATTTTGCTCGGCTGAGTTGGCGGCAGCAATTCAACCGAATGGATATCGATTTCAGCTTCCAACCGGCGGTAATCGCCGTATGGGACGCCTTCTATCAGCCCTATTTTTTCTCCATAAACCCACCCGTAGGTTGGCTCGAGCTTGCGTGTGTGAAAGCGTACAAGGCGCATCGTATTTGTTCAACTCCTCTGATAATAGGTGTGTCTTTGCATGAAAAGTGTAGCATAGAAGCATTTTCGCGGTATAATAGCCGCCGAAGGAAATATTGGGCGGGTAGCTCAGTTGGTTAGAGCGCGTCGCTTACACCGACGATGTCGCAGGTTCGAGTCCTGTCCTGCCCACAAACA